>NZ_JBJJXK010000003.1:0-383470 GCF_045765165.1 Wolbachia endosymbiont of Trichogramma kaykai
AGTATAAATTTTCCTGCTACAGAAAAAGTGAAAGGGGTAGAGTTTGCTGAACAAGGTGAATATAACATTGATGGTGATTTAACTTTTACTGAAAACTTGAATGGTTCTTTGAGCTTAAATTGGTCTCGAGAGCACTCAGGCAGTGGTAGTATAAGTAAAATAAAAGGAGGTTTTATTACTATTACACCAATAAAATTAGATTTTACAGATTATGATATATTAAATGCTATGAAAAATTCTTGTGCAGAGGAATTTTCTTCTATAGCTAACACTCCTATTGCTTCTGATTAGATATTTTCTACGATTTTATCTCGAGCAATCATTTTTTCTTCACCTGTGTCCATGTTTTTAATTTTTAAAGTTTTACTGCTTAGCTCTTCATCACCAAAGATTAATACAACTTTTGCATTTGCTTGATTTGCTTTTTTCATTCGGGTTTTTAGAGTTCCACTATGTTCATAAGCTACGTATAAACCATGCCTGCGTAATTCATTTGCAAGTATTAGAGTATGTTCTCCAGCCTCTCTACCAATTGGAATTAGGTAAATAGGTCGCTCTTCTTTCGGAGAATAATTGATTAACTCCATTATGCGTTCAATACCTCCTGCAAATCCTATCGCTGGAGTGTGTTTTCCACCTACTGAAGATACTAGATTATCGTATCTTCCACCGCCAAAAACTGCCCCTTGTGCACCTAAATCTTCTGTGACAAATTCAAATACTGTGTGACAATAATAGTCTAGACCTCGAACTAATTTGCTATCTACAGTGTAAGGTATGCCAAGAGCTTGCAGTCCATTTAACACCTGGTCAAAGAAATATGAAGATTCTTTTGTATAATAATCACTGATTTTTGGTGCGTTAGAGATTATTTCTTTATCTTTCTTATCCTTAGAGTCTAATATTCTGAGTGGATTTTTAATCAATCTATTTTGACTATCTTCTGATAGGTCATTTTGAAACTTTTTTAAATACGATATCAAAGCTTCTCTATATTTAGTTATTGTTTTACCATCGCCCAAAGAATTAATTTCTAGTTTTACATTCCTATTGATGCCAAATTCAGTTAGTAGGTGCTGAGCAAGTGATATCAATTCAATATCAACTCTCAGATCTTCTATACCAAAAACCTCAAAATTTATCTGATGAAATTGTCTTTGTCGTCCTTTTTGTGGTCTTTCATAGCGGAATGTAGGTCCTGTTGAGAATAATTTTATTGGTGTTTGCAGTTTTTTTTCAATGAGTAACCTAACAATAGCTGCAGTGAACTCAGGACGCAGAGTTATGCTCTTTCCCCCTTTATCAATAAAAGTATACATCTCTTTAGTGATAATATCTGAGCTATCACCTAAAGTCTTTGTAAAGACTTCTGTGTATTCAAATATCGGAGTTTGAACAGTTAAAAAGCCGTATAAACTTGAGATTCTATTTGCTGTTTGCTCTATGTATTTAAATTTATACCATTCATCATACAGAAGATCTTTCGTTCCTCTAACTGTTTGATTAGTCATAGCATAGTCTCTATACCTAAAACTTCTGGTATGTGATAGCTTATCATACTCTGCACTCCTTGCTTTAAGGTAATTGCAGCACTTGGGCACCCAGAGCAAGCTCCTTGCAGTTCAACGTAAACTATTCCGTCTTTATAGCCACGGAACTTGATATCACCACCATCTTGAGCAACTGCAGGTTTAATATAACTCTCCATCAATTCTTTTATTCTATTTACAATTTCTATATCATTTTCATTAAAGAATTCTTCCTCTAGCATTTTATTATCACTTACTCCTTCTTTATCAAAAGCTTTTCCACCAGAAGTAAAGTGATCCATAATTGTAGTTAAAATTTCCACTTTTACTATATCCCAATTCATTCTATCCGATTTTGTTACCGAAATAAAATCATGACCAAGAAATACTCTTACAACATGTTCTATTTGAAAAAGATTTACTGCTAGTTTGGAGTTCTTTATTTCATCTGCATTTGAAAAATCAGCTGTTTCTCCTTCGCTCAGAATTTCAAAACCAGGAAGAAATTTCAGCGTGTTTGGGTTTGGTGTTTCTTCAATCTGGATAAACATGTTATTTACCATGACAATTATAATTGTTACTATTTAATCATAAAATGATAAAAAAATATACATGTCATTCATCTTCTTCCTTTTTTTGATATTCACAATAATCACGTTTGTTTTACCTAGCGTTGTTGTATTATTTCTCTTTTTGGCAAAGAGAAATAACATAAGTTTTATGATGAACTCTATATTAAGTAAGTTTTTGAACGAATTTAACAGCAGTAAAAGTTACACCAAAAATTACACTGGTGATAATATGTCCAAAGATGAAGCATTAAAAATACTGGGGCTGAATTCTGAGGCAAGCCAAAATGAAATCAATAAGGCATACCAAAATTTAATGAAAATGTTCCATCCAGACAAGGGAGGATCGGAATATTTTGCACAAAAGTTAAACGCAGCACGTGATAGGTTGATGAAGACCTAATTTTAACCATTGTTTTCTCTTTAAATTTTGCTTGTACATATTAAGTTGCATGATATAAAGCCCGAACATTATTCTTTAGGAGCTATTTGATGAAAAAAAACTTGAGAGATTGAAAAAGAATTTATTTGCGGCTATAGATGAGATTAATATTAAGAAAGTTAAAAGATATGTTAAAAAGGCAAGATATATAAATAAAGAAAAAGAGGTTATTAATGGTAAAAAAGATGGTATGTCACCTATACATCTTACTGTTTATAAAGGTAGCTTAGAGATAGTGCGGTTTTTGCTTAGAAATAATGCTAATATTAATGCTGTTAGTGATGGATGTCTTGTTCCTTACTCGTACATTACTACCATGAGTAGCAAAACAGAATAAAATGATATATCATTGTACTAGTAGTACCACTTCCCAAGTAACGCAAGGTTTTACAGCTTTACACTTAGCCTTTTTTTTATTTTCGATTAGATATCGGGAATCTTCTGCTCAATAATAACATTATTAATGTTATTATTAGAAATGCAAATGGCAAAACGGCATTTGAGGTTGTACCAGGTTATGAAAGTCTTTGCAGTGATGGCTGTGACATGAGCAAAATATACTTAGATTTATCAAAATTTCATAAAAATAATTGTACAGAACTATTACTCTCTGCTAGAATAAGTGATAGGTCAGAATTAGAAGCTGTTGATACTCCAGATTATGTGCCAAGAAGTGCAGTAAAACCTTTTTCTTTTGTTAATAGTATATTTAGTTGGTTAATCACTGCCAAACTCGATGGCTTATTCAGCAGTGCTCCTACTTTACTTCCTGCACAGCAATCTGTTGATCACTTAGATGGTAGCCCGATTGGTTCTTCACAAGTTGATTTTAATGGAACAGTTCTACTAACTGATGTAATGATCAGAAAGTTCACAGGGAAAAAATACTCAAGCCCACTAGAAGATTCACTTCTCACAGTAGAAGAAGTTAGAGAAAGAAAGCTTAACACTATAGAAAAAAAACTTCGAGACAGCACTGAGTAAGTGTGAAAAAAAACTTTATCAATGTCCTGAAAGTTCATTAAGTAATTTAATGATATCTAAAGGTATGCATCAAAAGTCCCTTTAAATCAGTTAAAATAAGCACTCAAGCTTGAGTGCTTATTTTCGTATAATCCTCTTTAAGTTTAAGCTCTTACATGTTGGGAATAAGCTGCTACGAAATTTAAGTAAATTAACGAAACTTATAGCGTTTTGTACAAAAACTAAATGTAGCATGGTACACACAATGAAAAAAATAATCTCTTGCGTTGTGGAATTTCTTTAGCTTTACATATAGATTTTGCTAGTATATGCATAAATTATGTGGTATACAACCAGAAGTTTTGCTCTTTAGGAGGAGTTATGGTTACAAAAGCAGAAGTTGAAAAATGGAGAGACGGGCTACGTTCTGCAGTAAGGGAACATGATTTTCAAAAAGCTGAGAAGTATATTAGAGAAGGAAAGAGACATACTGCTAATGTTGTTAACTATAAAGATAGAAATGGTAACTCACCTTTATCGATTGCTGTTAATAAACAAGATTTAGAGATGATGAGGTTTTTAATTGAGAATGGCGCAGGTGTTAATATTGAGGACTTTTTTCGTGTGCCTCCTATATACTATGCTATTACAAGGGGCACCACAGAAATGATAGAGCTTCTAATCGATAAAGGAGCAAGCATTAGTGGTTATTTTTCATATGCTGATAAAAAACGTACTCTCGTAGGTTGGGCTATAGACAAGAATAGTCCGCAAAAAGTGGAGGTCTTACTTAAACATGGTGCTAGCCCAAACGGCAAATTTGATCTTCTTGCTTATTCACAAAATTCATGCCTACATGCTGCTGTTGAAAAAAACTACTCAATAATAGTTGAGCTTCTTATTGAATATCGTGCTGATGTCAATGTTCAAAACGAACAGGGACAAACACCTATATATTTGGCTATTAGTTCAAAACTTCCAAAAATAATTAAGATATTATACGATAATGGTGCTGATATTGGTAATGTTAAGAATATAAGGAACGAGACACCATCAGATTATGTTAAGTTATTTTATCCAGGTAAAACGATAAAAGAAATTGCTGCAGAGGCAGAGAGTATCAATGTAAATCCAGATCCTGCAACAAGCAGTGGAGTAAGGCCTTCTTCTTTTGTTAATAGTGCATTTAGTTGGATGGAAACTTCAACAACTGCTGCACTCAGTAGCTTGTTTCAGAGTGTCCCTGCTTTACCTCCTGCACAGCAATCTGTTGCACATTTAACTGGAAGCCCAATTGATTTTTCGCAAGTTGATTTTAATGGAACATCTCTGCTAGCTGACGTGGTAATCAGAAAGTTTACCGGGAGGAAATATTCAAGACCATTGGATGATTCACTTTTGACATTGGAGCAAATTAGAGAAAGAAAGGTTAGTGCTATAGAAAGGGATATTAAGATGGCAATTAGTGAGTTTGAAAAACTTGATCAATGTCCTCGAAGTTTATTAAGCAATTCAACAATATCTAAAGGTGTATGTCATCAAAAATCCCTCTAAATCAGTTAAGATGAAAAAAAACTTTAAGTTATGGAAGATGATAGCAAGAAAGAAATAACAGAAGAAAAAGGTATATCAGGTTGGATAGAGTATAGACTGCCTATATTTTCTTTTCTAAAACATGCTGCTTCTTATCAAGTACCAAAAAATTTAAATTATGCTTGGAATTTTGGTTCTTTGGCTGGTATAGCACTGATTTTGCAGATAATAACAGGTATATTTCTTGCCATGCACTACACTCCGCATGTTGATCATGCATTCAATAGTGTGGAGCGTATAATGCGTGACGTAAGTTATGGGTGGCTGATACGTTATACTCATGCTGTTGGGGCGTCACTCTTCTTTATGGTGGTCTATGTTCATATCATGCGTGGATTATATTACGGATCTTATAAGAGACCGCGAGAAATGGTGTGGTTTATTGGCATATTTATATTTTTTGCAATGATGGCAACTGCCTTTATGGGATATGTTCTTCCATGGGGACAAATGAGCTTTTGGGGTGCAACAGTTATAACTAACTTATTTTCAGCCATACCTTTGATTGGCAACAAAATAGTTATATGGTTGTGGGGTGGTTTTTCCGTTGATAACCCAACACTTAATCGTTTTTTTGCCCTTCATTATCTTCTGCCCTTCATTATTATTGCTTTAGGTATGTTGCATGTTGTTGCTCTGCATAGATTTGGCTCTAATAACCCAAGTGGAATAGAAGTAAGGTCAGGTAAGGATACTATTCCTTTTTATCCTTATTATATAGCAAAGGACTGCATAACTTTTGGTTTATTTTTTATAATTTTGTTTGGATTTGTTTTTTATGCCCCTAATTATCTTGGTCATCCTGATAATTATATAGAAGCTGATCCTATGGTAACTCCAGTACACATAGTACCAGAGTGGTATTTCCTACCTTTTTATGCGATGTTGCGCTCAATTCCAAATAAGCTTATTGGTGTACTCACCATGTTTGGATCTATTTTAGTTTGGTTTCTTTTGCCTTGGCTTGATAAATCAAAGGTTAAAAGTGGTGCTTATCGCCCGTTATTTAAGAAATTTTTTTGGGTTTTTGCAATAAATTTTGCATTTCTTGCTTGGCTTGGGGGGCAGGAAGTTAAAGAGCCTTATATTACTTTAAGTAGGCTCTCAACTCTTTATTATTTTTCGTATTTTGTGATAGTTTTACCTTTACTTAGTAAGTATGAGAAACCAAAAAAATTACCAAAAACAATAAGCGATTCCGTTCCGGAGATGAAGTGATGCTGTTGGTTAAAGTTGCTGTATTTTGTATATTATTTCTCACTAATTCTTTGTCTGCAGAGGAGTTTAAACCTTTACCAAATAAGAAAATCGACTGGAGTTTTGATGGAATTACTGGATCTTTCGATAGAGAGTCAATTCAGCGTGGCTATAAAGTATACAAGGAAGTCTGTGCTGCTTGCCATTCAATGAATAGAATAGCGTTTCGTAATTTGCAAGATGTTGGTTTTTCTGAAGAGGATGTAAAACAAATTGCAGCCTCTTACCAAGTTAAAGATGGTCCGAATGATTTGGGTGAAATGTTTGATAGACCGGGAGTGTCTTCGGATTATTTTATTGCGCCTTTTGATACAAAAGAAGCAGCTGCAGCAAGCAACAATGGAGCAATTCCACCGGACCTATCATTAATTGTCAAAGCAAGACATGATGGTGCAAATTATGTCTATTCACTACTAATTGGTTATCAAAACGGTGAACATGATGAGAATGGTTTATATTTTAATCCATATTTTTCGACAGGCAGATTAGCTATGGCACCACCACTCTCTGAAGGAATGGTAGAATATGATGGTACAAGGCAAGCCACAGTTGAAAATATGGCATATGATGTGGTAAATTTCTTACAATGGGCAGCAGAGCCAGAACTGGAGCGCCGACATAAACTTGGGCTAAAAATAGTGACATATTTTATAACTTTGACGGTATTTTTTGTTCTCACTAACAATAGAGTTTGGAGCCAACTCTATAAAAAAGGAAAATAGAACTTCATTTACGCTCGTTTTTATACCTTACTCATAATATCGTGTGTATTATGTAATGATAAATATATTATGAAAGTATAGGGATTATGGCATTTCGAATAGTTACAAATTTTCAGCCAGCTGGGGATCAACCACAAGCAATAGATAGTTTAGTTGAAGGACTAAATAACAAAAAAAGAGATCAGGTTTTACTTGGAGTAACTGGCTCTGGAAAAACTTTTACTATGGCAAATGTTATCGCAAGAACAAACAGTCCTGCGTTAATTATGGCGCATAATAAAACTTTAGCGGCACAGCTTTACGAGGAGATGAGAGGATTTTTCCCCCACAATGCTGTTGGATACTTCGTTTCTTATTATGATTATTATCAGCCTGAGGCTTATTCGCCACAAACAGACACTTATATTGAAAAAGACTCTTTAATAAATGAAAGAATTGATATGCTACGCTATTCTGCTATATGCTCTCTTTTGGAGCGTAGGGACACGATTGTAGTTGCGAGTGTTTCTTGTATATACGGTCTTGGTTCGCCTGAGAGCTATCTCAGCATGACCTTGACTTTAAGTGCTGGAGATAAGATTCATGTTAATGACTTTCTGAATAATTTAGTTAATCTCCAATATAAACGTTCTGATGTCAGATTTGAGCGAGGATATTTCAGGGTGCGCGGCGATATTATTGATATATTTCCTGCCTATTATGAAAATAAAGCTTGGCGTTTATCATTGTTTGGTGATGAAATAGAGGAAATTTCTGAGATTGATGCCATGAACGGCAATATTATCAGACGCATAGATACAGTCACCATTTTTCCAAATAGCTATTATACTACATCACGTGAGACTCTTTTGCAAGCAGTTCAATTGATTAAAAAAGAACTACATGAACGCCTGGATTATTACTATTCACATAACAAAATTGTTGAAGCAAAACGCCTTGAGCAGCGTACTAATTTTGATATTGAAATGATGATGGCAACGGGAGTGTGTAAAGGTATTGAAAATTATTCGCGTTATCTTTACGGAATGAAAGCTGGAGATCCACCGCCTACATTGTTTGAGTATTTACCTAAAGATGTAATTTTATTTGTTGATGAAAGCCATGTAACCGTTCCCCAGATAGGTGCAATGTATAGCGGTAATGAAGCACGTAAAAAGAAATTGATAGATTATGGTTTTAGGCTACCTTCTGCTTTTGATAACCGTCCATTAAAATTGGAAGAGTGGGAGGCAATACGGCCACAGACTATTTACGTTTCGGCTACTCCAGGAAAATATGAATTAGAAAAGACTAATCACGCATTTATAGAGCAAGTTATCCGCCCAACAGGACTGACAGATCCCATCTGCATCATAAAACCAACAGGGAGTCAGGTTGATGATGTGATTCATGAGGCACAAGTGACGATAAAAAAAGGGTTTTGTATTCTAATTACCACATTGACAAAAAAAATGGCTGAAAAGCTAGCTGAGCATATGAGTGAGCTCAGTATGAAAGTAACTTACCTACATTCAGATATTGGTGCACTGGAAAGAATTGAAATTATATGCAAATTAAGATCTAAAGAAATAGATGTTCTTGTTGGCGTTAACTTGTTGCGGGAAGGTCTTGATATTCCCGAGTGTGGATTGGTTGCAATTTTAGATGCTGACAAAGAAGGGTTTTTACGATCAGAGACTTCGCTCATTCAAACGATAGGTCGTGCTGCACGCAATGTTGAAAGCAGAGTAATTTTATATGCAGACAAAATTACTAATTCTATGGATCGTGCACTGAAAGAAACTGAAAGGAGAAGAAAGAAACAGACAGAGCATAATACACTCCATAACATTGTACCAAAAACTATAATAAAGCCTATATCAAATACTTTACAGGAAAAAGTGGTAGTTGAGAATTTTAGTCAGGATGATCTAAATAGTCTGAAAAAGCAAATGTTGAAGCATGCTGAAAATTTAGAGTTTGAAGAGGCGGCAAAAATAAAAGGTATTATTGAAAGATTTAATAATAGACCCGTTGCATAGCTAGAAAAAAGATAACTAATTAATAGTTAAACTGACTTTGATTTACCAACAATTGAAAGAACATCATTCGAGTGGCAGAAAAACGAGCCAGTTCATGATAATTTCAAATTTTCACCTTTTATCTTATAGGTAATGATTGTTGAACTTATTTCTTGCTCGAGATTATGTACAGACTCTAACAAATTAAATCTCACAACAAATTTGTTGCTTCATAGCTTTTATATCATACTATAGTTGCAATTGTTTTAACAATAATCATAGCCTAAAAGAGGTTTATTATCAATGGACTATTTATAAAAAATCTTATGGAAAATAAAGCCTGTTTCATTTGGCTCATCAGTAACTTGATTGTTGTATTCAGCAACATGCAAATAATCTACACCTTTATAAGCGTGAATCTTGAAAAAGAACTTGAGCTAACAATCGCGCAAGTTGCACTAGCTAATTCAGCATATACTTGGACTTTTGCTATCTCACAATTTTTTAGTGGGGCAATGTTTAATGTTTTTTCCAGCAAAAAAATTTATTTTTTCTCATTGTCAATTATGCTCTTTGGTTTTTTTGTCCTTATCAAGAGTGACAATTTTGCCCATTTAATTTTATCTCAATTTTTGATCGCAATTGGAGCATCGTTTGGTTTTATTGGCGCTGCTCATGTAAGTAGCACATATTTTCCCCTTACTCAATTTGGACTGATGTTCTCACTAGTGCAGACAATTTCAAGTCTTTCTGCTTTGATGATTCAAATGTGCTTCTCTAGCTTGCTTGCCGAAGGTGCAGATTGGAAAAATCTTATTGTATGTGTAATATTATTTGGCGTATCGATATTTGTACTTATATTTTTTTATCCGAAAGGACTTTCAAAAAAAAATTGGGGGGAATACACAATAAAGAGCTCTATAAAAACAGTAATATGTTCTGTACTAACAGTGCTAAAATTAAGAGATATCTGGATAACCTCAATAGTGGGTGCTATTACTTTTGGAACATTTTTAGCTCTTAATATGATGTGGGCACCAAGGTTACTAAGTAACTTAGAACTCAATACAATGGAGTTAGGTGTGGCAACTGCAATATCGTGGCTTGGTCTTGCAGTTGGTGCTCCAATTGCAGATCTAATCTCAAATCTATTTAAAAATAGAAGGCACGTAATCTCTGCTTTTGCTACATTGCAAAGTATTTCAGCTATTATTTTACTGTGCGGCAATTTAGCAGTTCATATTATATACTTTTGTATGTTAATGTTTGGTTTTTTTGCAGGAGGACATATGCTTAATTTTACTGTTGGTAGTGAGATTGTTGAGCAGAAGTATATTAGCACATCATCATCCATTATCAATGGATTTATGTTTGTTATGAGTGGAATTTTAGTGTCAATTTTAGCACTTTTTTCAGATCATCAAATGGCGCTTTTCACAATATTTGCAATGTTAACATTTGCTAGTATTTTTAATTATGCTACAAAAGAAACATACTATAAAATACAAGCTGAATCTTGAGTCAATTGTTATATTATGTTAACATGCTGTAATAAATTATGACAAAAAAAGACACAACAGTAACTAAGGCAACAATAGCTGAATGTATAAATCAGGAAATTGGATTATCGAAAGAAGACTCTATTGCAATAATAGATGATATATTGGATGAGATAAAAACGAGCTTAGCAAAGGATGGAATAGTAAAAATATCTTCATTTGGAACATTTTTGGTTAAAAACAAGAAAGAAAGACCAGGAAATGTACCAAAGACATCGGAAAGGGTAGTAATTCAAGCGAGAAAATCAATTTCTTTTAGACCTTCAAAAAGAATAAAGAAATTAATAAATAACCGATGAATAAGGGGAAATTATTTTACACAATTGGAGAAGTAGCTGAAGAACTACATTTGGAGCGGCATGTTTTAAGATTCTGGGAAAGTCAATTCCATCAAATTAAACCCATAAAACGGAAGGGAAGAAGACTGTATGATCATAAGTGTATAGAGGCAATAAAAAAAATAAAATATATGCTATATGACAAAGGATATACAATAAAAGGAGTACAAAAGGAATTTGGTAACGATGTAAGAATTGATCATTATTCAAGAAATTTGTTGCAAGAACTTATCGATTTAAGAGACTATTTGACTGATAAAATAAATGAAGAAAGTAATAAATAGACGAAAAATACTATAAAGTTTTGTGAAAGTTGATATATTTAAAGATAAGTGTATGTGTCGTATAGCATTGTTCTTTATATTATCAGCAATACTGGTAAGCTGTGGCCTGCAAAAACCTGCACCTGTACTACTTAAAGGCGAAGAGTTTTATGGGAAAAGAGACCTAGAGTACACAAGGGAGTATCATTTGATTAAAGAAAATGTTGATTCTTCGCTGCGAAAAGAAAGTAGAAAAACCTTTGTAGATAAGGTATATAACAATAGTGCACAAAGCATGTGTAAATTTGTAATACCGGTTAAAGGTGCAGTTACCTCTTCTGATAAAATATGTCAAGATGGCATAAAAATTACTGCTCAAAGTGGAACAAAGGTTATTGCTTCTGCACCTGGCAAAGTAATATACGTGGGCAAAGGTCTGAGGTGGTACGGAAATTTAATTATAGTGGAACATAAAGACAATTACATGACTATGTACTCCTATTTAAAAAACATACAAGTTGAAATTGGTGATAAAGTAAAACAAGGTCAAGTAATTGGATCTGCAGGTAAATCAAGCACACAAGATAAAGATCCGCAGATGTGTTTCACAATAAGGCATAATGGTCAAGCAGTCGATCCTTTAGTACATATAAACTGTGATTGAATTTATGAAATATGATTTTAAAAAAGTTGAAAAATTCTACCAAAATAAGTGGGATTTTTCTGTAAGCAAAGATAGTAAAAAGAAGAAATGTTACGTGTTGGAAATGTTTCCATATCCATCTGGTAAGATTCATATGGGTCACCTGCGTAACTATGTAATAGGAGATGTTATAGCACGTTACAAGAGAGCTAATGGATTTGAGGTTTTGCACCCAATTGGCTGGGATGCGTTTGGATTACCAGCTGAAAATGCAGCAAGAGACAATAATATTAACCCTGCGGCGTGGACAAAAGAGAATATAGACAATATGCGTGCACAGCTAAAATCTATAGGTCTTTCCTACAATTGGAATCACGAGCTTTCCACATGTGAGCCTGATTATTACAAACACGAACAGAAATTTTTTCTGGATTTTTTAAAGTATGGTCTTGCCTATCGAAAAGAGTCGTGGGTTAATTGGGATCCAGTGGACCAAACAGTGCTTGCAAATGAGCAAGTGGTTGATGGAAAAGGATGGCGATCAGGTGCAGTTGTTGAAAAACGTAAGTTATTCCAATGGTTTTTAAAGATTACTGATTTTGCTGAAGATTTGCTTCATTGTCTGCAAAGTTTAAAAAATTGGCCAGAAAAAGTCAAAACTATGCAAGAGCGCTGGATAGGAAAATCTGAAGGGGCAACTATAGATTTTGAAATAGTTGGCCTGAATAAGAAATTAAAGATTTTTACAACTTCTCCTCATACTTTATTTGGAGCTTCTTTTCTTGCAGTAGGAGCACAGCACCCTATTGTAAAAGACCTTAAGGACAAAGAAATAAGAGACTTTATTGATAATATGAAGGCAAAGGGGGAGAATGATGAAAAAATTGGAATTTACACTAGACTGAACGTCAGGCACCCATTTCTCGACAAGGAATTACCAATTTATATAGCGAATTTTGTGTTGATGGAGTATGGAGAAGGTGCGATTTTTGGTTGCCCTGCACATGATCAGCGTGATTTTGAATTTGCACAGAAGTATGGTTTAACGATTATTCCTGTAGTTTGTGAAGAGACCACAGAGATCTTAAAAGAACCGTACTTCGGTGATGGAGTGATGTTCAATTCTGAATTCTTAAACGGACTAATGATTAATGAGGCAAAAAAAGTAATCATAAAAAAACTTGAAGAAAAAGGAATAGGTAAGAAAACAATAAACTATCGTCTACACGATTGGGGAATTTCAAGGCAACGTTATTGGGGATGTCCTATACCTATTATACATTGTAAAGATTGTGGAATTGTTCCAGTTCCAGAAAAAGACCTCCCTGTTGTTCTACCAACGGATGTAGAATTTACAAGTGGTGGTAATCCCCTGGATAAGCACCCAACCTGGAAATTTGTTGATTGTCCAAAGTGCGGAAAGCAAGCAGAACGTGAAACTGATACATTTGACACTTTTTTTGAATCTTCTTGGTATTTTGCTGCATTTTGCAGTGAAAATAAATTGATTAATAAAGATGCTTGTAATCGTTTTATGCCTGTTGATTATTACATAGGTGGAATAGAACATGCAATTCTACATTTGCTTTACTCAAGGTTTTTCTGCCGTGCTTTAACTAAATGTGGCTATTTTGACGTTAAAGAGCCTTTCTCTACTTTAATCACTCAAGGAATGGTCTGCCATATAACTTATAAAGATGAGAATGGCAAATGGCTCTTTCCCGAAGAAGCAAAAAAGTTGATTGCGAAGGGTACTAAGATCCAAGTTGGAAAAGTCGAAAAGATGAGTAAGTCAAAGAAAAATACAGTTGACCCAAACTTTATCATAGAAAAATACGGTGCTGATACTGCTCGTTTGTTTGTATTATCCGATACCCCCCCAGAAAAAGATATGGAATGGTCTGATGATGGCGTGGAAGGTTGTTTTCGCTATATAAATAAATTGTGGCGTATGGTAGTGCAACTTAGGACCGTAAACATACACTATGATAATGAAAACATTGTAGGTAAACTACTAGAGTACAGAAAAAAAATCCATAAACTATTGCAAGGGTTTACAGATGACTTGGAAAACTGCAGATTAAACTGTGTGGTAGCAAAGTTTCGTGAAGCGACAAATTTAATAGCTGAAATAGACGTAAAAACTGGAAAATCTCTTATTGATGAAGGTATATGCATACTAATCAGAATAATTGAGCCATTCATGCCACACCTGGCTGAAAATTTATGGCAAAAAATAGGAGGCAAGGGCATGCTATATATGCAACCTTGGCCAAAAGCTGATGAATCACTACTAATTGATAATATGGTGACTGTAGCAGTGCAGATCAATGGAAAGTTACGTGCGACCATCGAAGTGGCAACTGATTTACCTCAAGAAAAATTGAAGAAAATAGCAACAGATTCTGTATCTAACAAAATCGATCAAAGCAAAATTCGCACTATATATGCTGTGCCAAATAAGGTAGTAAACATAGTTATATAAAAATTTTGAGTAGCATGTCCCTAATTTCGCAGTTATACTTTTTTTAATATGAAGTTATATCTTTTTTAATATAAAGGATATATACTTGTGCATTATATATTTTTTTTGTATGGGTAGTTATATGAAAATAAAAGGATTGTGTGTTTTAGCTGTGTTGCTCACTTCATCTCTAGCAGGTACAGCTAGTAATAGTGCAAAAGAGCAGTGCTACGCAGGTTTAAACTTTAGTGGTGGATGGGGTGCTGGATTAAAAATAAAACCTGGCTTAGTTTCTGGTTATAATTATGATAAAAGCTCTAAGTTTGAACTTGAGATTCTCACCGACGTAAGTGATATGTTTGGTGCAGCAGACAAGAAAATGGGAGCTAGTTTGTTGGCAAATTACCTTTACTATCCTGATCTTGAAATTGATCCTGTTAAATTATATGCTAGTATAGGTCTGGGTGGATATATTCGAATATTGCCATCTTTTGGTCTTGGTGAGGATACAAATGCAGTAAATTCAGCTGCAACTGTAGCCGCAGGTCAAAATGAAACATTAGATAAAATACTGGGTGCTATTTCCTATAAAGTAAAGTTAGGTGTTGATTGTGAAATTATTCCACAGATAGTTAGCACAGTTGCTATTGCTGCAAGCGGTCAATTAAGTGGCTTTAAACCACCTATGAAAAAACCAGATGCAATCATAGAAGTAGGTATACGTTATAATTTTTAAGCTATGAACACTTTGAATCCTTATATACAGTTGTATGCTCGGTGCTATATATGTGCTATTTGCAAAGGTGTTCTTTTTATGCTAATATTAAGATAAATCTTAAGCAACAAAATTAGAGGGATCAACTTCCCGCTGTAAGCAAGCAGCAACTACAGTGTTTATCATAAGAAATGCTATTGTCATCGGGCCAACTCCACCAGGCACTGGAGTAATAGCTTTGACTTTTTCTTTTACTCCGTCAAAGTCAACATCACCCACAAGCTTACTTTGATTTCCTATGTTAATGCTATTTATGCCAACATCAATCACTATTGCACCTTTTTTTATCCAATCTGGTTGAATAAAATTTGGCTTTCCAACTGCTGCAACTACTATATCCGCCTTAGAGCAATAATCAGCTAAATCGCTACTTTGTGAATGCAAGATGGTAACAGTGCAATTTTCTTGCAACAATAGGTGAAACATTGGCTTACCCACAATATTTGATCTGCCAATGATTACCGCATTTTTACCTGATAGATTATTTTCAACTGACTTAATTAAATGCAAAGAACCTTTGGGAGTACAAGGTATAAGACAATCTTTTTCACCTTTAACTAACCTGCCAACATTCTCATCATGAAAGCCATCTACATCTTTTTCAACACTTACTGCATTAATTATTCTGCTTGCACTGATGTGTTTTGGTAAAGGTAACTGAACTAAAATTCCATGCACAGATGAATCTTCATTTAATGTATTAACTTTTTTAATCAATTCATCTTCTGAGATACTATCAGACAAAACAATAGTTTCAGAACTTATGCCTATTGATTCTGCTTTTCTTTGTTTATTACGAACGTAGACCTGACTTGCTGGATTGCTACCCACAAGAATTACTTTAAGACAAGGAAAAACATTATACTCTTTCTTTAAAATATCAATTTTTTTTGATAGCTCCTCACAGAGATCATTTGCTATTTTTTTACCGTTAATAATAATTGACATTTCCTTGCCACTCCTTGAAGTCAGGTAATACAATATCAAATAAATTCAATACTTTACCAACAGCATGATTTACAATATCATCCAAAGATTTTGGTTTAATATAAAAAGCAGGCATCGGCGGAGCAATAATTGCTCCCATCTCCGTTAGTTTTAACATATTTCGGAGATGTCCAAGATGTAGTGGAGATTCTCGCGCCATAAGAACTAATTTTCTTCTTTCTTTTAGAGTTACATCTGCAGCCCTTGTTAATAGATTGGAAGTCACCCCCGATGCTATTTCAGACATTGTTTTCATAGAACATGGAGCAATAACCATACCTGAGGTTTTAAATGAGCCGCTTGCTATTTTTTCTCCTATTTTTTCTTCAGAATAGTAAAAATCTGCAAGCGATATAATATCTTCAAGTTTTTCTTTAATCTCATGAGCTATAGTTATTTTTCCAGTGCTGCTGATCACTAAATGAGTTTCATGATTGGTATTTTTTAGTGCCTCTAGAATCCGTACACCGTAAATAGAACCAGATGCTCCACTTATTCCAATTACAATCCTACTATTCACCTTCGTAATTCATTCCCAATGCACGTTTGTAGGTATCAAGTAATATTTCCTGTTCCTCCCTGTCATCATCATCCATCTTCCTTAGCCTAACAATCTGTTTCATCACTTTTATATCCCAACCTTCATCTGCAGCTTTTGCATATACATCACGAATGTGATCTTGCACATCCCTCTTTTCTTGTGCAAGTTTTTCGATTCTCTCTATATAGCTCTTCAAATCTTCAGCCGTTATTTTTACTTTATCTTCCATAGAAACCAACTAATTAATTGCTACTACAGTATTATCAGTTTTTACTTGTACTTCAATCATAGTAATAATATTTTTATCTTTTTTTAAAATCTTAAAGTAAAAACCGTACATGGAAAACTCTTCATTTTCTTCAGGAATGCGCTCTATCTCGTTTACAATCATACCTGCTAGAGTTGTAGCTTCTTCATCAGGAAGATCCCAATGTAACTGTCTATTAATATCCCTAATAGTAGATTTTCCTTCTATGTGATACATATTATCGGATATCTTTTTTATAAAATTCTCTGTGATCAAATCATGTTCATCTGAAATTTCTCCAACTATTTCTTCCAGTATATCCTCAAGAGTTACGATTCCCTGTAGTGCTCCATACTCATCAATAACAAATGCAAGGTGTTTCCTGTTTTTACGGAAGTTGTGAAGTTGTACACTGAGTGGCGTACTTTCTGGTATAAACCAAGGCTTTGACATAACTTTGGCAATCTCTATTTTATTATCCTTTTCACGCAAGGCATTTATTAGATTTTTCACGTGAACCACTCCAACAATATTATCTGGTTCTTTTTGCCACAAAGGTACTCTGCTATGGCTACTGGTTAAAATCTCTCTTATTAACTCTTCTTTGTTTCGATCTATATCAAGAGAAAATAAGTTTCTCCTGTGGGTCATAATTTGTGATATTTCTGTCTCAGCCAAATCAAGTATACTATTTAGCATATCTAAATCCTGTTGTAACATAGTGCCCTCACTGCGGTGAAGAGTAATCATATTACGCATTGCATCTGCTGCAGATATTACCTCCCTATTCTTATGAAGCCCACATAACTTCAGAATGATATTGACAATAAACTGAATGCCTAATGTCAATGGAGAAAGAACCTTGACAAAAAACAGCATAAAATATGCAGAAAGTAATGTAAATTTTTCAGGATTTTGCATGGCGTAAGTTTTTGGTAAAACTTCACAAAATAGCAAAATACAAAACGTCATCATGAATGTTGAAAGAAATATGCCCTCACTCCCAAAAGAATTTATAAATATTACTGTAAACAAAGCAGAGCAAGTAATGTTAATAATTGTATTACACAGTAATATTGTTCCTATTGTTAATTCTTTTTTACCTAACAAAAGCTCTATTATCTTGGCTTTTTTGTTACCTTCTAGCTTTAGTTTATTCACTCGGGATCGGCTAATTGAGGTTAACCCTATTTCTGCTCCTGAGAACAAAAACGATAAAATCAATAAGAAAAAAATTGCTGACAATACTGAGATCAATAACCAATCCATTAAAGTATGATGTTATTGCGATATAGAAACAGAGTTAATTTTATATGTTGTAAGAAGCATTTGCAAGTCTATATATCTTTAATATAAAAAAATAAATCATGAAATATATCACACACTGCATTCACATGCATATTCTCAACAACAAGTGGAGGAGTTATTCTTAATACCCTATTATTTAAAATTTTAGTCATCATTAAGCCTTTGTCAAGAGATTGTTTAACAATTTTATCAGCCAAAGGTAGTCTAAGCTCTATCCCTATCAATAAACCCTCCCCACGAACTTCTGAAACGATCTTCGGAAATTCTTCAGTCAAAGGCAACAACTTTTCTTTTAGATATTTACTGACCTTCTTAACATGGTCAAAAAAGCCTTCCTTTAGCATTACATCTAGTACTGCATTACCCACAGTCATGGCAAGTGGATTACCTCCATAAGTTGACCCATGAGTTCCTGGAGTGATTGCTTCTGCTATATAATCTTTTACTAAACATGCAGCCAGAGGAAATCCATTACCCATAGCCTTCGCACAAGTGAGCATATCAGGTTCAACTCCTATATTTTGATAGTAAAATAGAGAGCCAATCCGTCCATATCCGCATTGCACTTCATCAAAGCATAAAATTATTCCTTGAGCTTTTGTTATCTCTCTTACTTTTTTAAGATACTCTACGTCCAATGGATGTACTCCGCCTTCACTTTGTATGGGCTCTAAAAATATGGCAGCTGTTTCGCTATTGATTTTCTTTTCTAATGCTTCAATGTTATTTCTTGGAACTTTATCAAAACCAGAAAGGAGTGGAGCAAAACCTTCGCGTGATTTTTCATTTCCCCCAGCTGAAATTGCAGCAATACTGCGGCCATGAAAACCTCCTTCAATTGTAATGATGTGATTGCGCTTTTCTTGTCCATTTAAGTAGAAATAGCGGCGAATAAATTTAATTGCAGCTTCTGTTGCTTCAAGTCCACTTGAGCAGAAAAAAACTTTATCGGCAAAGGTAAGGTCTGTTAAACGCTGAGCAAGCCTTTCCTGCTGGGGAATAGTAAAAATATTAGAGCAGTGCCATAATGAATCCAGTTGCTCCTTCAGTTTATCTGTAATATATGGATGACAATGCCCTAGAGAGGTTGTAGAAATTCCTGCAGCAAAGTCTAAATATTTTTTACCATCCTTATCGAAGAGATATACTCCTTCTCCTCTAACTATAGAAGCTTCAGATCTATTATAAGCGTTAACAACATGACCCATATGATCCATTTTAAATATTATCTATAGTGCATGAAAAAGCTTTCCCTTAATGTTGCTTAAACTAAAAATTGAGCTAATATTATACAGTTCAACATAAAACTCAGAAATTTAATATGTAAAAAAGTAAAACTATACCAATTCACATTCAGCAAAAAAGAAAGCTATTTCTCTATGAGCGTTTTCTAGACTATCAGAACCATGCACTCTATTTTCACTAATATCATCAGCAAAATCACCCCTAATTGTACCTTTATCTGCCTGCTCTGGATCTGTAGCACCCATGATTTGTCTGTATCTACAGACTGCATTTTCACCGATTAAAACTTGAACTATCACAGACCCAGAAGTCATAAATTCCACCAACTCTCCAAAAAAAGGCCTATCCTTATGAATTTCATAAAACAGTTCTGCTTGTTTTTTTGTCAGCATCATCATTCTTTGTGCTATAATTTTTAGTCCAGATTTTTCAATGTAAGAATTTATACTGCCTGTAATATTACTTTTTACTGCATCAGGTTTTAATATCGAAAGTGTTCTCTCAATTGCCATGTTATTTCCTTATATTAAGATCGTATACTTATAGACTTATTTTATTATAAACTTTGATTTGATAAAAGCAATTTTTCACTTATAGTTAAGAATAAACTGTCAAGGAGGTATTTTATGGGGTGTTGTAATAAAAAAAACAACAAACCAGTAGATCCCGATGTTAAACAATCAATTGAAACTACACTTAATGCTAAAGAATGGGTTAATCAATTAAAGTCATCAATTTTTTGTGGGACAAAAGGATTTTTAACTTTTAATTTGGCATTTTTGAGTTATTTAGAGTACAGCTTACACAATAATACAAAATTAAAAGAAGGCGCTGTTTTTGCAATGAAAAGGAACACTATCCCATTTTTCGAAATGGCTATCATAGTGCCATTTGTTTGTCTTGCATTACCATCTATGATAGGTGGGATGAACCTCATGCGTTGTGCGCTTATATGTGCTGTATTGATGATTGCCACGTGTTTTTTTGTGAGAACTACTTGTCAATTGCGTGAGAAATTAATGGAAAAGATCACTAACCATAGTAGAAAAGAAATAGATGAGCAATTTGAGGAAGACACTATAAAATTTCCTGTTTTTAATAGAAACAGACAGCATATTGAGTATAATTCTCCTAATCAAGGACAAATAATGAATGAAAGTCCTAGCTCTCTCTTTGTTAAGGTTTTACTTTTTCCGCTTATGGTCCCTTTGAAGGCCCTACAAAGCTGCATAATGATATCTTTGGCTGCTGTTCAACTTCTTGAAGCAGTGCCAAGTTTTTGTGTTGATGTGGTTTTCGATAGAGGCTTTGCATCTACAAAGAGTAACATGAAGAGATCTGCTCATCTACTGCATGCCAGTGTAAGAAATTTATTGCCTGTAACTAAACTTGATGAGTGTGTAGCTGATTTTATAGGCAAACCTGAAGAAAGGTGCTGTCAGTGAAGAAGGCAGTAATCTTATTTAACCTAGGAGGACCTGATTCATTAAGTGCGGTACGCCCTTTCTTATTTAATCTTTTTTACGATAAAAGAATAATAAATCTACCAAATCCTTTTCGCTTCCTTTTAGCAAAGTTTATCTCCAAAAGGCGAGAGAGTACTGCACAAGAAATATACGAGCACATTGGAGGTAAATCACCAATCTTGGAGAATACGAAAGCACAAGCTGATGCTTTAGAACTGAAATTAAATAAAAATGGAAACCATGTATATAAGATATTCATCTGCATGCGTTATTGGCATCCATTCGCTGATGAAGTTGTTAAAAGCGTAAAGCAATTCGACCCTGACGAAATCATTCTGTTACCACTATATCCGCAATATTCAACCACCACAACTCTATCATCCATCGAGAATTGGCAAAAAAATGCCAAACTGGAATGTAACACAAAAACAATTCACTATTATTATGACAATGAAGACTTTATTGAAGCTCATGTTAATCTGACGTCTAAATATCATAAATTAGCTAGCAAAATCGGTAAGCCAAGAGTCCTATTCTCGGCTCATAGCTTACCTCTTAGTATCATTAAAAAAGGCGACCCTTACGCTTCACAGATAGAAAAAACAGTAAAATTAATAGTAAAAAAATTGAATATTGAAGATCTTGATTGGGGAATATGTTATCAGAGTAAGGTTGGCCCTGTAAAATGGTTGGAGCCTAGCACTGAAAGTGAGCTATCACGCGCAAAAGACGATAATATACCTGTAGTTTTATCACCTATATCTTTTGTTTCCGAGCATTCTGAAACACTGGTTGAACTTGATATAGAGTATAAAGCAATTATCAAAGATGGATATTACTTTCGCGTACCAACTCTCAGTACTGATCTCTTATTTATCAAGTGCTTGGCCGATTTATGTTTAGATCACTCTCAAAGTACTGATTTATAGCACTTTTCTTTTTAGATTCTTATAGTATAATATTAAAAAGTTACTATTCTACTATCTACTTATGCCAAAAGGTAAGCCAAATACATTTATAGAAAGTATACATGACGCTCACAATCATGATATTAGAAAGATGTATTGTATTGCAGTAGGTTTAACAGGCATATTGTGTAAAATTTCATTGCAATTCTGTTGCGAGTTTATTGATAACAACAGATCCAATATTTGTACTATATTAGATATTTCTCAGTTCATAAAACTACCAGCATCAATAATACTTGCTCTTCACTTTGGTCTCAATTTAGCTGGATATAAATCTAAAAAACTTCAGAATGGTAAAGGGGGAAATGAACCTAAAAAACCAGTACAGGTTTTGGGTAGCTTAGCCTTCTTGGCAAACTGTGTAATAGGAATGTTGATGCAGACAAACATCGTTCATTTCTTAGCTAGAGACAACAAGGATGTAATAAGTTATATTAGCTTAACATCAGCAGCTCTATTTCTATTTTCAGAATGCATAAACTGTTATTATACATGGAAGAGGTATCTAGATAATAAGGATTCTGAAAAGTCTGCTAAATATGGTAAAGAAGTTATTTTTAGCACATTCGCTTTATCATTGGGCTTGTTAAGCTTCATATTAAAAAGAATGGAACTTCCAACCATACCAATAGACTTGGGTGGTGGAATAATCTATAATTTCAACTTAACCGTTACGGTTAGTTTGATGCTAAGCATAGCATATCTAGTATCAAACATCGATAAGTTTGTCAATCAACCTAATAATGGTACTGATCGTCCTACTGGACTTGATGACGCTCACCATATTCAGCATAATGGCAGCATTGTAGAAATTAATTATTAGAGATGAAAAGACTTAATTTCTACTGCCAATGCTAGCACTGCTAATTTGCTAACAATATTCCAAAGTGGCAAAGTTTTATTTTCTTGGCCGATGTCATAAAATTCACAGTCAGTGGAATTCAAGCTAGAATATACATCTTTCCTGCTATTACATCGGTATAAGTAACATGTTGGAGTATCTCCTATATAGTATATTAGCGGTTCTGCAGAACTACTTTTAAATATGTCAATAGTTGGTACACCTTCTTGCATAATAACACTATTGATTGCTATTCCTTCTTTTATCTTTTTCATTTTATGACGCTTTTTTTTATTGAGATTTAATATTTCCTTTCCACTTGTTGCTGTTATAATGCCCATTCCATATGTGCCATTGCTTGCTTTGATAAAAACGTAAGGTTGTGTTTTTATTTCATATTCCTCATATTTTTTTTGCACTAGAGATAATATTTGGTCAACTTTAGTCGCTACTGCTCCTAGTGATGAATCATCATTAAAGTCAACTCCATTACAGCTTTCTGTAAGCACAGAAATAAGCCATGGGTCGATTTTAAATTCTCCACAAAATTCGGACACTAATTTTTGATAGATTTCAAAATATTGAAATTTCTGCCTACTGTGCCAGCCATATAATGGACTTGGCACTATCTCTTGTTTTACGTTTTCTAGCGTGTCTGGAATGTGGCTCGTCATATCACGGTTCAGTATAACAACATCAGGCACAAATCCTGAAGTTGTCTTCAGCAAAGAGTTTTCTTTCACAACAGTTTCATACTGTTCTATTAAATTGTACGTTTCATTATGAAAGAGGCCAATTCTAGTTTCAAAACCTGCGAGTTGCAGTACCTGTTCTATGGCAAATACATTTTCTATATACATTTTATTTCGTGTGTAATTCTCCGGTATTATCAGGGCCTTCTTATATTGTTTTGTTTCGAAGTAGCTTTTTATCAATTTTGCTGCTATCCCTTTTGATACTTCACTTAGGTTATTAAACCCTGCAGGAAATAAATTGGCGTCTACTGGAGCAATTTTGTAGCCTGAATTCCTAAGATCTATAGAGCTATAAAATGGTAATGTAAAACCATTAAATTTTGTTTTGAACCAATTATTTATATCTTTTTCCAGATTTGGATGAATTATGTTTTGCATCTACACTTTAAATGTTATAAGAAAAGTACTATATTATAGGTTATAATCTTAATATAATATAACTAATTAAAATAACAAAAAAAAAATGATTCATCATGACAGCAGTAAAATGTATGGTACTACTATACTGTCAATTAGAAGAGACAAAAATGTAGTAGTCATAGGTGATGGGCAAGTCTCGCTAGGCCATACCGTTATAAAATCTGGAGCAAAAAAAGTTAGGCGTCTTTCTGGTGATTCCGTAGTTGCCGGTTTTGCTGGAGCAACAGCTGATGCATTTACTCTCTTCGAAAGGCTAGAATCTAAACTTGATAAGCACCCAGGACAGTTAATGAGAGCATGTGTTGAACTTGCAAAAGACTGGAGAATGGATAAATATCTAAGAAAATTAGAAGCTATGATGATCGTGGCAGACAAGTCCATTTCATTGGTCATTACAGGAACGGGTGATGTTCTTGAACCTGAAGATGGCATTTCAGCCATTGGCTCTGGAGGAAATTTTGCTTTATCTGCAGCAAAAGCTTTGATTGACGTTGAAGGAATATCAATAGAGGAGATTGCAAAAAAGGCTATGAAGATAGCTGCCGATATATGTGTTTATACAAACCATAATCTAATTATCGAAAAAATAGAGGAGTAATATGTCAAGAACTTTGTGTGCTAATTTTTCTAGTCAATCTGTAGTGGTTCAGTTTGATAATAATGATGACTGTAATGAGAAAAATAGCCTCTATAAAAATGAAGGTACAGGAAGTAGTAGCATTCAAAGCTCACAAGCTTTATTAGATGATCTACCACCACAGAAGATAGTTAAAGAATTAGACAGATTTATAATCGGGCAGGATGATGCAAAGCGTGCTGTTGCTATTGCACTCAGAAATCGTTGGCGTCGAAATAAAGTCCCACTTCCACTACGTGAAGAGATTATACCTAAGAATATACTCATGATAGGCCATACGGGAGTTGGTAAAACTGAAATAGCTCGCCGTTTAGCAAAGCTTGCTGGTGCACCTTTTATAAAAGTTGAAGCAACGAAATTTACTGAAATAGGATATGTTGGACGTGATGTTGACTCGATAATACGTGATTTAGTTGACGCAGCAATAGTTTTAGTTAAGGAAAAAGCACGTAAAGCCTTAACTAAAAAAGCTCTAGGTTTGGCTGAAAAGATAATAGTCAACTCAATGGTTGGTGAAGATGCAACCGAGGAAAGCAAAAAAGTTTTCAGAGAAAGACTGAGAAATAAGGAATTTGAAGATGGAGAAGTTTCTATTAACGTCAGGGAGAGCAAGGGTATGTTACCCACTTTTGATATACCTGGCATGCCAGGTGGGCAAATTGGTGTGATGAACGTAACAGAAATCGTGGGCAAGATGTTTAATGGGAGCAAAAAAACAAAAACTATTACAGTTAAAGTGAAGGAAGCACGTGAAATATTGATTAATGAAGAAAGCGAAAGGTTAATGGATGAAGACAAGATAGTCAAAGAAGCGATTGATCTTGTTAGCAATGAAGGTATAGTGTTTTTAGATGAAATAGATAAAATTGCAGCACGTACAGAAATAAAAGGTGAAGTCAACAGAGAAGGAGTGCAGCGCGATCTGTTACCATTACTTGAGGGAACAACTGTTTCAACTAAGTATGGCCCCATAAAAACAGACTATATATTATTTATTGCATCTGGTGCTTTTCATTTATCTAAGCCATCTGATCTTTTACCAGAATTACAGGGTAGATTGCCAATTAGAGTGGAACTTAAGGCACTTGCTCAAGAGGATCTAATAAAAATATTAAAGGAGCCAGAATCTAGTTTGTTAAAACAGTATATAGCGTTAATGAAAACGGAAAATGTAACACTTGAGTTTACTGATGATGGTATAGAGACTATAGCTGAAATAGCATTTACAGTTAATAGAGAAGTGGAAAATATAGGTGCAAGAAGACTTCATACTGTCATGGAGAAGCTTTTGGATGAAGTAAGTTTTATCGCTTCTGAAAAAAATAATGAAAAATTTGTTATAGATAGCAAATATGTAAGAGATAAACTAGAGTCAATTTCAAAGCAGCTTGATTTATCTAAATTTATACTTTAGAGGAAGACGACTTTAAGTAATATAGAGCATTCAAGAGGTTCTATTTTTTCTTACTTCGTAATTCTTTAAGCTATTTTTCAATAGTAGAATTCAAGCTTAAATCAATTATTGCAATATCACAATCTCTCCCTTTTGTTGACATATCAGTTAAAAGATCAGGTGGAGAAATAACTGTTCTTTTATTACCAGCTCTCATTCCTACAACTCCAAGTTCTATAGCAAGTGGTATTTTTTTGTCACCAACCTTAAACTGCACTATTTGATCTTTGATTATATACTCACCATTATGTCTCTTTATGCTATATTGAACTGATATCTCATCGCCACATTTTACTTGTTTTCCAGTTTTGTTAATTAAGTCATTAAAAATCATCAGGTTATTTACTGAATCGGGATATTTATCTTTTACTTCAATCAGTTTGATGTAATAAGAGTTAAAACTCATTTTGTTTTCATCAGCAGCAATAGTAACTACACGCTCCCCACCTTCTTTCATACCTATTACCCCTAAACTCACTTCTTTTAAGTAATCCTGACCTATTTTCAAATTGACATCAGTCGGAAGTAGCGTTGCTAGGTTGTTGGAGACTTTGTACATTTGTAGCAGAACCTCTTGGCCACAGAAAACTTTACTGCCACTGCCTTCAGTAATTTCATAAAAGTTTATCATCTCTTCTGCTTTTTGCTGTGTTATTTCTTCTAAATATTCTGCTAACCCATGCTTTTCAATATAACGATCAAGAGCTGATTCAAGTATCGGCCTGACCAAATAACTTGCTATCATCTGTGTCAAACCACCACGTGTAGCATTTATTTCGTAAAGCTTTTCCCTTCTCTCTGGTTTATCTTTGTTTATATAAACAATCGTAATTATAAAAGCAGAAGCTAAAGCGAAAATCATTACTACAGAGATAAACATTTGTAATATAATTTTTCTAACCATCTTTTTTTACTTGATTCAATAAATCATATAAGCCATTAGTATTACCTGAAAGCTTACCTAAATTATCTGAGGCCTGTTTAAAGAGACTATCTATATAATTTTCCATTTCATTTTTGCCAAGCACGGACATCAAATTGTTTGTTTTGTCTTGCTCATAATCTTCGATATCATCCTTGGATTGAAAAATAAGCCCTAGATTTATTCCATAGTTGTATAATGCTTCCCGCTCCTTGTCTGTACCGCCTCCTATTATAGCCCCTATTTCACACGAAGCTGCAAATAGTTTTGCAGTTTTCATCAAATGAATTTCTTTTATTTTGTCAAAATCTACACCTATATCTAAAATCTGCCCTCCCACCATTCCCTTCATTCCTATTGCTTGAGAGAGCACTTTTATGATCTCACAATTTAACAAAGATAATACCTCAAAAGCCAGGGTAAGTAATGCATCTCCGGCCAGTACTGCTGTTGCTTCACCAAATTTTTTGTGGCAGCTTGGCTGGCCTCTGCGGGTGTCACTGTTATCCATACATGGCAGATCATCGTGAATTAGGGAGTAAGCATGAATAAATTCAATTGCTGCTGCTGCTGTTATTGCTTTTTCAACCTTTATGTTGAATATCGACGAAGATGCTATAACTAAAAAAGAACGTATATGTTTTGCAGGAGCAAGAAGGACATAACGCATAGCTGATATAAGTCTATTCTCGCTATTTTCAGGTAAGAGCTTATTCACTTCTACAACAAGCAAATTTTTTGTTGTTTCATCTAGCATTTTTAAATTTATCAACTATCGAGTGCTAAGAGATAGGAAGCTTTCAATAGTTTATATAATCATAAAAGCTATTGCAAACATCAAAATTTCTTATAACATCAGAGAATAGGTTATTTTTTAGTAAGAAATGAGCGAATTAGCAAAAAGCACTAGGGAAGATATAGAAGAAAAAGTAAAGAAGATTATACTAGAGCACATCAGTAAGGATATAGAGGGATTTGGTAGTTCTTCAAAGCTTTCAGACCATGGCACAGATAGTTTAGATGCAGTTGAAATAATTATGGCAGCTGAAGAAGAGTTTGGTATAGAGATTCCTGACGAAGATGCGCAAAAAATGGAAACTATGGAACAGATAGTTGAATATATAGTAAACAAAGCAAACAATTGATGTTGAATGAGGAGAAGAGTAGTAGTTACCGGTGTTGGGTTAATTACTCCACTAGCAGCAGATGTTAATAACACCTGGTCAAAGCTGAAAGAAGGTAAATCTGGCATCAAAGCAATCAATATAGATAGGTTCGACTCTTCTGATCTTGCTTGTCGAGTTGCAGGGCAGGTGCCTGTGCAATCCGATAACATTGAGCATTATTTTAATCCACTAGATTATATTTTTGAGAAAGACCTAAAAAGAACAGATCGTTTTATTCACTACGGAATTGCAGCAGCTGTTCAAGCAGTAGAAGATTCACTAATTTTGGAAAGTAAAAACATTAATAAAGAGCGAATAGGTGTAGCTATTGGTTCTGGTATAGGTGGTCTTCCATCGATTCAGGAAAATGTAATTACCATGCAGGAGAAGGGGCCTAGACGTGTTAGCCCACTTTTTGTTCCTGCAAGTCTAATAAATTTGATATCTGGTCATATTTCTATTAAATACGAATTTATAGGTCCAAATGACTCAGCAGTAACTGCATGTGCAACAGGTGCGCATGCGATTATAAACTCAGCAAGAGCTATAAAACTCGGTGAAGCTGACATTATGATTGCAGGCGGAGCAGAAAGTGCGTTATGCAGAGTTGGAATTGCAGGTTTTGCATCGATGAAGGCGCTATCAACTAAATTCAATGATAATCCTGAAGAGGCCTCAAGGCCATGGGACGAAGAGCGTGATGGATTTGTCATGGGCGAAGGGGCAGGTGTATTAGTTCTGGAAGAATATGAACATGCAAAAAAAAGGGAAGCAAAAATATATGCAGAACTCACTGGATATGGGTTAACAGGAGATGCGCACCACATCACAGCACCACATCCAGAAGGAAGAGGCGCACTTAAGGCAATGGAACTTGCTTTAAGGAGTGCACAAGTAAGCCCAAGTCAAATTGGGTATATCAATGCACATGGGACTTCAACAACACTTGGGGATAAAGTTGAAGTAATAGCAATGAAGCAGTTATTCGGTGACTATGCCTATAAAATACCTGTTTCCTCGACTAAATCTTCTATAGGACATTTACTTGGTGCCGCAGGAAGTGTTGAAGCAATATTTAGTATCCTTGCATTAAACAATGGAATTGTTCCACCAACTTTAAACCTACACAAACCTTCAGAAGGGTGTGATTTAAATTTTGTACCACTTAAAGCTCAAGAGCATAAAATTCAATATGCGCTTTCTAATTCATTTGGTTTTGGTGGTACCAACGCGTCTCTCATCTTTGGAAAGGTGTAGTTAATTATGCTATTTTGAATCGACTACGAAAATTTCATTCGAGTAGCTAAAACTAGAATCCAGTTAAATTGGTCAGCATAAAAGTAATGTTGAAATATAACATTTTGATGATGATGAAGAAATGGATCCCAGTTTCAGCCACTCGAATGACAGAAGAAGAAAGATCAAAATTTTGCCTTTTACCGCTAACCTATTATACTTACTTGATAAGTTCTATCGCTTGATTAAATGCATAAAATATTAGTAAGAAGTAACCACAAGCCCTTGATTGGAAAAATAAAGATTAATGGTTCAAAGAATGCAGTCTTGCCAATAATGGCAGCAAGCTTGTTTAGTAATTCTTCAATAACTTTGCATAACGTACCTGATTTAATTGACGTGCATTTGATGTCTGAGCTGCTTAAGAGTCTTGGTGCAGAAGTAAATTTTATATGCAATAAAGACTATAAAGCAAATCACACTTTGGAAATTGACTGTAGCAATATCAATAACTATTTAATACCACATGAAATTGCAAGCAGAATGCGAGCATCTTTTTTAATGCTAGGTCCAATGCTCAGCAGATTTGGTAGAGTTTTAACAGTATTTCCTGGTGGATGTAATATTGGAAAACGTCCTGTTGACATTCATATTAAGGCACTTGAAGCAATGGGAGCTAAAATTGAAATTGATAGCTGTAATATAACTGCAACAACAAAGCGGAAATTGCAAGGCAAAGAAATAACATTTGAAAAAGTGAGTGTTGGTACAACAGAAAATATAATAATGGCAGCAACACTTGCAGAGGGAGTAACAATAATAAACAATGCTGCAATCGAGCCGGAAGTTCTTGATTTAATAGAGTTTCTGAAGATTATGGGTGCCAATATTGAAGTTAATAATACAAAAATCACAATAGAAGGTGTTGAAGCATTAAATGGGTGTGAGCATAAAATAATACCAGATCGCATAGAGGCCGGTACTTATGCTTTGGCTGCTGTCATTACCGACGGCGAGCTAAAGTTAGAAGGAGTAAGTTTGTCTGATATAGAATGTATTGCAAATGAATTGAAGACTATAGGAGCCAGAGTTGAGTTACATGATGATGGTATTATTATTTCTAGAAAAAATGGCTCTATTAAATCTGCTCACGTTGCAACAAATCCATATCCCAACTTTCCCAGTGATATGCAACCACAACTAATGTCTGCAATGTGCATTGCAGATGGAATATCAATCATTGAAGAGAACATTTTTGAAAGTAGATTTGCACATGCAAATGAGCTAAGAAAATTAGGCGCTAATATCAGCATCGAAAAAAGTAAAGCTACTATAAGTGGAACAAATAGCCTATATGGAGCTAATCTGCATGCCAATGACTTAAGGTCAACAGCAGCTTTAATTCTTGCTTCTTTGGTAGCTAAAGGAGAAACTACAATAAATAACTCACATCATTTATGGAGAGGCTATGAAGCGATGGACGAAAAACTCAATTCGTGTGGAGCCGATATTTCCTTGAGGACATGTTATGAATAAGCGAACTACAGTAAAAGAGATAGATGAAATTCTATACGAAGAACATAAGGTGTTAGATCATGGATTTGTTCGAGTAATTGATTATATGGGCTCTGATAGCGCCATAGTCCAAGCTGCTCGCGTTTCTTATGGAAAGGGCACGAAACAGATAAATCAAGATGAGGCGCTTATAAAATATTTGATGAGAAATCATCATACAACTCCATTTGAAATGTGTGAAATTAAGTTTCACGTGAAACTTCCAATTTTTATTGCAAGACAGTGGATAAGACATAGAACTGCAAATGTGAATGAATATTCCGGAAGGTATTCTATACTTGATAATGAATTTTATATACCAGAACAGGTTGCAAAACAATCTGATAATAATAAACAAGGCAGCGGTGAAGCTTTTGACTCAAGTGCTTCAAAAGAAATAATAGATTCTCTAATAAATGATTCTAATTTAGTATATTCTCATTATGAGAAATTTATTCAACAGGGCCTTGCAAGGGAAATTGCCCGAACCAATCTAACACTTAATTACTATACTCAGTTTTATTGGAAAATAGATTTACACAACCTTCTTCACTTTTTAAGGCTTAGAGCCGATCAGCACGCCCAATATGAAATTAGAGTCTATGCAGAAGTTATGTTGGACATAGTGAAGAAATGGGTCCCGCTGGCCTATAATGCTTTTGTTGAATATTCGCTAAAATCAGCCTGCATTTCAAAAACTGGTCTTGAAATAATTCGCAAGCTAATAAAAGGAGAAAATGTTGCGAGAGAAGAAAGTGGCATTGGTAAAAGAGAATGGAATGAGCTGATGTCTATACTTGGTAAATAGCCAAAAAGATCGAGTTATGTCCTTTCACATACTTGCAGGTGTGAGCAACAATTTATTCGTACCTTTATCAGCTGATATATCAATTATTTTTGAATTTATTCTTTCCATTGTTTCGTAAAGCTTTTCGGCTTTCTTTAACATTAGTGTTGCATTTCTAAGCATAATATAAACTTGGCAATAATCTGCAAAATTTTCAATATACATATCATATGAATAACGGTTTACAGCAAGTTCCATTACCCTACAAACTTCCTCTAATGTAAAATTGGTAGCTCCTGTATCAGGACAAAAGCCAACCGCTCCTTTATTAGGGTCAAAAAATATGTATTTATCATTCTCTGCTTTATATACCAACATAGAATACCCCTCATCCTCAATGACATCTTCTTCATTACAAGCATAGCAAAAATAACTAAATTCTAAGTAGCATCCTATCTCTACATCATTTAACGCACATTTGATTTGTTCTTGCTCAGTATAGATCTATAGTTCTATTGAAGATAAATTATTATTTAATTCCTTATATATTATGTCATCATAATAAAATTGATCTCCTTCTCGCTTTTCAATGCTCTGAACATCAAGAATAGGTAAGAATTGCGATAAAAACTGCATCATTAATAACTTTTTCGTTTGTTCTTTTTTTTCATCAATATAATTCATAAAATCTTGTTCAGATATGATATTATCAGACTCGAGAAATGCAACAAAATCTTTCCTATTCTCTAATTTTACAAAAGTAATAAAGTAACTTAATGAGTGATATAGCCCTTTTTTTTGGGATCAAAATCTAAAATTTCTTCAAATCTATCTTTTAATTGTACAATTTAGGTATACTATCTGACATAAAAGTATTCAAATTAAATTCAATAGCTTTCTCACTTTCAAATAACTTATTATATTGTTCTTCAGCTGATAAATCCGGTGCTTTGTATACATATCTACCATTTCTCTACGTATACCTTCTATATCTTTAATTATACCTTGTTCTACATTTTTACTGATAGAAATTTGGTGCTTTCCTTTATTGCCAAGTTGATTTAAAAACTCCGCAATTTTCTGTTTTGAGATTCTTATTTCAACTTGTCCATTTTCTCTATCTTCAGTTTTACAAAACACTTTAACTCTAGGATGTTCCTTATCAGTATAGACTTTTAATACAATAGATTGAGCAATGCGATTAACATATTTTGGCATATTATTTATTATATAAAAAAGTAAATTACATAGTAGGTGGTGTCATGCAAGTAGCTGACACTGGGATGGCTTTGTTGCATCACTCTTCGGATAATAGGTAACGTGGAATAAATTCATGAAGCTATCTCAAATTTAGCCATACCTATATCAGTAAATATGTTCAATAAGTAGCACTTAATTAACAGCTCTTTTTCATGATTTACCTCTGATTTATTTTTCAAGCTAAACACAAATATTTGCTTCAACCTATAGAAAAAGACTTCAATATAAGACCGTGCTCCATACTTAATTTTTTTCTTCCATTCATTAATACCATCTTCATAATTCTCATATGACCTAATTCTACTAATATACTCGTTTCCTTCTGATAAGTAATCAGCTAAACAAATTTTAGTATCCTTTCTAGGGCGAATAATAGGCACAATATTGTATTTTCTGCATTCTTTATACACACTTTTTATATCATAAGCCGCATCTGCTCGAATAGAACAAATATTATACTTATCACTGACTTCTTCTCACATATCACAGACCGGCAAATAGTCTACAGCAACACTACTAGTGTAGTTCATGCTTATTGCTTTCTTATCATTCACGTTTAAAACAACATGTAGTTTTCTTACTTGACCATAACCACTGTATTTTCTTTTTCGAGTATTAAGCTTACTGTGCCCACCGTTATTATTGTAGATACTAACTCTAGTGCTATCTACGGCAATTTCAATATTTTCAAAATCATCTTTATTGGCTCTATTGTCATCAATCTTCAAATTAAGCTTTTTAAATCTTCTGGAAGCTTGTGTATAGCTGATAATCTTAAGTTTTTTTGCCTATTTGTACCATATAACCTTTTACAAAACCTACAGCTTGCCTCAAGCCAATTCTAAAAAGATGAACTATTATGTGTATTAAAATCACAACCTTATCACTATAAGTAGTATTGCCACCTGCAACTTTTGGACTATTTTCATACCAATTTTCTATAGCTTGATTAACAAAATGAAAAATATTTCCTCTTTTTTTTGAGAAATTCGTTATATTCTCTTTGGTTGCTTACTCTCACTTTTTACAGCATAAGTTATGCTTGTTTGGAAAATGCCTATTCTACAACAAAATTCGTTAGTAGTCATATATTGAAAAGCTTTTCTTCTTACAATAACCTCTACCAACACTAGCTATGCAACAAAGCCAGCCCGGTATAGATGGATTAAAAGGAGATATTGGTCCTAAAGGATTAGACGGAGCTATGGGAATAAAAGGTGATACGGGTGAAAAAGGAGAACCAGGTGCGAATGGGTTGCAAGGACCTAAAGGTCAAGTTGGTAGATCTGGTCTTAAGGGTATGCCAGGTCCACAAGGTCCAAAAGGAGATACCGGAGCTCCAGGTGCGAATGAATTGACAGGTTCCAAGGGAGAAGATGGAATAGGTGCTACATTAGCTGATCAGTTTTTACGTGAGATAAGAAAAGCAAAAAATGAAACTCTGGATGCTAAAAAAGCAGAAGAGGCAGCTAAAAATGCTTCAGAAGGTTTTGCTAAACAAGCTAAAGATACGGAAGATAAGGTTAAAATACTACACAATTAAACAGCAAATCTTACAGGAGAAGCTGAAGATTCTGCTGATCAAGCACTTCAATCCGCAGAAAATGCGGAAGAGTTTCATAGTAGCGCAAAAGATATGTTTTGACAACAAATCCTGCAGATCAAGTTTGTAGTGCACGCAGAAGAAGGAGGGAAACTAAAAAATCATCAGTGACAAGCGGAGCAAGCAGACCAACTTCATTTATATCTCAAGTAATAAATTTCTTTTACCCTGCGATAGGACAGGACGAATATAAAGTAAAAAATGAAATACAGGAAGTGGCAAAATAATAGATGCAGCAGATGTTGTAACAAAATTTGAAGAAGTATTGGGAGCAACAGCTTTGAAATGTGGCATTTCAAAGAAAAGTCTAAATTTTGATCCAGTGGAACTGCAGTCAACTATTATCAATAAGTCATTCTAGTAAATGTTGTTTGCTTTTAAAGATCATATGGAAAAAAAGATTAAAAGACAATGAGCAGCAAAGAGCTTTCGTTAATACTGAAAATAGTGGCAAATAATGAGCAGCCAAGGAGTTTTATGAGTTATGTCTCTCCTCCTAGTAGCCTCAGTGCTATTAATCAGCAAGTTGTCGGTTATTTAAGGTAATATCATGGAAAAACATATATTTAAAATAGAGGATAAAAACCCGCTCTATAAAAAATTGATTAAACTTCCTGATGAATATTATATATTAAACAAAAATAGTAAGGTTATCTATTCACATATTGGTACAATTAAAGTAGAGAATATTAATGGTTTAAAGTTAAAGAAGCAGGGAGATAAAATATCTTTATACGAAGGAATTTTACCCCTGCAGGCAGAAAGATCTGATGAAAGTGGAAACTCTATTAAAGAGGATCTTATTGTAGAACAAGAAGCTATAATAAGTACAAATAGAAACAACATTATAGAAAAGCTTGAATCAAAACCTATCTTGATTTTGCTTTACAACATAAAAGATAGTCCTGACTTTGGCCTCAAATTGTCTGGTAGAGATATAACTGGAGTACTCAATTGTATCAATTTAAACGATGAAAATGACCCAGTACTACAAAAAATTCAAGAAGAAAAAGGTGGACTTTATTTTACAATAGAAGGTGATTATATCTATATATCAGATGAAGAAGGAAAACGTCTTCCAGTATGTGAAGATGGTAGTTGCTATAAGTAGCAATACACAAAAAATGAACATGATATATTAGAAATCAGTGAGATATCAACAATAATAAAAAAACTTAACTAAAACTGAGCAATGCAGTGCATCGGAAGCAACAGCTAAGGCAGAGCAGAATTTTACTTTGCAGCAAGGAGAGAAGTTATCGGACAATATCTATCAAGCAGATATCATGTTAAACGTTAAACTTGTGGCTACTTTACCGAAAATAGGTTACTGCATGCTTGATGACCAATTGGTCATACATAATCACGTTACAGAAGAAGAGATAAAAATTCCTAGAGACTTTCATTATCTTAAAGTAGTCAAGTCCAGTAGTAATGATGATTATCAATTAACGTTTTGTAATTTCTTAGGTAATAGGTAATAAGTTTTTGAACATAAAAAGTACGATTCTCAATACTCAAATGTTCCAAATAAATATCAATTATATAAGTTTAAACTGTATGAAAAAGGAATATAAGCCAGATTTCTGGAAGTTACTTAACGATAAACCATCGTTTTTTATTGTGAAAGGAACTACTAATCAAGATTCTTCAGGCCACTGCCCAGCTGATGTATTTGAATTAACAAAAAGTGGAAAAGGTAAGAAAATGACTACATTAATTGATCAATTTGGCTCTTTCAATAAAGAGGGTAAGTTCCAGTATTGTGATTACCATACAAAAGCAGACTACAATGTTTATGATTCTTATAAAATTAATAAAGAGTAAAAAACAACAGATGAATTTCTCTTCAATGATGACATAGTCCTTTATACTATTCCAGAGATATTTTAATCGCATACAAGGTATATTATAATTGTTTCAATTAATTGTTTTTAAAATTGAATCCAGTAGACTTTCAAGCAGCGTAAATGTATTCTTTTTAGTTTAGATTCGCTAGCATTTTACCGCTCGTTAGTACAGCAGTGGTTTTGTAATAGAACACAAGCTACAAAAACTTAAGGAAAAATGGGTCAGTGCTTGACACTGGCATCTAGTTCTTTCCATCAAAAATGATGTAAAGTGTTCACCAATTTAGTTGGATACCAGTACTGATATGATATTATGAAGACCTAGCAGTTTATGACGGTGTCATTCCAGTCTGGAATCCAGCTTTTTTGTAATTTTATTAAAAATATTGCATAGTTATTTGTTCAAAATTAATTCTTCTGGATCCCAGTACTCGGATGATAAGAAAAGAAACACTGGTTTCAATATTTGCATGCATCTGAACAGATACAGATGGCTAAAATATTGAAGAAAGTATAGGCGTCAAAGTGTAATAGTTTAGATTTGATCTGACAGATTAATAAAGTAAGATAAAAATATAAATAAATTTTAAAGGAGTGTCAGACATGAGTACAACACAAGAAAAAATACTAGAACCAAAGTTGGGGTTGCTAGAACTTGCAAAGCAATTAGGAAATGTATCCCAAGCGTGTAAAGTAATGGGATATTCAAGGGATACATTTTACCGCTTCAAAGAGCTATATGAAACAGGAGGGGAAAAGCATTATATGAGATAAACAAAAGCAAACCATTACTTACCAATAGAGTACCAAAGGATACAAAAGAAGCAGTAGTTAAAATAGCAGTAGAGTTTCCAGCATATGGACAAGAAAGAGCAGCTAATGAATTAAAGAAAAAAGGAATTCTAATATCTGCTAGTGGTATAAGGTCAATATGGCAAAGAAACGATCTCGAAAATTTTAAAAAGAGATTGAAAGCCCTGGAAGCAAAGGTGGTCCAAGACGGTATAATTTTAACGGAGGAGCAAGTTGCTGCTTTAGAAAAAAAACTAGGGAACAAAAAGAAGCCAATGGCGAAATTGAGACACAACACCCTGGATACTTAGGTAGTCAAGATACCTATTATGTAGGCAATATCAAAGGTATTCGAAGAATTTATCAACAAACTTTTATTGACACCTACTCTAGAGTGGCCTTCGCTAAGCTTTATACGGAGAAAACTGCTATCACAGCTGCAGATCTTCTCAATGATAGAGTTATACCATTTTTTGATGAACAGAAAGTTCCATTGCTACGCATTTTAACTGATCGTGGTACAGAGTATTGTGGTAAACCAGGTAGTCATGCGTACCTGTTATATTTGGGAGTAGAAAATATTGATCATTCTAGAACCAAAGCTTATTCTCCACAAACTAATGGTATATGTCAAAGGTTTCATAGAACTATGCAAGATGAATGTTACAATATTATCTTTAGGAAAAAGATTTATAGTACTTTGGAGGAGCTTCAGTTAGATGTCGTCATTGGTTGCATTCTTATAACAGAGATAGAACTCATTCCAGTAAGTATTGCTATGCCTATGCAGACCTTTTTTGATAGTATGAGTATTGCTTACCAAAAAAAAAATATTGATAACATTAAAACAGATTCTGATATCAGTTTTGAACTCGTCAATTCTTCTGTCAGATCAAGTCTAAATTATTATACACAGCAATTGCATTGTCAGGTGTTCTAATAGCAAAAGCACTTTCTGCAACTGTAATAGTTACAGCTGAGTCAAAACCCCTCTACACCAATAGCAGTGGATAAAACTGCAGCTATAGCGCTAGTAGTTGGCAGTGCCATATATGCATTGTCCAAGCCTGATACTCAAGTTGATAAACCAGTCTTAACAAATGGACAGCAAGAAACTGCTGGCGCTAGTAGGGTTGCCTAGCGCATATTTGACCTAGCTGCATAAACACTGATCATAGGAAATGACATTACAGGGAGACTGGAATAACGTAGGAGAGAGCGCTGACAACTTTCGTTTAGGCAAGATTATATCTTGAAAAAATTAAGCTTTAGTGCTATTAAATAGTTGTAAATTTTGTTTCTTTGGTAGCTTTATGAATGTTGAAAGTGAGAAAATACATGATACTAAAATAAAATTACCAATATTTCTCGATTATCAATCTACTACTAAAGTAGATCCTCGTGTTTTAGAGGTGATGATACCTTATTTTGGTGAGTTTAGTAATGCACACTCTCGTAGCCATTCATTTGGTTGGACAGCTGAGGAAGCAGTAGAAAAAGCAAGGAAGCACATTGCTGACTTAGTGAATGCAGACAGCAAAGAAATCGTCTTTACCTCGGGTGCAACCGAATCAAATAACATGGCTATCAAAGGTGTTGCTCATTTTTATCAGAATAAGGGAAATCATATAATAACTGTCTGCACAGAGCATAAGTGCGTTTTAGATTCTTGTCGACATCTGGAAAATGAAGGCTTTAAAGTTACATATTTGTCTGTTAAGCAAAACGGAATTATAGATTTGTTGAAACTTGAGGAGGCAATCACTGATAAAACAATTCTGATTTCAGTGATGATGGCAAATAATGAAATCGGAGTAATGCAACCTGTCAAAGAAATTGGTGCAATGTGTAGAAAGCATAATATATTTTTTCATACAGACGCTGCCCAAAGCTTTGGAAAAGTTCCAATAGACGTAAATGAAATTAACATTGATCTTATGAGCCTTTCTAGCCATAAGATTTATGGACCTATGGGAATAGGTGCATTATATGTCCGTAGAAAAAATCCTCGTGTTAGGTTGACGCCAATAATTAGTGGTGGTGGGCAGGAGAGAGGCATGCGCTCTGGAACAATTCCTACTCCCCTTGCAGTTGGTTTTGGTGAAGCGGCACGTATCGCTAAAGAAGAAATGGAAATAGAAGCAAGCAAATTAGAAGAGTTGAGAGATATTTTGTACAATAAAATAAAAGAGGTATTTCCTGATGTTGTTTTAAATGGTGACTACGAAAATAGGATTCCAGGTAACCTTAACCTAAGTTTTCCTTATGTTGAGGGTGAGTCTCTTATCATGGCAATTAAGGATTTAGCAGTAAGCTCTGGTTCTGCATGCACATCCGCATCTCTTGAACCTTCTTATGTCATAAGATCACTAAACAATGGCCACGATCTTGAGCATTCATCAATTAGATTTGGCCTTGGCCGATTTACAACTAAAGATGAAGTTCTATACGCAGCAGATCTTGTTACTAAAAATGTTGGACGGCTAAGAGAGATGAGTCCTCTTTTGGAAATGGTACAAGAGGGAATAGATTTAAGCACCGTAAAATGGGACTCTCATTGAAGAATAAGACGTTAACCATTAGCGGAGTGATGGTTGTCTAAGCTCTTTCTATCGGTGAAATCGGAAACTTAGCTTTAAGTCTTTTGTAGACACCACGGAACTAAGTAGCAATCCTATACATATTAAGCTCGCAGCAGTTGTGCTTCCGCCATAGGATAGAAATGGAAGTGGGTCACCTATTATAGGTAATAGGCCTATTGTCATTCCGATATTTATAAAGAAATGAGCACCAAAAAAGGCGAAAACCCCGATAGATATTAACTTAGAAAAGTAATTTTTTGACCTGTAAGCAATGGAGAATATTATAGCAAGCAATGTGGTATAGAGTAAAATCAAAGCCATGCTGCCTAAGAACCCCCATTCCTCACTAAGTACCGCAAAAGCAAAATCTGTGCGTTTCTCTGGCAAAAATCCAAGTTGAGTTTGACTCCCATTAACAAACCCCTTACCAAACAAACCTCCTGAACCAATAGCTATTTGAGATTGCTGTGCATTATAACCTATTCCAAGTGGATCTAATGATGAATCCAAAAATGATAATATCCTTTGCTTGTGATAAGGGCGCAAAAAAGGACAAATAGCTGGTATTGCGAAAATGCCAAGCGTTCCAAAAATTATTAAATGAGGTCTTTCCATTATTGCTGTGAATATAATTGATGCTCCTATAAACAATATTATTACAGCTGTTCCTAAATTAGGTTGCTTCAATACAAGGAATAGAGGTAAGAAAATAATTATAAGTGGCTTAAATAAACTTTGAAATTTCATCATTTTATACACACTTTGTTGATTAAAATAACGAGCAAGTGCAAGTATTAAGACCACTTTTACAAATTCTGATGGTTGTAAACTAATTGACCCAATTCTTATCCATCTCGTTGCACCCATTATATGCGAGCCAAAAAAATTTACTGCTAACAGCGCAATTACTGCTGCTATGTAAAAAAAATAAGCGTTCTTCAAATAAAAATCTAGCTCTATAAATGACATAGCTATAGCAAGCAAAAGGAAGAAAGAGAATATAACCAATTGGTGAATTGCAAATGGAGCCCACTTTCCTCCAGCAGAAGAATATTGAACAACAATGCCAACGCAAAGCAGAGCTATTACGTTCATGACTAATAATAAGTTAATCTTCTTCAGCTTATCCACAGCGAAAACTTTACAGACTTTTAGATAAAATAAAACATAAGAAAATCAAAAAGCAAATTTATTAATTACCAACCGAATTGGATTACTATATATCCCAGTTATTACCGTTAAAATTGCCATAAATAGTAGACAAAAGAGCATAAGCAATGGTACCTCATTAAGTGTCATTTCAGTGTTTGATGCTGCGCTATTTTCAAAATACATTTTCTCTACCAACCTCCACATATATATTAGTGCAAGAAAAGAGCCACCAGCAAAAACTGTAAGGGAAATCCATGCATGAGATTCAAGAATTGCTTGCATCATATACCACTTACTTACAAAGCCATTTGTCAATGGTACACCGATTAATGCTAAACTAAGTAGAGTAAATGCGATTGTTGTACAGAGCATTGACTTTTTTAGTCCTGACAAATTTTCTATCTTTGTCATACCAAATTTATAAGAAATACACCCTGCAACCATGAATAAAGACGTTTTTATCATGCTATGATTTACTATGTGAAGAACTGCTGAAAACAAACCTGATTTTGAATTTAAACCCAGCATTAAAAGTATATAGCCAATCTGACTGATACTGGAGTGAGCAAATAGTCTTTTTATATCTTTTTCGATTATTGCAGATATTGATCCAAATACAATAGCGCAAAGTGCGAGGATAATTATCACATTGTGCAGTGGTAAGAAAAAATTTTGCTGAAAAATATTGTAAAAGATTCTGATAAAAACATATATCATCACTTTGGTTACTGTACCTGAAAAGAATACGCCAATGAAGCTTGGTGCTCCACTATACGCATTAACTAGCCATTTACTGAGTGGAAAAAGTGCCATTTTGATTGAGAGACCAACAAAAATGAATAATGTACCAAGTCTTATGATGTTATTATCATATAATGGTACTATTCTTTCAGCCATGTCAGACATGTTGAGCGTTCCGGTCATAGAGTATAAAAGGCCGATGCCAAACAAGTAAAATGTTGCTCCTACAGTACCACTAATGAGGTATTCAAATGCTGCAACTAAAGCTTTCTTATCCCTTCCCATGGAAACTAAAACATAAGAAGAAAGAGATGAAATTTCCAAAAAAACATAAAGATTGAATATGTCGTTTGTTACTAGAATCCCGAGTAGTCCGCTTAAGCACAGTAGAAATAGAGAATAAAAACCAGTGATCTTGTTTTTGCTAATTTCTTTTTCGTTAATATAAAAGCTATAAAGCACGCTAATAAGGGCTATAAAATTCACCAAAGTTAGAATCAAGGAGTTCAATATGTCGATTCTCAACTCTATTCCGTATGGAGGAGCCCAATCTCCAAGATAATAAGTTATAATTTCACCATTGTATGTTTTTACTAGCAACATTAATGAAATAAAGAAAGTAGCTGCCGTTGTAAAAAAAGAGATAAACCAGGACACCCCATGTTTCCTGGTAAGAAAGCAGAACATCGATGCAATTATTGGTATAATAACTTGTAGAATTGGTAATTGCATTAAACTGTTGTTAATACATCGTTAAAGTATTAGTATATATAATACTTTTCGTTTTAATACCTTTATGTTATCTAAAATTTATAATTCAGTAACAAACTTATTAAGGAAAAAAGGTGAACTTATAGGTAGGGATGAAAACGGAAATTCTTACTATGAGTCAAGTAAAGGGAAAAGATGGGTAATATATGGTAATGTTTCTGAGCCTACAACAATTCCTCCAGCATGGCATATATGGCTGCATTATACTGATAATGCAGTACCAATTAATAATAATACAGGAAAAACTCCTAATTTAACGGGTACAAAAGATGCATACTACCCAAATCAAAAGGTGAAAAACTACTATGAAAGCTGGAATCCTAGTAATTAAAGATGCGAAGGTCAAATATACTTGAAATAATTTCTGGATCATTTGTATTAATTTTCACCATTTTTCTTGTCTTCTTCGCTATTAATAAGCTATCTTACATAAAGAGAAACTATAAGGATTGCTATAAAATACATGGCCTTTTTACTGATGCTAACGGTGTAGAGGTTGGTGATAGTATCAAGGTCTCTGGTGTAGAAATCGGAAGCATAACTGGCGTATCGCTCGACAAAGCTACCTACATAGCACGAATCGATATGTGCATAAGCAGAGACATAAAGTTGCCAATTGATAGCTCAGCTCTAATCTCTAGCAGTGGGGTTTTTGGTAGTAAATTTATTAATATATCACCTGGTGCAGATCCTAAATTAATTTCACACGGTGGTAAAATAGCACATACTCAAGCTGGAGCAAATATGGGTGGAATAGTGGATAAAATTATTGGCATGTTTACAAAGTGAGAATAAGAACACATAAGCCAACTTGGCCTATGTACAATTAAGGTATTTTTCTATCAATAGCTTGAAGTTGTTCAGCATTTGAATTATCAAGATTTCTGCTAGTTTTTACATTCCTAATAATCTCAATAAATGCTTGTACTTTCAGTATAGGAGTGTTTTTTTACGTACTTAGGGAAGTGTTAAATAAACTGTATCAAACCGAGAAGCAACAATAAAATAGAAAAAATGGAGGTTTGACAATGAGTCAAGCAAACAGAACTACCGGTTTGGTAGACTATTTAGAAATAAATATCTTATCGTCTATACGAGAAGGAAGACTATTGACGGGAAGAGATGGTACATTAACACCGTTTGTAAAAAGGCTACTGGAAGCGATTCTGGAAGGTGAAATAAAAATCACTTGTCGGCTTAAAAGCGAAGAAAATAACCGAAGAAATTGAAGAAATTCAAAGACTTTACGGACAAGTGTAGGTTCATTTGAGTTATTGACACCAAGAGATAGGGAAGGAAGCTTTGAGCCACAAGTAGTCAGAAAAAGGCAAACAACCGAACTTGAAGCAAAGGTTTAAAGTACATATGCCATTGGCATGGTATATAGAGATATAAAATATCTGTAGCAGAGATATCAAGTATTACTGATAAATTATTGCCTGTAATCAATGATTGGCGTAGTCGTCCACTGCAATCAGTGTATCCAATAGTGTTTATGTTTTTTTAAGGTCAAAAAAGATAGGTATTGCGTAAGTAAATATATGTAAAATATATTGGCAGAATGAAAGGAAAGAAGTTTTGGGCTTTTATATAGCAGAAAGTGAGGGAGCTAACTTTTTGCTAGGGATGTTAAATGACTTAAAAGAGAAAGGAGTAGAAGATATCCTGATTGTATGTGTAGATGGGCTAAAAAGCTTTCCTAAAACAATAAACAGTGTATTTCCTAAAGCAGAAATACAACTATGTATTGTACATCAGATAAGAAATTCATTGAAATATGCATCGAGCAAAGATGTGAAAATTTTCATGAATGATTTGAAAAAATATAACGTGCTGCAAGTAGATAAATTGCCGAAAATTATTTGCTTAAGCTAGAGGAAAAATGGGGAGAAAAATATACTTTAGTTTTGGGAGAATAATTGGGAAAATCTTTCTAGTTATTTTAAATATTCCGGCCCTGTAAGAAAATTAATTTATACCACAAATCCTATTGAAGGGTTACATAGACAGATCAGAAAATTTACTAATAAGGGCTCATTTACTAGCACAAATGCCTTATATGAACAGGTATATTGTGCTATAAAAAAGGTAGGATAAAAATGGGCTATGCCTATACATGATTGGGCTTTGACTACGTCTCAACTTAATATCTTTTTTTTTCTTGTAGGTTAAAAATTGAGTTCAACTAAAAATACGGTTTGACACAGTTTATTTAACCATACGTGTCAAGTTAAGAAGAAGTGAGGTAAAGTTGGTGTAAAGAAAAGAAAAAGAAGATATAAGTTCTCTTAAATTTAACAAACAAAATGGAGAACTTATACAATAAAAAGAATAGTTTGCATCTCAAAAAAGCTCAAAGAATTTTTTAATGAAAAAGCAGATAAAATCTCAACTACAACAGGATTCATAAAAAGTAAAGAGGAAGCTAAAAGGCTCATCGTTTGTAAAAGCCATAGTCTTGGGTAATATAGGGATTGATAATTGTAGTATAGATACAATTTGTCAATTATTGAATGGAGACTCGATAAATATAACAAAACAAGGTCTGGACTTTAGATTTACCAAGGAAGCAGTGGAATTTATGAAAAGAATGTATAATGAGTCTTTAGTTTTATTTAAAAATATCTTAAAGGTTGATTGCAGAATTTTGAAGCACTTTAGAAGTGTTAAGCTATTGGATAGTAGCTATATCAGCCATACCTAATGGTATGGAAAATATATATAAAGGTTATGGTACTAGCTACAGTGTTTATGAAAGTAATACTAAGTATAGAATAAAGTTACAATTAGTTTTTGACTACCTAACCCAGACATTAGAGCAGCTTAATATAACTGAGGGAATAAGGTCAGATCAGGGGTATAGAAGACATTTAAGCAATATATCGAGCAATGATTGACTAATATCTGATTTGGGTTATTTTGTGCCAAGTTCCTTTAAACAAATCAATGGAGCCGGAGCTTATTTTATAAGTCGTTATAAATCTGGTACCAACATATATGGTACAGAAACAAATCAAAAAATAGAGTTATTAGAATGTTTAGAGGATAAATTGTTTCTAGAAAATGAGGTGCTATTAGGAAAAGAAACAAAAATTAAAGTGAGAATTATATGTCACAAATTAACTGAAGAACAGTCTATAATTAGAAGAAGGGCTAATAGGTTAGCAAAATCACATGGATATACATCTTCTCAAAAGAATCAAAAATTGCTGGATTGGTCGATATTCATAACTAACGTTCCAGAAAATAAAATTAGTGCTGATCAGGTATTAATAATTTACCGAGTAAGATGGCAGATTGAATTATTATTTAGATTGTATAAGAGTCACATCAGGCTTGACGAACTTACAGGAAAACCATACAGAGTATGGTGTAAACTATACGCTAAATTGTGCGCAATTCTTATATTTCATGGAATAGTTGGTTGTACAGAACTAAAAAAGAGTACAGAACTTAGTCTAATAAAGGAATTTATTGAGCTTAAAAGGCGAGTTAGACAGCTATTCTTAACATTAAATTGTGTAGTCAGTAAGGTACAAATTTTCCTCAAAAAAACTCGTCTTAACCTGATCAAAATTCTCCTTAAAAGACAAATATAGAAAAACAAGAATATCAACTTTGAGTGCACTAAATTTCCTCATTTTCCCTTAACTTGACGCGTATGGTTTATAGAACAGGAAAAGGCAAAGTGTACAAATGAAGTAGCTGATAAAGTTGTAGCTGATGTGAGGTTGAGAGGAAAAGAAGATAAATCATTTACTGCATGGGTATCGTTAAAAGAAGGCAGAGGTGAGTTAAATTTGATAACTCATTTCCTGGTAAGGCCTTAAAGGATAGTAATCTAAAAATTGGAGCTTTTACATTGGTATCTCCAGACGATAAAAGGTTGGTGCGTGTTTCACAAAGTGATGATTGTGTAAGGCTTTATCAAATACTAAATGAGTCTTGTATAATTAAATTTAACTGGAAAGTGGGTGATAGAGATTGCAGTATTGCTTTAAATATTAGTGGAAATGGTAACGTATTTTGTACTGATTTAAGTGATAATATAAGTCCTGAGGACTTCGAGGAAAACAAAGCTGTAAAAATAAATTGGCTATTATGAGAATAAGAAGATGGATAAATATAATGACATGACTCTAGCAAAATTGGTCTCATTGGCTTCAAACTTACAAGGAATTGAAAAAGAAGTTATAACAATTAATCCATCAACAGGTGTAACAAGTGCAAGTGCACAGAATGTTAGTGAGTCTCAGCATTCTCAAAATATTAAATAGAAATTGCTAGCGCATTAATTATCGTACACATACACCGTTGCATGCAGCAACGGTGTATGTGTATAATCAATAGGATTTGTAAGTTCAATAAAGTTTACAACCAATTTGAAAGTTATTTTACTACATGCAAGACTCTGAAATACTAGAAACTCTAAAGATCAAAACATTAGAAGCCGAAAAAGGAGGAGGTCCTGATAGGGTTAACAAGCAACATGAAAAAGGAAAGCTAACCGCTAGAGAAAGGCTGAGTATATTGCTCGATGAAAATTCATTTCAAGAGTATGATAAGTTTGTGAAGCATCACGCAAATGATTTTGGCATGCAAAATGCTGATTTTTTAGGTGATGGAGTTGTAATTGGCCATGGTACTATATATGGCAGAAAAGTTTTTGTTTATTCTCAGGATTTCACTGTCTTTGGTGGATCACTTGGTGCATCACATGCAAAAAAAATATGCAAAATTATGGATATGGCAATTAATGCCAGAATTCCAATTATCGGACTAAACGATTCTGGTGGAGCCAGAATCCAAGAAGGAGTAAATTCCCTTGCTGGTTACGGAGAAATTTTTCAAAGGAATGTAAATGCATCAGGCGTTATACCACAAATCTCTCTAATCATGGGCCCATGTGCTGGCGGTGCAGTTTACTCTCCAGCGCTAACCGACTTTATTTTCATGGTAAAAAATAGCTCATACATGTTTATAACCGGACCAGATGTAGTGAAAAAAGTTACATACGAGAACGTAAGCTACGAAGATCTCGGTGGAGCAAAAATTCATACGAGTAAAACAGGAGTAGCAGATTTTGCATTCAATAATGAAGTTGAAATGCTACTAGAAATGCAAAAATTCTTCACCTTTTTGCCAGCAAATAATCAAGAGTTGCCAAAAACTTTACCAATCTGCGAATTAATTGATGATGTTGATGAATCTTTGAACACTCTAGTTCCTAGTAATCCTAATACTCCTTATGATATGTATGAACTCATTGAAAAGGTGTGTGATGAAAGGAAATTTTTTGAACTAAAACCCGATTTTGCTCGTAACATCATAGTTGGCTTTGGCAGAATTGGAGGAAATACTACTGGTGTTGTTGCAAATCAACCTATGCACCTTGCAGGATGCTTGGATATTGACTCTTCAAGAAAAGCTGCGAGGTTTGTAAGATTTTGTGACGCATTTAACATTCCCATCATCACACTTATTGATGTTCCAGGGTTTTTACCTGGCACGAATCAAGAATACAATAATATAATACAACACGGAGCGAAACTGCTTTACGCTTACGCTGAAGCGACCGTGCCGAAAATTAGCCTTATCACTAGAAAAGCGTATGGTGGTGCATATATTGTTATGAACTCAAAGCATTTAAAAGGTGACATAAATTATGCTTGGCCAACCGCTGAGATAGCTGTAATGGGCCCTGAAAGTGCAGTTGAAATTATATTTAGGCATGAAAAAGACCAGCAAACGTTAATCAAAGAATATAAAGAGAAATTTGCTAATCCATTTTTTGCTGCATCAAATGGATACATTGATGACATTATAGTGCCAAGTAAAACAAGGCATCACTTTCACAAAGCATTAGAGCTACTTAAAAATAAGAAAGTAGAAAGAATATGGAAGAAGCATGATAATCTTCCTTTGTAACTTTCCTCTCAGTCTTTACTGTAAGGTCTACAGTGCCGTTACACCAAGACTAGCGCTTGGATTACCAATAACGCTATTTTGGGTTCTTTTTTCTACAATATATTCTTACCTTAGCTAAAATTTACTTCCGCGTGTTTTAAATCTGATTATAATTACAATTAGGGATACTTTTAGAGCTCAAAAATTGATCTTTGTCTGCAGACTTTTTTTTATTAAACAATCGAACTCATACAAAAATGTAGTGTTCCTCTTCAGCGTATGTGGGTGCATACACACATACTTGATTTCTGTCGTATGTGCACTGCATTTTTTCTAATCTTTTTTTTCATAGGCGGATTTTATTTTCAGAATTCCAGATACTTGACCTTTACTTTAGCTAATAAAAACCAACTGGTACCTACGGTTTTTATAGCCTCAAAATTTCAATCAAAATTCAACTATTATTCAAAGAAACTTATAGTTATTCTTAGTGTTATTACTGTAGTAACAGCGCTATGATGATAAGAATATGGAATCCTTTATAACTTTCTTCTCATTCTTTATTATAAGGTGTTCCATAATATGGAAAGAGTAAAGTTTTAAAGAGATAATTAAAATTATCCTTATCACCTACTTAGCAATAAATTATGTTTGCTTAATCGTAATTACTTATACTTCTTCAATGTCCTGTTTTATTTATGGCAAACATTAAGCTTAAAAATGTACACAGTCTATTAAATTATATTATTTGTTTTTTTCCTTATATACATTCAGTATATGCATTCTGCTATTGCTTTAGATAACTCTTCATCACATTTAAAAAACTTACCTGATTTTTACCTTTTAGAAAACCTTTTGATAATATAGAAAAAATTATTAGAACTGACAATTTTAGAAGTTTTGATCTTGATAAAAGAAATAAGATTTATACCAATGCTCATAATAGTATCAGTCTTGTAAATATTATTAATAAAATTATCTTAGCTCAAGATCACTTATTCATACTAGAAAGTAAGCTGTATAATATAGTACTTGTTGATAATACCAATCTTAGTAGAACTATAGGTGCTGCAGGAAAGGACTATGTAATTATTGAGGGAAGCTTAAAAAAAATATCAAAGATTATACTAGAGTGACATCACATGAATTAATTCACAGATATATAGGACATATAATAGAGCAAGACAACGATAAGAAAAAGAAATAAAATATAAGTGGTTTTTTGAAGGATTTACGGAATTTTATGGAGTGAAAACCTTACTTGACACGAAACTTATTGATAAAGATGAGTACTTAAAAATAATTAATATTACTTTAATAGAGTATTTTAATTCTTTAATACCTGATATTGATTTCGAAAAAATAAATCAAAAGCATTTACTTGATCAAAACATAAGCATGTTGAGCTATAACAGAGGTTTTACTCTTGCAATGATAATTGATGAGAAATTAAATGAGGTTAGTAATGGAAGGTACAACTTATTAACTATTGTAAATAGTTAATAAGTGAAATAACTTCAAAGCAAGTTAATTTTAATGTTGACTTATTTGCAAGTCATTTAAAACATTACTCACCAGAGTCTCTTATAAAAGATATCATAGCCTCTATAAGAGATTCTAGCATACTTCTCAGTTTGTTACCTAGTAGATTACTCAATAAAAATTGAGCTTTCCAAGATACTGATAAGTATAGTGATATATGCTTTAATTTAACTAGAAGCCTAGAATCACAAAAGATACGTGGGTTAAATTAGGTAGTAACTGCCATAATATGGGACTCAAGGATGGTCAAGAACTAGAATGCTATAGTATTGACTTTAATGGTGGTAATATTAAGTTAAAAGTCCTTGAAAACAAGATAACGAAAGTTATACATTTGAAAGCCAACAAAATAACGAGTAGCACTCCAATATATAAAGAGCTCAGATAAATGCTTGACAAAAGCTATAGTAAACCTAGACTTTGCCATTTTAAGGAGAAATAATTATGGCAAACAATAAAGGAAAACCAATTGGATTTATTATTAGAGCTTCTTAGCGCTAATATCGTCCAAGTTAGTAGTAGTTTCATACTTAAAAGAATAGAAAAGCTTTCAAGTAATTTTCATGGTAGAAATAATCACAGTAGCCATTGTCAGTTTGATAGAGATGATGGAGGGCATGGTAATATATGCTGGGCAGATAAGATTACAGAAAACCTGACTGACAATTATCACAAAAAGGATAAAGAAATTTCTATATAACTTTTACGGTAAAAATAACTACTTTGAACATATTGTCAATTTGATAGGTATAAAGTGAGCGTCCAATACATGTTAGGTTGCTGCGATAAAAAGAGCTTGATTATAGGTAATTATGAAACCCAAAAAAGCTGGTATTATACTTAAAACTATAGAAAGGTGTAATATTAATTGCACCTACTGTTAGTACTTTAATAAAGCTGACCAATCGTGACGCAATCGAGAGCCTCATATATCGATGGAAATGATTGATAAGTTCAATGATCTTATTTCTCAAGGAGAACATGTGTCCCTCATAAGTTTGTTGAATATAACATAAGCAATACTAGTTGGGATAAGTTCTTATCAGATAAATTTTTAATAACTTTTTGAGTGATATGGAAAATAGGCCTGAAGATTGTAAGCAGTGTTGCTATGAAAATATTTGTGGTGGAGGAAGTTATGGTAACAGGTTTAACCCTGCCAACGTAAATTTTAATAATCCTTCAGTATATTGCGAGGGATTTTTGGCAAAGGATTATACAATTTCTTTTAATGCATGGATTTTCTAAAGAAAAATTACGGCAGTTATTATTGAATAGTAATACTGAAAAAGCAGCTTAATGGTAGTGTATAAAAGGTATTTACTAGACGTTTTTCTATAATTTAATTAGCATCTAGAGGGTTGACTTTATGAATATCGTCCTCTAAACTGCCGTTACCAAGATTCGAACTTGGGACCTCGTCATTACCAATGACGTACTCTACCACCTGAGCTACAACGGCAAGTTCACGTATTATGATAATGAATAACATGAAAAGAAATAAGAAAAAAGAAGAAGAGAGAAAAAGATTGGCAAAAGCTTTAAAGCAAAACATTCTAAAAAGAAAAAAACAGCAACAGAGTAGACAAGATGCCAGAACTCCCAGAAGTGGAAGTAATCTCTAACTTCTTATTTGATAAAATCAAAAATAAGAAAATAAGCAATGTGACAGTCAATAATTGTAATTTGCGTGTACCAATGACGAAGAATATTGATGATTTGCTAAAGGGCAAAGTTATAAATGATATCAAGCGTAGAGGTAAATATATAATCTCGAATATAGATGCTAGTATGGCTTTAATCATACACCTTGGCATGAGCGGAAAGCTTATATATGCTGAAGACAATCAAGCACAGAACAAACATAATCATGTGATATTCTTATTTTCTGACAACACTTCACTAATCTTTAATGACCCAAGAAGGTTTGGATTAGTGATTGTTTTAAACAGAGAGCAAGAACTAAATTTTTTTAACAACCTAGGAATAGAACCCCTCACAGATGAATTTGACGGACATTATTTACAGAAGTTGCTAAAGAACAGAAAAGCAAATATCAAATCAGTATTAATGAATAATAAGCTAATAGTTGGCGTAGGTAACATATATGCTTCTGAGAGCTTATTTAGAGCTCGCATATCACCACTTAGGCTAGCACAAGATTTAACATATATAGAGTGCGAAAAACTTGCTATCGAAATAAAAAATACTCTGAGTGATGCAATTGCTGCTGGTGGTTCAACACTGAAAGATTATGCACAACCATCTGGATCTGCTGGATACTTTCAAAATAACTTTTACGTATATGGTAAAGTGCAAAAACCTTGCAGAGTCTGCAACAATATCATAACACTTATACGACAAAATGGTCGTAGCACTTATTTTTGCAATGCATGTCAAAATTAAATTTTATTTTTGCATATGGCACTCTTACCTGAAAAAGATCCTTTTGATTTGTTCTCAAAGTGGTATCAAGAAGTACTTAATTTTCCGTGTAAAGAGTCAACTGCAATGATGCTAGCAACGTGTAGCAAAGACTGCATTCCATCTGCAAGAGTGGTATTACTAAAGGAATATAGTAAAGAAGGTTTTGTGTTCTTTACTAACGTAAACAGTAGAAAAGGAAAAGAATTGACTGAGAACCCCAAAGCTGCACTCGTATTTCATTGGACAGAATTTTCTAGACAAGTACGAATTGAAGGAGAAGTTATGCTTCTAAGCGGCAAAAAGGCTGACGAATATTTCTCTTCTCGAGCACGTAATAGTCAAATTAGCGCGTGGTGCTCAAAACAATCAAGAGTTCTGAAAAATTGGCAAGATTTTGAGCAGGCTATAGAATTGAAAGAGAAAGAATTTCACAATACACAAGTTTCTCGTCCTGACTTTTGGGTGGGATTTTGCGTAATCCCAAAGGTAATTGAATTTTGGCAAGAAGGTGAATATAGGAGACACACTAGGTTTAGATATACTCTTGTTGAGAAAAGCAATTGGAAAGTGGAGCAATTATATCCCTAACGTTAGAGAAAGCTACTCTGCAGATCAAAGATAAGGATTTATTGTCATAACAGGACCTGATCAAGTAACTTTTTATGGCTTAAAAACTTGTTGTATGTAACGTATTCTAATACTTACGCAAAATATTTTAGTGCATTCTCAAATATGAGCATTCCATCACCATATTTTGGCATAGCTACTCCTGAACGTTTACATTTTTCTTTTTCAAGAGGCCAGTTATCCTGCTGAGTAAAAAATATTCCTCTCTCTGGGTGAGGCATTAAAGCTAAAACTCTACCGCTTTTGTCTGACAAAGCTGCCAGGTCGTATATAGATCCGTTTGGATTGTAAGGAAATTGTAAATTTGCATAGTCACCATTTTCATCAACGTAATGCAGTGCAACGGAATTATTTTCAATCAATTGATTTAAAATATCTTGATCCATAAAAAACCTGCCTTCTCCATGAGCAACAGGAAGATATAGCTCACTCAGGCCCCGTAGCCAAACAGAACTACTCTGCGGATTAACTCTCACTCTAATCCAACGACATTGGTAATTACCTATATCATTAGAGGTTAAAGCTAGATTAGAGAATTCTGGAACTAATTTTACTAATATCTGGCAACCATTACATATCCCTATAATAAGCTTATCCTGAGATAAGAAATTTTGAAATTCGTCTAACAAGTTGTTTTTTATACGCAAAGCAAATGCATTACCAGCGCCAGTATCATCACCATAGGAAAAACCTCCTGGAATTGCAAGTATATTGCTTAATTTCAGTTCACTTGGATTATCTATAATATCATTAATGTGAACGATTTTTACTTCAATATTATTAATACCAAGCTTTCTGCTGCATTCCATAAATGCAAATGCAGTTTCTTTTTCGCAATTTAAGCCATAACCAGATAGGATTGTAATTTTCATGAATCAAAAAACTCGAACTTTCTTTTTACAAAATTTGCTATTAAATTCAAAGCAAATAGCATTAACAATAAAGCTATAATTGCAATGGCAGCAAGCTCAATAAATGCAATTTCAGGACTACTTGACCATATGTATATTTGTACAGGTAAAACAGTTGCCGGATCGAAGAAGGATGTAGGTGTATCAGCAATAAATGCTACCATGCCTATCATAAGTAAAGGGGAAGATTCGCCTAAAATCCTTGCAATTGCAAGCACTGCACCATGTATTATCCGTGGCAACGCAATCGGTAAAGAGTGATCCAATATCACCTTGATGTGAGGTGCACCTAGCGCAAATGCTGCATCTTTTATTGCAATAGGAACGTTTGTAAAGGCATTTTTTGTTGCAATAATGATATTAGGCAGCATCATAAATGAAAGAGTCATCCCACCAACAAGCGGTGAAGAACGGGGTAAACCAAATATGCCCAAGTAGAGAGTCAGTCCTACCACACCAAATATTATAGAAGGCACTGCAGCAAGGTTATTCATGCTAATTTCTACAATACTGGTGATTATCCTATTTCTAGGCATAAATTCATAGAGACAGATACCTGACATAATTCCTATTGGCAATGCCAACGCTAAACATACTATAATTATCATTAATGAACCGATAAATGCCCCTAAAATCCCTGCATTCTCAGGCTCACGAGAATCAGACTTAAGAAACAGAGACTTATTAAAAAATTTTCTTACTCTTCCCTTCTCTTTTAACCAATCAAGTAATTTAGCATAATGATCATTCAAGCATTTATTTTTATATAGTGAATTGATCACACTCGATGCGGTAAACCAGATCTCATATTCACCACTATCTTTCACTTTCTTACGAAAAAATTTCTCTAGTTCTTTGTAAGAATCGCGACTTAAAATTTCGTCACTGTCTTTAAAATCAGTTTCTTTAAACACCTTACGTAAAGAATCGTTGAGTAAGCCAATGGACTTATACCGCAAATCACTAGGATTATTTGTTAAAGTAAGATCAGCATTTATTTCAACTGGCAATAAAATTTTCGTCACTGTTAAAGCACTATAAGAGTTAACTAATATACTTAGTAATATACATATAGGACACCCAACTGAGACAATCAGTGCTGTAAAAGAGCAAAAGCATAAAATGCTGTTCTTTTTATTTTTTCTTTTTACACGAGCATGTACGCGCTTAGATTGAAGCAACTTAAGGAAGTTTTTCTTTATTATACCCATTTACTTTTCTTTACATGAGGATTTGAAAAGACTTTCCCATTTTCCAGTGCTTGACACTGAGATCTAACAGGCTTTGCCTGCAAATAATTTTTATATTTCTCATGAAAGCACAAGCCAAAAGGAGAATATGGATCCCAGTGTCAAACATTGCGATGACACCACAGCGGGAGACAAAGTACAGTTGTGCGTCACACATTGGAATAATAAGAGAGGGTTTTGAGATGATACAATCGACATCACTCCCTATTGTATCTACTTAGATTTTTTTTTAACATAAGTAGTACGTTCTTTGATCCTTGCAGCCTTCCCAAATAGCTTGCACAGATAATATAATTTTGCTCTACGGACCTTTCCCTTTCTCATCACTTGTACTGAAATTAATGCAGGAGAGTAAACAAAAAATTGTGATACTATACTTTCTCCATGACTTACCTTTCTAACTGAAAAAGAAGAGTGTAGTCCACGATTTCTCTTTGATATACATACGCCCTCAAATATCTGTATACGCTCACCCATACTATCAACTACCTTAAAAGTGACCTTCAAATCATCGCCAGGACAAAAAGCTGGCATCTCTTTGGATAATCTTTGTATTTGTTGTTCGTTAAATTTTTCAAGCAAGTTTGTCATTTATCATCTCCATTCAACAATTCAGGTCGACGTTCCTTTGTTCTAATATATGACTGTTCCCTTCTCCAATCACTTATTTTTCTGTGATTGCCAGACAACAGAACCTCAGGAACTTTATACCTATTCCACTGCTCAGGCCTAGTATATTGAGGATATTCAAGCATACCGCCACTATAACTAAAACTTTCTTCAGCAACGCTATCGAAATTATTTACTACACCTGGAAGAAGCCTAATACATGCATCAAGAACCACCATTGCAGCTGGCTCACCTCCTGAAAGTATATAATCTCCGATACTCAACTCATGGGGAGTATACACATCAATTACTCTTTGGTCAACACCTTCAAATCGACCACACAATATTGTTACATGAGGAATTTCTGTTAGCTCCTTTGCAATGCTCTGATTAAATTTTGTACCAGATGGAGTCATATAAATAAATCTAGTATTTTTATGAGCAGAAAGCACATTATCAACTGCATTACCAATCACATCTGGGCGCATAACCATCCCTGCTCCACCTCCATATGGAACGTCATCCACAGTTGAATGTTTATCTTTAGCAAAAGAACGAATATTTACTATTTCAAGATTCCATATTTTTTTTTCCAACGCTCTTCCAGCAAGAGAATAGTTCAAAAACCCAGGGAACATTTCTGGAAATATGGTTAATACTGTAACACTAAACGTCATTAGCAAACTTGTAGTAAACTAAGCAGCAGTTTGATATTATCTTATAGTACACAGCTAAATTAATCATGTCACCGAATAAAATCATTTACGAAGGTAAAGCAAAATCCATTATAGCAACTGAAGACTCGTTAAATGTCATACAGCACTTTAAAGATGATGTTACAGCGTTCAACAAGGAAAAACATGAAATTATTGAGGGCAAAGGAATAATTAATAATCATGTTAGTGCTTTTATCATGGAAAAGCTCGAAGAAGCAGGAATTAGCACGCACTTTGTAAGCACTCTAAACGAAAGAGAACAGCTAGTCAAAAAACTCAAGATAATACCTCTTGAGATAGTGGTTAGAAACATTGCAGCTGGCAGCTTTTGCAAACGTTTTAACATCAAAGAAGGTGAGACACTTACATCTCCTATAATCGAGTTTTTTTACAAGAATGATGACCTAGCTGACCCAATGGTGAATGAAAATCACATACTATATTTTGGTTGGTTATCCAATAAAGAAATGGAAGAAGTTAAAACTACAACTTTAAAGATCAACAAAATCTTAGTCGACCTATTTTCAAATGCAAATATATATTTAATTGATCTCAAGTTAGAATTTGGCAAATTGATAAACAACAGCACTAAAATCATTTTAGCCGATGAAATCAGCCCTGATAATTGTAGGCTATGGGATAAAAATACTCATAAAAAGCTAGACAAAGATGTTTTCCGTTTAAACCTAGGAAAGTTAAAAGAAGCATACTCAGAAGTTGCAAAAAGACTGTCAGTAAAGTTAGACTAACTAAATACTACTCTATCAAGTGGAGGCTGACATGCTTCATCAAGTTTTCCAATAATCTCAATTTTTTCTCCACGCTTTTGGAAATGGCTTTCCACATCCTTCATACTATCGGGATCTACAATCAGTACTATACCTATGCCGCAATTAAATGTTTTTAACATTTCTCTCTTTTCTATTTTGCCTTCTTCTTTCAGCCATAAAAATATATCTGGCCATTTCCAAGAATTAATATTTATATCTACAAATAAATTTCCTGAGAGAATTCTTGGAATATTGTCTATTAACCCGCCACCTGTTATATGCGCAATGCCTTTTACCTTTGGCATAATAGGCAACAAAGAATCAACATATATCTTTGTTGGCTTAAGCAATATTTCACCCCAAGATTTATTATTCCATGGAGATATATCATTATAATTTATACCTAAGCTTTTAAAAATATGGCGCACCAAAGAGAATCCATTTGAGTGAATTCCATTTGATTCTAAACCAACTACACAGTCACCTGCTTTCATTATACTACAGTTTGGAAGAATTTGCTTTCGATCAACAACACCAACCACAAATCCTGCAAGGTCATAGTGATTGTTACCATACATTCCAGGCATTTCTGCAGTTTCTCCACCAACTAATGCTATTTTAGATTCCTTGCACCCTTCTGCAATTCCCTGGATTACAGACAATAAAACGTTTTTGTTTAAAACTCCTGTTGCAAAGTAATCAAGAAAAAATAAAGGTGTTGCTCCTTGTGCAAGTAAATCATTTACACACATTGCAACTAAGTCTATACCTATAGTATCATGCTTATTCATCTCTTGAGCTATTAATAGTTTTGTGCCCACTCCATCAGTTGAGGAAACAAGTACTGGATGGTCATATTTCTTACTCAGCGAAGAAAAGTCAAACAATGCGGAAAATGATCCTACTTCACTAGTTACTTCTTCTCCTTTAGTCCTTTCAATAATAGGTTTAACTTTTTTTATTAGTTCGTTATATAGTTTAAGGTCTATTCCAGATTTAGCATAAGTATTCATAACGCCTTCGTAAATCTTATAATTATTAATACTATATTAATGCTTTGACACAAAAAGCGCAACGAAACTTTCTCTTAAATTGACTACCACGTGCCTACTAATATAGGGTTAACTTAAATCATTTATACTTTTATCCAATGAATAAAAACATAATGTTAATAACAGAATGCCTATCAGGACGAATTCTTCATGATTTTGCTAGTTCTATGCAAGGAATAATGGGTGGATTGGAAGAGCTTGAAGAAAACAACTCTAATATGCAAAACGAAGCATTGTCATTACTCAAAGAAAGCTCCGATGATTTAATATATAAATATAAAGTTATGAAGCAAGCGTATTCTCATTCATCAGATAATTTCAGCTTTGTTAAGACTAAATCCAATATAGAAAATTATTTATTAAAAAAAAAGTAAAGCTTCAGTGGAGAGTAAGTGAATGTCCTACAGAAAACTTAATTGAAAAAATAAATAAGATAATTTCCAATATGGTGATAACTATAATCAGTGCAGTGGCACAAATTGAATTAGTGTCTATTTTACTGACTAAAACAGAAGATAAAACACTGCTCACTATAAAAGTAGTAAATGAGCATAAATCAATAAGTACATCATTAGTGAGCAAATTAACAAAAAAAAATGATATTCGTTTGGATACAAAAGACATTATTATCTATATGACTTCTTTACTGTTAGAACAGTATAACACTAAAATCAATTGCACTTGTGAAAGTAATTCACTGAATATAGGCTTAACTATAACTTGAGATGGCTTCATATTTCATAAAAACGAATCGATACTATAAATTTGAATCTTGGATAGGGAAAGGAAAAATTTTGTGGAGTAACTTAGACATAAAATCTGTAGTTAATTTGCAGGAAGTGTTAAATAAACCATAGGCGTCAAGTTAAGGAAATATCGTGAAATATAGCGACATTTGAGATAGGTATTTTATTTGTTACATTTATTTTTAGGGAGTTCTTATCTAGAAGAAGGTAATTTTTTCAGAATAGTCTATAAATTAATAACTTTATTACTTAATATATAAAATAGTTTTTTTTTCGTTTCCTTTCTTCCTTATACCACTTTTCCTTAACTTGACGCCTATGGTTTATTTAACACTCCCTAATTTACCTCACAACTCATTTTAACATATATGAAAATAATGTTTAAAGAATTTTTTCCTGCAGTAATGAATTATTATGAAGCTTGCATTTTCTGTCGCTTACTACTGGGATAGTTTGATAGTTGCAGTACATATCTATCAATGATAAAATAAAGATCAGTTTATTTTGATACTATGATTAGGGTACTCTTTGTTGCACTATTATTTTTTTGTGGTGGTTATGCACTTGCAAAACAGGAACCAAGACCAATAGCTGGTGATAACCACATAAAGGTAATGAATTATAATCCACAGGCTATACATAAGTACACGGGCTTTTATGGTTATCAATCCAGCATATTGTTTGAGCCGGGGGAGGTAATAGAGAGTCTTTCAATGGGTGATGCAGCCGGTTGGCAACTCCTTCCTCAAGGTAATAGATTATTTATTAAGCCTATAGATGATATTGCCGATACTAATGCAACTATAATTACCAATAAAAGAGTTTATTATTTCGAATTTCATGCCGAAGAAGCAACCGGGCTAGATGATCCAAGGTTAGCATATGAAGTAAGGTTTCTTTATCCACTGTTCAACAGTGATGAAATTTATTCAACGAGTAATGGTGATATTCTAGAGCAAGCTAGCTATACCACTATCCCTGATATAAGTGATATTGAGGTTATAAAGAAAGGCTTGAATTTTAACTATTCCATATCGCACGTTAAAGGCAGTCAATCAATAATACCAATTAAGGTTTTTGATGACGGAAAATTTACATATCTACAATTTAATAAAATAAACTCTGATTTCCCGGCAGTTTTTATGGTTGATTCTGCAGGAAATGAGTCCTTGATAAATTTTCGTACAGTTGATGACTACCTGATAATTGAAAGAGTAAACTCGGTATTTACCTTAAGAAACGGATCAAGTACAGTCTGCCTGTTTAATGAAAACATACCTTTCAAAAAAGGTAAGTGATTAAAGGCTATAGTATTCTTATAGGTGCAAAATTCTTTCTATGGTGCTTCGTAATTCCATGAAGGCCAATAGCGCTGAGGTGTTCTTTTGTTCCGTATCCTTTATTTTTATACCAATTATATTGAGGATGTTTATTATGCAATTCTTCCATAAGTCGATCTCTTGTAACTTTTGCAACGATTGAAGCGGCTGCAATTGATATACTTAAACTATCACCATTCACTACAGACTTTGTTTGCCATTTCACTTCAAGTGGTTGGTTACCATCAACTAACACATAATCTAGTTCTAAATCTAAATTTACCAGCGCACGTTTCATTGAAATCTTTGTTGCTTGCAAGATATTGTATGAGTCTATCTCCTCTACACTTGCCATTCCTATACCAAATTTTGCAACAGACGTTATTTTTTCGTATAGAACTTGCCTACACTTAGGGGTTAGCTTTTTTGAGTCGTTTATTCCATCAATAACCGTATCTATATCAGTAAATATTACAGCTGCAGATATCACTGGACCGGCAAGCGGACCTCTTCCAACTTCATCTACTCCTGCTATAATTCCTGATAATGTATTTTCTAATGTGAAATCTGGATATTTCATAGTTCCTATAATAAGAAAGTTAAAGCAAAAATCGAACAAACGATAGAAATTATCCAAAATTTTATAACTATTGTATTTTCTGACCACCCTTTCTTTTCAAAGTGATGATGTATTGGTGTCATAAGGAAAATTCTTCTTCCTGCTCCATATCTAAATTTTGTATATTTAAAATATGATACCTGAATAATCACAGATAAAGTCTCTGTTACAAAGATTACTCCAATAATGGCAAGAAGCATTTCTTTTTTAATTAGAACACTAGTGAGTCCTAAAGCTGCACCGATTGATAGGCTCCCAACATCACCCATAAATATTTTTGCTGGATGTGTGTTAAACCACAAGAAACTTAAAATAGCTCCTATAAATGCAATGCAGAATAAAGTAATGTTTACATCTGCTTGAGTTACGTATGCAATTATTCCCAAAAAAGCAAAGGAAGTAATGGCTTGAGTTGCAGCAAGGCCATCCAGGCCATCTGTAAGATTCACAGCATTAGAAGAGCCGACAATTACAAATGCAGCAAACGGAAGATATAGATAGCCAAAGTCGATTGCTACCTCTCTAAATAGAGAAATTTTTGTAAAACCTTCAGCAGATTGTAGCTTAAGTATAAACATACAGACCAGAGTAACGACAAACTGAATAAGTATTTTGGTTTTTGCACTTAAACCTCGGTGGTGATTTGTCTTCAATTTTAAATAGTCATCAATAAATCCAAGTAGAGCAAAAAATACAGTTATAAATACCAGCAATGAAATTTCTGGTGTTAATTGAGTCCAAAGCAGGATTGGTAATAAAGCAGAAGTTAGTATTATTATTCCGCCCATAGGTGGTATATTCTTTTTTGTTATTAAATGGCTTTCTGGTCCATATGATCTGATTGGCTGTCCATCTTTACTTATCTTTTTTAGAAGTTTTATAAAATAGGGAAAGAGAATAAACCCAAAAATAAATGAGATAAAAAACGTCTTTGTAGCTGAGGTCACCTGCCTATTCAAAATTAACTAGGTATTATACCAAAAGCTTTACCTAATCTCAATTTATACCTTTTTATCAGCTCATTTTATTTGGAGTAAATTCAGTTATTGATTAGTTATAGCAAAGTTTGCATAAGGATCGTCTAGCATTCAGAATGCAGTATCAGGCAAGAACAAGCGTGGATATATCAAATTAGACAGTGATGAAGAATGGGATGAATTCTTTGATGGTAATAATGGTGCAACTCTCCTTGAAGGCAACAGTGTTACTGCAGAGCAGTTGCGTGCAAATAAAGAAGTCAAAATAGGTAAGAGACGTGAGCCAAAATCTTTATATGAAGAGTTAGTACCGCAATTGCAACGAAAGAGCTCTGAATCAGTCAAGGTTTTACAGCAGCCTTCAACAGATGCAACAAATGTGACAACAACACCAACTTCTACTTCTCAGAGATGCTCTTGACTAAATAAATAAGAAAAAGCGAAAATAGTATAACTTGCTTACAAGTGTAAGTAACTTGTACTTCTATGATGAATAACACAATACTACCAAGAAATTTCTATGAATGGCCAACTTTAACCGTAGATGGGGAGCTGCTAGGGAAGATGCTGAAATTTGCTAATTTTAGTGGAATAATAACTGAAGTTGAAGCGTATATAGGAATGGATGACCCATCTTGTCATGTAGCAAGAGGCTATACTAATCGAACCTCAGTAATGTTTGGTACGCCAGGGTTTTCGTACGTATATTTTATGTATGGAATGTACTACTATCTAAATATTTGTAACAGAAGTAGAAGGATTCCCAGCAGCAGTGTTAATACGAGGATTAAAGCTCACTGAACCGCTTGAAGCAAATTTAGGCGGGCCAGGGCATACTGTGCAAAAATTAAACATTACAAAAGAACATAATAAACAAGACCTTACTATAAGTCATGAATTTTGTCTCTATGAATATCACCTCAAACCAGACTGGCTTTATTGCATAGGACTGATAGGCATGTAAATCAAAGTAAATTTACGCAGATAATTTAAATTTAGCCATACCTATATCAGTAAATATGTTCAATAAGTAGCACTTAATTAACAGCTCTTTTTCATGATTTACCTCTGATTTATTTTTCAAGCTAAACACAAATATTTGCTTCAACCTATAGAAAAAGACTTCAATATAAGACCGTGCTCCATACTTAATTTTTTTCTTCCATTCATTAATACCATCTTCATAATTCTCATATGACCTAATTCTACTAATATACTCGTTTCCTTCTGATAAGTAATCAGCTAAACAAATTTTAGTATCCTTTCTAGGGCGAATAATAGGCACAATATTGTATTTTCTGCATTCTTTATACACACTTTTTATATCATAAGCCGCATCTGCTCGAATAGAACAAATATTATACTTATCACTGACTTCTTCTCACATATCACAGACCGGCAAATAGTCTACAGCAACACTACTAGTGTAGTTCATGCTTATTGCTTTCTTATCATTCACGTTTAAAACAACATGTAGTTTTCTTACTTGACCATAACCACTGTATTTTCTTTTTCGAGTATTAAGCTTACTGTGCCCACCGTTATTATTGTAGATACTAACTCTAGTGCTATCTACGGCAATTTCAATATTTTCAAAATCATCTTTATTGGCTCTATTGTCATCAATCTTCAAATTAAGCTTTTTAAATCTTCTGGAAGCTTGTGTATAGCTGATAATCTTAAGTTTTTTTGCCTATTTGTACCATATAACCTTTTACAAAACCTACAGCTTGCCTCAAGCCAATTCTAAAAAGATGAACTATTATGTGTATTAAAATCACAACCTTATCACTATAAGTAGTATTGCCACCTGCAACTTTTGGACTATTTTCATACCAATTTTCTATAGCTTGATTAACAAAATGAAAAATATTTCCTCTTTTTTTTGAGAAATTCGTTATATTCTCTTTGGTTGCTTACTCTCACTTTTTACAGCATAAGTTATGCTTGTTTGGAAAATGCCTATTCTACAACAAAATTCGTTAGTAGTCATATATTGAAAAGCTTTTCTTCTTACAATAACCTCTACCAACACTAGCTATGCAACAAAGCCAGCCCGACTAAGCTAAATAATGTAGAAGTGTTTTATCATTACTATCTGCAAAATTCTCCAATTTTATAATCAATTCTCTGCCCATACCAAGAATTAGAGATACAGCTATTTCAATATGAATATCATAATTCCTATTTTTCTTTTGTTCTTTCCCAATTCTTTCAATAGCCACTGTTAATAGCGAATAACCATCATTACTTGTTATATTCTATCCATCTTGACGAAATTTTTCAGCTAATGAATCACTTATATTTTCTGCTAAAATCGTGCTTTTTATACAATCAAGATTATTAGTACATATATTATAGTTTTCTTCTTGAGTTACTTTATTAATATAATCATATATGATTATTAGGTCTTGCTTATTGACTTTATTTTCTGAATTGCCTTGTAATCAAGAGAGTTCTATCTTACTAATTGCTCTGACCATACCAACGTTTCCCGCAACCAATAAACCTGAACTGGGTGTCTTTTCGCTTGTACTAGATTTAGCTTTGCAAACACTAGTAACTGTATCAAATTTATTTTTGAACATACTGCACCTCATAAATAATGATGCCGGTAGTGAATAAGGCTTTAGTAGATACCACTGTAATTTTTAAGCCTACAAAAATTCACCAGCGGCCGCATTGTATAGTAGATAATTTTTTGTGCTAGTAATATTTTTATAATTCCCACTTTTGCCTTGGTGCAAAGTCAAGAGAGTCTACATAGTTTCTCTGTAACCTTTCAATACCTGTCCATCCAACCATCACTGCATTGTCTGTACATAAATTGCTTGGAGGAGAAAGCACGTTCAAGTCTATGTGCTTTTTTAATCTCTCTTTCAGGAAATTATTTGCCGCAACTCCACCAGTAATTACAAAATCATTGATTTTAATATTTAAAGATACAGCGATACCAATAGCATTTCTGACTCTATCGAGTAATATGTCGCTAATACACTCTTGAAACGAAGCACACATATCACACACATCCTGTTCACTCATTACAAATTCTCGTGCTAAGTTTTTTACCGCTGTTTTAATTCCAGAAAATGAAAAATCACATCCAGAACGTTTTATCATTGCCCTTGGCAGCTTAAATCTCATACCATCACCTTTTTTAGCTAACTCTTCAATTAATGGACCTCCTGGATAGCTTAGACCCAGCATCTTAGCGACTTTGTCAAATGCTTCTCCTAATGAGTCATCAAGCGTTTCTCCAAGTTTGATGTATTTACCTACATCCTGTGCAATTAAAAATTGGCAGTGACCACCTGATATCAGAAGGACTAAAAACGGAAATTTAACCTCATATAGTAGTCTAACAACTAACGCATGTGCTTCTAAGTGATTAACTGCAATAAACGGTTTTTGTGTTACGTGTGCAATTGCTTTAGCTATCATTGTACCAACTATTAATCCACCTATGAGTCCTGGTCCTGATGTTGCTGCAATTGCATCCAAATCACAAAAATTAAGGTTATATTTTTCCATAGCACTTTTTATTAAACCACTTAAATGCTTCATATGAGCACGTGACGCTATTTCAGGTATTACCCCACCGCGTTTTTTGTGTTCTTCCTGAGAAAGAATTTCGTGAGCAAGGACTTGCTTATTACTATTTACAATTGCTGCTGCAGTTTCATCACAGCTTGTTTCAACAGCTAATATAGTTTTCATATATATTTGAACTCTTTAATTGTGAGAACTATAACTTGAAATGTTGAAGAAGTGAACTTTGTTCTGTTAAGCTAATTATCATCTCCAAATATAGAACCAATTTTTTTACTCCCAGAGGAAAATTTGTTAGTCCAGCTGCTTTGTACTTTATTTATATCTTTAAAGGCAGTTTTATCGCTATATTCCTTTACTTCTTTATCTATTCTCTCCATTATTTGTAGATTCAGGTAGCTCTTTTTCCATTGGTTGGTAGCAAGAAATAATTTATTTAAATCTTGAGTGCGAATTAGATATTCTTTATCTTTAGGATAAACTTCCTGAGCCCAAGCAAACAGCTCAAAATAGCGTGCGAATAACTCAGACGCACGTGATTTTGGAGTTTGATAAACTTGTATCTCTTCAAATATAATTTGACCAATAATTTTTTGTACCAGAATATTTGACTGCTTTAAGTTCTGCTCAATATCCTGATAAACTTTATAGAGAAATTCTTGCTCTAAGCTCAAGTTCAGTTCATTTTCAACCATATGTGAAAGTTCATGTACTATGATGTAAGGATTTGACCTTCTTAGCACAATAACATACTTATTTAAACCAGAAGAACGAATTGTCTTACACACTCCCTCTTCCATGTTCACTAATCCTTCTTGATATATTTCAAACGAGAGTCTATTTTGCTTTATTAGTGACAAAGTGAGGTTGAATGTATTTCTAAACTTCTCAAATTGATAGAGATATTTGACATATTGTATTAAGTTTTCACTATTTCCTACTTGAGTTGCTTGTTTTATTAAGTTCCTGATTAGCATGCTTCATGATTAAAGGAATTTTCTTTATGCTCAAGAATTATAAAGTGTTTTCAGGAAGTATAGCTAAAAAAGTTTAATTTACTTACATTCCGCTACTTATTATTAGCTAAGAGGCATCACGTCAGTATGACTTAGGAACGTACTAGATATAAAAGTGCAATATCAAATATATTTTACTAAAAATCAATCAACTTTTCACATGTTTGCTCTTCATAAAAGAAGCTCAATGTTATCGTAGTACCAAGTTTTGCTTCACTTTGAATGTTGAAAGTCCCACCCATTAACTCTACTAGTTTCTTGCTTAGAGGTAATCCGATACCTGTGCCTTCGTTTCTATATCCCGAATCTGCTTGGCCAAAAACGGACATAACTTTATATATGTCCTGCTGCATTATCCCTATTCCATTATCATGAAACTCAATAGTTAATAAATTTTTTTCTATATTCTCTTTAATAATCATTCTTATTAAACCACCTTGAGGAGTGAACTTGATTGCATTTGATAACAAATTTATTATAACTTGCTTCATTCTTTTTGGATCGGCGATAACTAATAATTGTTTATCAGATATCTCTTTCTTTAAACTAATACCTGTTTCTTTTAGTTTAGGTGATAACATTTTTAAGCACGAATCTATTATCTTATTCAGATTAAACTTCACTTTCTCTACTGTTAAACTACTTGATTCAGCTTTAGAAAAATCGAGCACATCATTAATCAAAGCAAGTAAATGTGTACCAGCATTATATATATCGTCTACGTATTCCTTGTATTCAGAGTGATCTACCGAACCTAAAGTTTCATTTTTGATCAACTTTGCAAATCCAATAATAGCATTCAGAGGTGTACGCAACTCATGTGTAACACTTGCAAAAAATTTTATCTTATTTGCGTTTTCTTGCTCTAATGCCTCTTTAACCCTTTGTAATTCAATATTAGTTTTATGCTGCTTGGCTAGCATTTGGGTATTGGAAAAGTGCAAATAAAGCATTATTAGTATTACGATAACCAGTAATAAGCCAATTAATATTGAAAATAGACTATATACCATAATATAAGAGTCATTATAGCTTTGAATGATCTTCAAAAAAAATGAAGGCTTAATGTCATCTTCATGAAATATAGGGAAAGTAGAAGTTAATGTATTTCCTGTAGCGTAAAATATTTCTTGATTGCTTAGCAATTTATCAATTTCATCATTTGTAAGCAACTGCTCACAGTCATGACCTTGAGTATTAAAATTACTGAAAATTACTCTGGCATTTTGATCATACAGTATTAAGCTAAAATTTCTTACTTTGCTTACTGATTGTAACAATTCAGCACGCAATTTTACCAACTGGTTCATGTAATCAAAACTGTTATATTTAGTATGATGTTTTTCTATTAGTAAATAATGATGTTTTTTTATTATACTATTTTCCAATATATCTTTTAAGTTTGCATTTGAATTGCGGTAAAAAGACAGAAAATTATTCTTTAATGAATAATTGCGGTATATTGTGCCCAATAAGACCACAAAAATTAATAAGAATAGCGAGATAATTTTTGTATCTCTATTTGTTTTTAGTGTAGTAAACATTAATTTACTTAATTTATACATATTCTTCTCATTTTCTTCTCATTGTGAAATAACGTCTTTTATGGTATTAATAAAAAATTAGCATATCATACTTTTATGACAATTTCTCCTATCTTGCCAGTTTATTCTCCTACTAACATAAATTTTTCTTATGGCAAAGGTATTTACTTGTATGATATCGATAATAAGCGCTATATAGATTTTCACTCTGGAATAGCTGTTAGCAGTTTAGGTCATGCCAACCCACGATTAACTGATGTCCTAAAATTACAAGGAGAAAAACTATGGCATATATCAAATACCTATAATATATCTACTGCCAACAAATTTGCAGAAAATTTAATAAACAACAGCTTTGCTAATACTGTATTTTTTGCAAATTCTGGATCAGAAGCAGTGGAATGTGGACTTAAAATCGCTAGGGCCTATCAAAATGGAAAAGGTAATAAAAATCGCTATAGAATTCTAACATTTCATGGTGCATTTCATGGAAGGACATTTTTAACTTGTGCAACAAACGATAGACAGAAATTTTCTGAATTACTGAATCCTTATATTGACTGGTGTGATAACATAGAGCCCAATATTGAGAGTGTAAAGAAAGCAATTTCTAATGGCATAGGTGTTATATTAATAGAACCAATACAGGGACAAGGTGGTATTAAAGTAATGAGTGAAGTCTTCATGAAAGAGCTAAGAGAACTATGTAACGAAAACGACATACTGCTATTTTTTGATTGCGTTCAGTGCGGTGCTGGCAGGACAGGAAAGTTATTTGCATATGAACACATAGGAATTAAGCCTGACATATGTGCTCTTGCAAAAGGAATAGGAGGAGGTTTCCCTCTGGGGGCTTGTCTTGCAACTGAAAAGGTTGCTAAGTACATGGCGGTTGGTATGCATGGTTCTACTTTTGGTGGTAATCCACTTGCAACTTCAGTAGGTAATGCTGTATTGGATGAATTGCTCAGCGCTGGCTTCTTAGAAAATGTTGAAGTTAGAGGTAAGTATTTAAAAAACAAACTAGAGGACTTAGCAAGCAAGTTTCCAATGATAGAAGAAGTGAGAGGGAAAGGGTTGATGCTAGGAATAAAAGTAAAAATGAATAACCAAAAATTTGCAGAAGAGCTAAGTCAACGTGGTTTACTTACTGTTGGAGTAACATCAGATAATGTTCTAAGAATCTTGCCTCCACTCATTATCACTGAAAAAGAGATTGATGAAGGCATTGAAATCCTCACTCAGTATTTATCTAAAAAGTTCTAGTTAAAAATTAAACCTTCCTGCTCACTAGTTGTTGGCTGTATCAAAATTGCAGATAAAGGAGTAGCTACAACTTTATCAGCTACTTCATTTGTACACTTTGCCTTTTCCTGTTCTATAAACCATACGCGTCAAGTTAAGGGAAAATGAGGAAATTTAGTGCACTCAAAGTTGATATTCTTGTTTTTCTATATTTGTCTTTTAAGGAGAATTTTGATCAGGTTAAGACGAGTTTTTTTGAGGAAAATTTGTACCTTACTGACTACACAATTTAATGTTAAGAATAGCTGTCTAACTCGCCTTTTAAGCTCAATAAATTCCTTTATTAGACTAAGTTCTGTACTCTTTTTTAGTTCTGTACAACCAACTATTCCATGAAATATAAGAATTGCGCACAATTTAGCGTATAGTTTACACCATACTCTGTATGGTTTTCCTGTAAGTTCGTCAAGCCTGATGTGACTCTTATACAATCTAAATAATAATTCAATCTGCCATCTTACTCGGTAAATTATTAATACCTGATCAGCACTAATTTTATTTTCTGGAACGTTAGTTATGAATATCGACCAATCCAGCAATTTTTGATTCTTTTGAGAAGATGTATATCCATGTGATTTTGCTAACCTATTAGCCCTTCTTCTAATTATAGACTGTTCTTCAGTTAATTTGTGACATATAATTCTCACTTTAATTTTTGTTTCTTTTCCTAATAGCACCTCATTTTCTAGAAACAATTTATCCTCTAAACATTCTAATAACTCTATTTTTTGATTTGTTTCTGTACCATATATGTTGGTACCAGATTTATAACGACTTATAAAATAAGCTCCGGCTCCATTGATTTGTTTAAAGGAACTTGGCACAAAATAACCCAAATCAGATATTAGTCAATCATTGCTCGATATATTGCTTAAATGTCTTCTATACCCCTGATCTGACCTTATTCCCTCAGTTATATTAAGCTGCTCTAATGTCTGGGTTAGGTAGTCAAAAACTAATTGTAACTTTATTCTATACTTAGTATTACTTTCATAAACACTGTAGCTAGTACCATAACCTTTATATATATTTTCCATACCATTAGGTATGGCTGATATAGCTACTATCCAATAGCTTAACACTTCTAAAGTGCTTCAAAATTCTGCAATCAACCTTTAAGATATTTTTAAATAAAACTAAAGACTCATTATACATTCTTTTCATAAATTCCACTGCTTCCTTGGTAAATCTAAAGTCCAGACCTTGTTTTGTTATATTTATCGAGTCTCCATTCAATAATTGACAAATTGTATCTATACTACAATTATCAATCCCTATATTACCCAAGACTATGGCTTTTACAAACGATGAGCCTTTTAGCTTCCTCTTTACTTTTTATGAATCCTGTTGTAGTTGAGATTTTATCTGCTTTTTCATTAAAAAATTCTTTGAGCTTTTTTGAGATGCAAACTATTCTTTTTATTGTATAAGTTCTCCATTTTGTTTGTTAAATTTAAGAGAACTTATATCTTCTTTTTCTTTTCTTTACACCAACTTTACCTCACTTCTTCTTAACTTGACACGTATGGTCTTGAATTGGAGACAGTGCCAACGATGTGCCATATTGCAATGTTTGTACAGTTGCGACTTAAGTCAATAAGGAAAGGTGCTATCCATTACCTCCTCTCTTGTCATCCCAGTATGGAATCCAGGAGTATAAAAATGGTGAATAAAATTTATGTAAAAAAATTGCTTGTGCTGACAATTGATTCTTAATATACTCGTTACATAATAATTTAATTTAGAGGTTGATATGCATGGTAACGATGATTCAGGCAAAAGAGTATTTGATAATACTGCTCCAGGAGGAGGAAAGATTAATCTGAAAAATTTGAGGGGTGAAAATGTTACAATAGATGATTTTAGAGACAGGATTAAACGTGAAGAGGAAAGAAAGAAAAATCAATCTAGTGGTCAAGGTAGTAGTAAGTAATTATGTTAATTTAATTTAGGGGGTGGTGTTATGCCTAGTAAAAGTAAAATAAATCGAGAATTAGTAAGAGCGTTTAACGTTATTATTCATTATAATAATGCTATTGCTACTAATCTGGTCGTAGAAAAAGGTTCTTACAGGGATCATATAGTTATCTCATTTGATGAAAACATGAATAAAGAGAAATGCATGAACTACCTGAGTAAGTTGAAAGAAAGTATAGTAGATAAGTATTATGGAGAATATGAAACAGGTGAGAGGTATGATGTAGCTAGATTGTCTTTTGATATGGATTCTTTTCCTTTTAAAGGTGATAAAAAGCTTTTAAAAAAAGATAAAGGGAAATATAAATTTTCAATACCAATAGATAATAAGGTGGTTTTTAATTTAAAATGTTTGGTAGCCAATGAATTTGTACATAGTCGAAAGAACTATTTAGTAAAAGAAGATCCAGATTCTATGGATAAGTATTGGGGGGAGGAGTTAGAAGTTAAGGATGGAAAAAATCACCTATATGCTGTACGTTTTGATTCCAATGGTAGAGAATTACAAGACAGGTTTAAAGATTTATTGTTATCAAAGATAAGAGAGTATAGGAAGTATCCTGAGGAAGCTTTAGAAATCAAGGGTAATGAGATACGTATAAAGTCAAACGTTTTTGATGAGATCCAGTTCATTAACAATATTGTAAGAGAAATCTCAATGATTGAGTATCGTGTTTTTGAAGTTTCAAATGATGATAATCCACTTTTTGTAGACGCAAAATTTTCGTTCATTGATTTATGTCGCAAAGCAGTCAGGTCAGTTAATACTACAATGCGTGTCCCTTGCTCTGATAAAGGACGCGCTGACTATCTGAGCAAAGGAGAAAAGTCAATTTTAATCCCTGCTTTTAAGTATAATGATGATCATCTTATACTTTTAAAAAGAGAAGAGGTTGATCATCTTAATAAGATATTTGGCATGGATGTATTAAATAATATGGAAGATTATATTGACGAGAGTGTGCTATCAAAGCTAGAGCTTAGTGGTGAAGGAATATATGCAATAGATTGTGCTAATCCAGACATTGCTTACTGTGTGATGAATAAAGTCATAGAAAGCTCTGTAATCAATGAGGATTACAAACTGTCCATTGATCCTGCGCGTGTGCCAGCTATGAAACCACAAACTCTTGCCCCTTCTGAAGAAAGAGTAGAGACGGATAAACAAGGTGCAGATACAAGTGCAGATAGTGGTTTTGTTGATTTACCTAATAGTTCAGTTAGAAGTAAATCATATACTGGAAACTTAAGCAAATTCCTTAGGCCCGACCACTATGGTGAAGGTAAAGGTGGGGATGATGCTTCACCACGATCTTCTTCTAATAAGCCCAAAACAAAATTTAACCAACCTTCTATATCACAGCCTGACCAATGTCCTACAAAAAAGCGGACATCAACTAGTAAAAAATCAGCTTGTTGTATTTCATAGCTAAAGAAAATTAGACTATTCGAGGACGAATTGTGAATGAAAGTTTATTTGCCAAGGTAGAGCTGCCTTGGCCTACAAATCTTGGTTTCTTTATCGTTTACCATTTCATACCACTGGGCAACCCAACCAGTGGTTCTCGCGAGTGCAAAAATGGGTGTAAACATACTGGAAGGGATACCAATAGCATTCATTATTATACCTGAATAAAAATCAACGTTTGGATACAACTTACGTGTAATAAAATACTCATCCTTTAAAGCTATCTCTTCAAGTTTTTTTGCAATTTCAAGTAATTCGTTGTTTTGCTCTAGTTTGCTTAAAATCTTATGACAAGCATCCTTTAATATAAGCGCACGCGGATCATAGTTTTTATAAACACGATGCCCAAATCCCATTAGCTTAAATGGATCTTTATCATCTTTAGCTTTCTCAATGAATCTATCTACACTTCCACTTTGCTCTATCTCTTTGAGCATATTTATAACTGCCTCATTAGCTCCACCGTGTGCTGGACCCCAAAGTGTAGCAACTCCTGCAGAAAGGCTTACAAATAGATTAGAACCGGCTGACCCTACCAACCTGACAGCTGCTGTAGAAGCATTCTGTTCATGATCAGCATGGAGAGTAAATATTTTATCCAGGGCTTTTACAAAAAGGGTGTTATTAACAGCACCGCCAAATATCATATTTAAGAAATTCTCACTATAACTTAATTTATTATTAGCATTTATGAATTCCTGATTGTTGATATGTCTATAAATCATAGCAACAATTGCAGGAACTTTTGCTATTGCAGAAATTCCAAAATCTAAATCTTCACCATTGACATTTTTGCCATGCATTTCATGGTAAGACGCTGACAAATTTGCAAAACATGCAACTAAAATCGACATAGGGTGAGCAGTTTTTGGAAATGCTTTGATTACATTTGTAACTTGCTCTGATACTTTGGATGATTCTTGTATTTTGAGAAGAAATTTTTTGTGTTGCTCTGAACTGGGTAATTCACCATAGAGCAATAAATAAATCACAGCAGTAAAATTATTATCCTCTGCCAAATCAGCTATATTATGTCCCCTATATTTAAGAACTCCTTCATCTCCATCAATAAATGTAATTGAAGAAGAACATGAAGCTGTGGAAACAAATCCTGGATCGTAAGTGAATAATCCTGTCTTCTTATATAAATCCTTAATATTTAACACATCAGGACCTACTGTTCCACTCAATACGGGGAGGTCAATTTTTGACCCATTACTTAGTTCCAATAACGCTTTTTTATCTATCACTTGAGCTACTTAATTTTATACAAAATATACAAACTGAAGAGTATATATTAATACAGCTAACTTTACATTAACCGTATCAAGCGGTCATCAATGCTTTTACTTTTGCATTTAAGCGACTTATTTTACGCGCAGCAGTATTCCTATGAATGACACCTTTATTTACACATTTGTGTAAATTGGATTCAGCATTCCGAAATGCCAAGACAACATTGTCTTTATCACCAGAATTGATTATATCAACTAATCTTCTAATAGCAGTACGAGTCTTGCTTTTTCGCATCTTATTTACTAAAGTACGCTTTGCTATTACCTTCATCATTTTTTTAGCACTCTTATGATTCGCCATATATTAATACCTGTACTTTTCTCTTAATTATAAAGTTTTTTTGTTAATTTGCAATATCAGTTTTTTCTGCAATTAATCTACTACTTCTTTCTTCAATGATTTTTTCTAAACTTTGCAAGAATTCATTTTTGTTTAACCCAGGATATATGGGAGGTAATATTTCTATTACCGCCTTTCCGGGATTCTTTCTCAGAGAAAGTATGCTTTTTGGCCAAAACAAACCAGTGTTTAAAGCAATCGGTAACACAGGAACAGATAATACGCTATATAAAGCAGCAATACCCGATTGATATTTCATATTTTGGTTTATAGTTGTTCTTGTACCTTCAGGAAATATTATTATGCCTCTATTTTCTTTTATACACACTTTTGCTAATTTCATGATATGACGCACAGAACTAATACCATCTGAGCGGTTAATAAAAATCATTTTTAATGCCATGAGATGCAAACCAATGAATGGAATCCATTTCAATTCACGTTTTAAAATAAAAACTGCTTTTCTAAAGAGTAGTATAAAAATAAATGTTTCAAATGGAGATTGGTGTTTAGATGCAATTATAAAAGGTTGCTTAGGAATGTTTTCCATTCCCCTCACTTCATATTTAATGCCACATAATAAACGCAACATGAACAACACAACTCTCACCGAGCAAACAAGGAAAATGGTTATTACACACTCAGGAAAGAAAATTACAGGGAGAGTAATTAAAGTATAGAATACTTCCCATAATATAAGGAATAAATTAAACAATAAACTTGTAATCACAAACACACGTAAACTTATTTGAATTTAACTTTACTACAAAACTAAAAGCAATAAGTTTAATTATTGATCATCTGAGTAATAGGATGAGAATCAGCTAATTTGTCCTTTAACTTTTCGTTAGCAATATGAGTATATATTTGTGTTGTGGAAAGATTAGTATGGCCAAGAATTTTTTGTATCAGCACAATATTTGCTCCGCTATTCAGTAGATGGGTAGCAAGAGAATGCCTAACCACATGTGGAGAGATTTTATTTTCATCAATATCGCACTTTCTTGCTAATTCCTTTATTAATTGACCAACTCTTTGCCTTGTAATTGGTTTATTAGGTTTATCACCTGGGAATAGCCAATCAGATTTTTTGTTGTTAGGGAGCAGATCGTCACGAATTGATAAATAATCTTTAAGGCTTTGCAATGCTTGCTCATTAAAAAAGATTTGCCTTTCTCTACCACTTTTTCCTTTTATTATTATATAGCCTTCTTTACCTTTACTGTTTACTAAATGTGATACTTCACATAACTTCATATTAATCAGTTCAGAAACACGCATCCCGGAAGAGTAAAGGATATCTAAAATTGCACATAGCCTTTTACTGCTTATCTTTTTATTCGATCCGCTTGCTGATTTTTTTACTGTTTCCATGAGCAAAAATATTTCTTGAACACTTAAATGCTTAGGCAAAGGACGGGAAACCTTTGGATTTCTTAATTCATTATCACTAGCTGGTGCTGGATTAAAGTCTATTATTCCATCATTAAATAGGCACTTATAGAAATTTTTGATAGCAGATATTTTTCTTGATATAGAGCTAGTTTTATATTTCTTTTGTGTACGTAAAAAGTTTACATAATCTTTAATATTAGCTTTACTTGCACCAACTAAGGTAGTGCCTCCTTCTAATAAAAATTTTTCAAGTTGGTGTAAATCTGAACGATAACTTTCCAAAGTATTTTGTGTAGAGGATTTTTCGGAAACCAAAGTATCTATGTAATACGTTATGTAAAGATTCTCTTTTTTATTTTGTAGTTGTTTATTTTTCATTATCAGCTCCTATATTTATTTCTTTGACTACAATCTGATTGAAAGTATTTTTTGTCTTTTTTGTAAGAAAATATGAGATAAGCAAAGCATTTATCAATAAAGCAAGTACTACAAACCTTTGTTTTAACCTTTTTTTTAAATTTGATCTTATTTTTACCATGTTTTCATTATAACATCAAATCTATAAAAAACATCCTGTAAAGTAAGTTTTACTATCGTATAAAATATCCCTTAGCTATGTCTGTTTATTCTTATTACATCACAGCATTTATTATAGTTTAAGAATAAAGAAATAGCGATTCCAACTTCATTATTGCATGGTTATTAATAAATTTCTAATATATAGAATAAACACTCTACAAAAAAAGCAATCAACTGGCACCTTTTTTTAATAAAGTGTTAATAAAAGGAATGGTTACATTTGATCCCATAGATTCATTATCTATTTTTTCTATAACTTTATTAATGCTGTGGAAAGAACGTTCTATTCTTGCTAGAATATAATCAATTACCTTTAGATCAATTTTTAACTGTTTATCTGAAAATTGTTTTATTAGCATTATTCTTAATAATTCCTCGCTTGCAGGTAAAATTTTTACGCTGATAGTTGATAATATTCGCGAGCTTAAATCTTTTAGTTTGAAATTAAGCTTTTTCGGTAAAATCGAAGAAGTAATTAGCAGTCTCTTATCATTTTCTTTCATGTAATTATAACAATGTAATAACATTTCCTCATCTTTAATGTTTTGTACATCTTCTAAAATAAACGCATCGCTGTACCTTATTTCACTTACAAAATTATTTACATCAATGAAAATAGCATCGTTTTTTGATTGCCAGATATGAGCAAGGTGGGTTTTCCCAGAGTTTTTAGGCCCAAACAGAATTAAGCATTTCCAAGATAAATCATTAATTATCGAGTTATATATGTGCTTGTTTTCGTCTAAGACGATATAATTTTGCCAACAATAATCAACTTGATTATTGTTAAATAAATTTAATTGCACGTAAAGCCTCTTACATTACTACTTTTTGATAATAATTTTTGCATAAAAATTTACTTGCATCTCTCAAATGTATCAGAGGTCCTTTTTCTTTTTATCGTGAACTAATTAGCCATTTTTATAAAGCTCACTTTCAAAATATTTATTAACTGTATATTCTACTAATACACTGAACATTGCTATTATTGGAATAAAAAATAATATACCTATAAACCCAAAATATGAGGTACATATGACAACTCCTAAAATCATGATAATTGGATGTATATGAACTTTTTTTCCTATTAATAAAGGCACTAATATGCTTGAATCTATTAATTGACCAACACTAAATAATAGCAAGACAGCAGCACTTTCAAACCATCCACTAAATTGAGTAATGGTGCTCAAAAATCCGATAATAGTGTATAATAATGGCCCTATATAGGGTATAAATGTTAATGTCCCTGATAAAATTCCAATAGCTACAGAATGCTTCAGCCCAATTATGCTAAGGCCCACGGAGTAAAAGATCATCATAACTATACATACGTTTAGCTGTCCCTTTAGGTAATTAGATATAATCAAATCTACTTTGGAAAAATAACCTACAGCTTTTTCTCTGTAAAGAATGGGAATTAGTTTACTAACCTTTTCTACAATTGAAGGCCAATCACGTAATACATAAAAAAACACCATAAGCGTAATAGCTATTAATGATACCATGTAAATAAAACTAAAGCTTGAACTTAGCACTTGAATTATAAGATTACTGCCCATGCTAAGAGCATTTATAAAATAAGATATATAATCACTGTAATTTTCTACTAGATTTTTAGACAAGTGACCAAATAAACTATCTTCAGTTTTTATATTAAGAAATTCTAGCACAGAAGGAATCACTTTAAGTTTTAGTGAAGGTATCTTATTCACTAAGAAATTTAATATTAAAGTAATTTGAAAATATATAATAGGTAAAACAAACGTAATAACTAATATAAAAGCTATCAATAAGGCAAGTGTTATAAAAACTACAGAACATGAACGCGGTATTCTGTATTTTTCAAACTTGGTTACTAGAGGGTTAAACAAATGTGCAACAAAAACGGATGTTAGACACGGAGCAATTATAGGACGCATCAAAAACAATGCCCCTATTATAAAAAGTAGTACACAACAAATAGTTATATGACGTTTTTGCATATGTCTAACATAGTCAATTTACCAAAAAATATACAGTTTTTTGTAAATACTATCTATGCATTGTTTTATTAAGTATCAGATCAGCTAAATTTTCATCCAATTCACAACCAGATAAAACTCCGTTGTGCGGGTCATATTCAAAGCTTTCCAAATTAACGATTTTGGTCAAATTGTTATTTAACGATTGATTATCTTCTAGTCCTTTTGCTAATTGCGCAGGATATGGTATTAAGGTGTCTCTTTCATGATTAATGATCGCTATTAATATATCATTTTTGTAGCTTTTGTATATTGCTTACTATATCAAAGTCTAAACTTAGGACCTTAAGCATTTTTTTAACAAACAAGAGGGTAATATGCTTAGAATTTTTGTCTGAGAAATTGGAAAATGCTTTATTGAATTGTAAAAAGAGCTGAAAGTGCTGGTAAAAATAATACCTCCGAGCTTAATATCTCTGTCTGTAAAATATTTCAGCACTTCTGATGCAATTGCTTCTCCAAAGGAATGGCCGAGAAGTATAATGTTTTCAGGCTTCACACCATTGTCAATTAATTTACTGATTTCTTTTACTGAAGGCTGAGACAAGCTTTGATTCTTATTTATAAGGTGCAAGTTAAAGCTGCTAAGATGGCTAAGCTTGATGTCCTAGATTTCATTGGATTAGTAAGTAATATTAAAGTTTGTAATAGTATTGATATTCCTAAAAACAAGAAACTAGCTGTTGCGTAAGTTATATAGTTTTGAAATGCAATTGGGTATTTATGTGCATGAGTGTGAAAATTAGACCTATGGAGATATGTAGATCTATCTTGTATATACCTGGCCACATTCTTATAATTATCACCTATTCCATGAAAAAATATAAGATGTATCTCATTTTCTTTATTATACTTAGCAACGTGTATTATTTTCCTCTAGCATATATTAGACCTAGTGAAAGAATATTCTTTTTTGAGAATTGGATCAACTTTTTTAAAATGCTAGATGACTTGTATTAACACCGAAAATGGTAAGCATGTACACTAACAGACTTGAGGAATACAAGATAGCAGCATTAATAGTTGCAGCAGGAGTAGGCAGTAGATGCAATGCCAAAATCCCTAAACAGTATATAAAATTGGCAGGTAAGTCTGTTTTATTTCACACAATTAGGAAATTCTTAGCTAATCAGTACATAAGTTACATAAGAGTGGTAGTGAATGAAAGTCAAAAAGATTTCTATAAAGAAGTTGCGTCATCAACTATAGATACTAAATTGCTGAGTCCAGTATGTGGAGGAAAAAGCAGGCAGAGTTCAGTTGAACTTGGACTGGAGAGTTTGCAAAAGATCAATCCAGATTTTGTTATTATACACGACGCTTGTAGGCCTTTTGTATCAAATATTCTAATAAACAACTTGATTGAATCTATGATTAATGGTCAATATACAGGAGTAGTTCCAGCAATAGAAGTCGAGGATACTATATCGTTGGTGAGTAATAATTTCATTGAATCTACGATTTCAAGAGAAAAACTTAGAGCCATGCAAACTCCTCAAATTTTTAATTTCAGAGAATTATTATCGTGCCATCAATCAGTCAAAGAATTTACTGATGATTCATCACTAATAGTGGAGCATAAAAAACATGTTGCGATTATTGAAGGTGAGAAAAAGAATTTTAAGTTAACTACAAAAGAGGATATCAATATGGCAAAACTTCTCTTTGGAGAGCCAAAATTCCGTGTAGGAACCGGTTATGATATACATAAATTTGTTAAAATTCAAAATGATGCTAAGAGCTTTATAAAAATTTGCGGTGTGGAAATTGAGCATAATATGGCAATAGAGGCACATTCCGATGGTGATGTTGCAATACATGCAATCGTTGATGCAATACTCGGAGCACTAGGATTTGGCGATATAGGAGAACATTTTCCTCCTAATTCCTCTAAATGGAAGGATTGCAATTCATCTCATTTTCTTGACTTTGCTGCTAAAAAAGCACAGGAAAAAGGATATAGCGTGTCTAATTTAGATATTACTATAGTTTGTGAAGAGCCTAAAATATCGCCTTACAAAGCAGGAATGAAGGAATTCATATCAAAAATATTAGAAATTAATGGTGAATTCGTAAGTATCAAAGCAACCACAGCGGAAAAATTAGGTTCTATTGGCAGAAATGAGGCAATAGCAACGTATGCTTCTGTGCTATTGCGTGCAAATTTTTATTGAAGGTAGAAACGAAACAACTTACTTGACAAACTCCACCATTTCACTTCCATTGCAAGGAAACTGGGAAGGTTTCTCAAGAAATTTCTATGAGCTACTTTCGACATTAATAGCTGATTCAAGTCTTCTATTCAAAATTTTCAATATAAAATCCAATTCATTTGAGTTGTTATAACGTATCATGACTTTACCCTTAGAATTACTTTCACTAATTTTGATCTTTAAACCAAGCTGAGAAGATATAGCTCCTTCTAATGCTGCCATATCTTGATATTTAGCACACTTATGCTCTTTTCGGTCGTTATTTTGTTGTAAGTCTTTTATCAATTTTTCAGTTCTCCTAACGCTCAGGCCCTGAGAAACTATTCTTTCTGCAATACTTTCCGCATTTTCAACATTAATCAATGCTCTTGCATGACCCATAGACAATTTTTTCTCGTTGATCATTGTTTTTACTCCATTAGGGAGTGACAGCATTCGTATCATATTGGTTATGTGACTGCGGCTTTTACCTAAAGTTAAGGCTAATTCTTCGTGTGTATAGGAGAATTCATCTATTAGTTTTCTGTACGCCTCACCTTCTTCTATTGGATTAATATCTTGCCTCTGTATGTTTTCAATTATCGATACTTCTAAGCATTCCTTGTCATTTAAATCTTTTATGATAACCGGCACACTATCAAGATTTATGACCTTACTTGCCCGCCAACGACGTTCCCCTGCTACTATTTCATAACCTTCATTATTTGGATCTTTGCGCACCACAACAGGTTGTATTATACCATTTTTCTCTATCGAACCTGCAAGTTCTTTTAATGACTCCTTATCAAAATATTTTCTCGGCTGAAATTTGCTCGGGTGTAGTAATGAAATAGGTAACCGATCTTCTTTATTACCATAATTATCTCCTATGAGGCCAGCAAGACCTCTACCTAAGCGCCTATTGTCCTTCACGCTGCACCCTCACTTATCAGCTTTTTCTCTTTACAGATGCTCATGTGTTTCTTTAAAATCTCTTTTGCCAAACTTATATATGCTTGTGCACCAGGACACTTAAGATCATATACAATAGCAGGTTTTCCATGAGAAGGCGCTTCTGATAACCGTACATTACGTGGAATAATGGTCTCATACAAGGGGATAATAGTTTTATATACTTTATCATCTAAATATTGGCAAATATCATTTTTAATCTGCTCACTAAGTTTGTTGCGTCTGTCATACATTGTGAGCAATATTCCCTCTATTAACAGGAAAGGGTTTAGGTTATTTCTTTTTATCAGCTCTACAGTCTTAACTAAATGGCTCAATCCTTCCAGAGCGAAAAATTCACACTGAAGAGGAACAATAATCGAGTCAGCAGCGGTCAGAGCATTGATAGTAAGCAGACCAAGTGATGGAGGACAATCGATAATTATGTACTCATAATTATTACGTACTTTCTCTAGCGTATCTTTTAGTACGAATTTTCCCTGCTCAAGTTGTGATAGCTCAATTTCTGCAGCTGATAAGTCAACCACTGATGAAATCAGCGATAGATTTGGAATTTCCTTTATATTGAAAATTGCCGATTCCACCAATTCACTTTCGCTGCTCAGCAGTATTTTATATATATTTTTTTCTTCCCTGCTACGATAAGAAATCCCAAGCCCTGTACTAGCATTTCCTTGAGGGTCAAGATCCACCAGTAAAGTACTTTTTCCCACAGCAGCAAAGGCTGTTGATAAATTTATACTAGTTGTAGTTTTACCAACTCCACCCTTTTGATTTACTACTGCAATGATCTTGCTCACGCCTTTTATCTTATGTATGAAATAACTCTATTGTATATATGCAAGAAATTTTTGCATTAGAAAATTTTTTTTGTTGCCAATCATGCTCAAAGTAAACTGCCTTTTTTTGTCTTGTGTAACACACTTTGAACCTTATTTCCTAACTCATTCAGAGTAAATGGTTTGGGTAAAAAATGGAAGTCTTCTATATTGATTTCATCGCTCTTTAAGAAAGCATCCTCTGCATACCCAGAAATAAAAATAACTTTGATGTTTGGCCTATGTATCAATGTTTCTTTAACTATTTCTGGACCACTCACCTCTGGCATGATTACATCAGTGATTATTAGATCTATGTGTTGATTTTTTTTTCTAATGATCTCTAGTGCCTCGCTGCCTATACTCGCTTCTATCACATTAAATCCTTTTCTTGTAAGAGCCTTAGCAGTAAATTCCCTTACTGAATCTTCATCTTCAATTAATAAAATTATACCATTACCTTTAATCTCTACCGGTTTCTCTATTTCTTTACTATCTTCCTCTTTATCATTTTCATCCGATATGTAAACTATGGGCAAAAATATGCTAAATTTAGTTCCATGATTTACTTTGCTGGCAACATAGATGTATCCTTCGGTTTGTTTAATAATGCCATATACAGTAGAGAGGCCAAGACCTGTACCAGAAGTAATATCTTTGGTAGAAAAAAATGGATCAAATGCCTTTTCAATTATATCACTCATCATTCCACATCCAGTATCAATCACTTCAATCACAACATAATTCCCATGTTCAATCGTTTCCTTATCTGGAGAAAACATATCCTGAGGTGTAGAATTTAATGAATCAACCTTTTGATTAAAGGTTCGTATGGTTAACTCTCCCCCCTTTTCCATAGCAGCACCAGCATTAACTGCTAAGTTAAGCATAACTTGCTCTAATTGTCCTTGGTCAGCCCTAACAGCACCCAAATCGCTACCATAATAAATATTAAATTTTATATTTTCACCTATTAATCTTTTGATCATTTCATAAAGATTAGCTATCGTACCATTTACATTAATAATCTTTGGCTGCAAAGTCTGTCTTCTTGAAAAAGCAAGCAGTTGTCTTACTAAATTTGACCCACGTTTTGCATTTTGCTGTATCTGTATTATATCTCTAAAAGATGGGTCGCTAGCTGAGTGCTGGAGTAAAAGCAAATCACAAAATCCTATTATTCCGGTTAATATATTATTGAAATCATGTGCAATACCACCTGCTAATTGCCCTATAGCTTGCACCTTTTGATAATGCTCAAGTTTTATCTCTAGTTTTTTACGTTCAGTATTATCAATAAAATAACAAAGTATGAACATCACTTTATTATGAAGAAACTTATTAAAATATATTTTCATGTTATTACCGCCATTGAGCTGCACATCAAAGGACGCATTATTTATCCTATTACTTGAAAAATATTCACGCACTTTCATATGATAACCATCTGATATCAATGTAAAGATAGAACCATTGTTTGACCCCGCAAGTTTTACTAATGCTATATTTTTCTTTATAAAATTGCCATTTATGTCGCATTGTGCAATAGCAATTGACGAATTTGTAAAACAAGGGTGTAGTTGATAATCAACAATATTTGATTCAGTTGGTGTTATAAAGCCGTGTATATAGCTATGATTGTATTTATCACAAAATATAGCAGTACTCATATAAGCCTTAAATGGAGCACCGTTTATAGTAAAAAACATAATTTCATTTTTGGTTATTGTATCGTCATACTTAGATTGAGATATAAAATCATTGATTGAGCTACCTTTTTCCAATTTTTTTAGTTCAAACATGTCTAAAAATCTTTTATTTACAGATAAGATACATCCCTTTGTATTTGCAACGTAAGTTGCTATATTGTGTTTCTCTATCAGCTCTTCATATACCTGCTCTTTGTTTACCTGAGTTGCCTTCAGTACAAAATACCCATTCGGTCTTGCTATTGGGGCTAATGATAAATTTAAAGTCTTGTTACTATTTATAGCAATTTGTGGATTATCCGGTATTGGTTCAGAGAGCAAAAGAAAGTTAGATATTCTACTCTTCTTGCTTAAGGAGATGCATATTTTTACGGAAGTGTTATTTCTTAACGCATGATAGAGTGATTTTCTGTCTTTTTCTGACACGTCTCCTGCTTCAAGAATTTTATCTAGCGTAACATCATCGTTTATGTGATCTTTAAACCTTTCGTAGAACCTCGCATCAGCATAAATAATACCCTCATCTTTATGTAAAATAAGACAAAACTCTGTATTATGATTCAGCGCATTTGCAAATATTGCATTTTGAAACTCTATGATATTGAGTAGATACTTGCAACGTTTTATATTATATACCACAAAGAGAGTCATTAGAATGCTAATTAATAAATTAATCTCTATATTAACATGCTGACTATATACATTAGAAAAATAGAGCACTGATATTGCTATTGGAGGTAAGAACATAATGACTGCCATCACAATAATTGATATCTCATAATTTCTTAGTATGAAGTCAACTCTGTTCTCTTTTTTGTTATCTATGTATCTTTTACCCATTATTATTGCTTAGCATCCTTGCACATATAAAAATATTCTACTATATTGATTAATTATTATAGATTTATTAACATCCTTGATGGGTAGTTACTATCCCAATCTAATCAAGTTCTGTAAATATAGAGTACAGTAATATTAACAAGCCAACAGAAGGCATTATGGAAAAACAAAAGATACAAGCATTTGAATGGTTCTGCGCACTGAGAAACAAGATCACCGAATCTTTCTTATCAATTGAGGTACAGTCATTCACACAACCAAAAATCGAAAAAAGAAAGTGGAACCGACCAGGTGGAGGAAGTGGTGAATCTACAATTATCTTTGGTAATATTTTTGAAAAAGTTGGAGTAAATGTTTCAAGAGTATACGGAAAGCTCGAAGACTCAGCCATTAATGAAATTCCTGGTGCAAGTGAAAGCAATGGAGAGTTTTGGGCAAGCGGTATATCTTTAGTGTCTCACATGCAATCTCCCCTTATCCCTGCAGCACATATGAACACAAGGCTGATATATACCTCAAAACAATGGTTTGGTGGAGGAATGGACTTTACTCCAATTTATAAAGATGAGGGAGATTGCAAATATATTCACGAATCAATTAAAGCAACTTGCGATGAGTTCAACATCGAATATTATCCTAAATTTAAAAAGCAATGTGATGATTACTTTTTTTTACAACATAGGAAAGAGCCACGTGGTATTGGTGGAATTTTTTATGACAATCTAACTTCTGGCAACTGGAAAAATGATTTTGAGTTCACAAAAGCAGTAGGTGAAGCCTTTTTAGAAATTTACTTACACATCATACACAAACATATGCAAAAATCTTGGACAAAAGAACAACGAGAAGAACAATTGATAAAACGTGGCAGATATGTGGAGTTCAATCTTCTCTATGATCGTGGCACAAGGTTTGGTTTAATGACTAATGGTAACCCCGATGCAATTATGATATCGATGCCGCCTCTTGTTAAGTGGGTGTGAAAAGCGGTTATTAATATAAAATAAATCGTTATAGTTTAAAATTGTACCAGAATGGTGATTTTGTATAGAGGGGTACAATCATGGGTTAGTAGATAGTTTTTTAATTAAATCCGCTAGAAATAGCAATATAAGAGGCGTGAGGCTAGCTTTAAGTCTTCATAATATAGTAAACAGCTTTGAAAAACTCTTTTCTAAAATTAATCCTTTTAGGAACAAGGGGTCATTTGGCTTGAATAATGATCAAACTTTAAATCGAGCTTTAGAGTATGCGGTAACAAATCTTGATCATAATGCAATGACGTTACTTGTTAGTGCTGGAGCAAATATTAATGAAATAAATAATATTATAGGAAATGTAATCCTTCAATACAAAATAGCATCAGAAGATATGCAGTACGGAGATAAGGAAAGTCTCAAAGATCCTAAAGAAAAATGTTGTTTAGCACTTGGTGAACTAATAAAAAAGAAAGAAAAGAAATATTGGAGATTTTGAAACAAACGGAAAGTTGTGACAAGCTTAAAGAGGAAGTAGGGCTAAAATTTAAGGCCGACTCACCTAAAAAACCTCCTAGAATTTTTGAGCATGATGATTTTACTTTTAAAAGAGCCCATTTATGATGAGGTATATGACGCTAAGGTTAGTAACTCATTAGAAGAGTTGAGAGCATCGGAAGAATCCATTTATGCTGAAGTATATGATATGCATAAAGGATCTGCTGAAAATTTATTATTGAAAGATAGTGGTTGTTCTAGTATATTGGGAGAACCTATTTATGAAGATGTATCAGATACAAAAGTTGAACAAATTAGAATTAGGATCTAAAGCTCCTAAATCTGAGATAGGTTCAGTAAGCATTGAACATGGGGTAATAGGAGGCTGTCGATATAAAATCACTGATATATCACTCTAACTGTGTGATTCAAAATAATTGAATTGACTTTATATGTATAATCGATATAACTCAGTTAGATTCAAAGCGACTCTTTCGTCTAGTGGTTAGGACACCACCCTTTCACGGTGGTAACACGGGTTCAAATCCCGTAAGAGTCACTCAAACAGAATGCAAATAACTAAAGTTTTAAATGAAAAAAATTAGGCTTTATGTTGAAGAAGCTTTATCACAAAATGTAACTTTGGTGCTTCATCCACGACAAAGTCACTATATTTACAATGTAATGCGGCTTAAGAAGCATGATAACATCTATCTTTTTAATGGAAAGGATGGAGAATGGTTAGGAGAAGTAGTGAATATATCAAGCAAATCGACAAAAATTATAATAAAAGAACGCACTAAACAACAACAACATGAAAAAAATCTATATTTGTATTGTGCTCTGGTAAAAAGCGGCGCCTTAAGCAACATAGTAAGACAAGCAACTGAAATGGGAGTAACCTGCATTCAATTTATTTCAACAGAACGTACAGTAGTAAAAAACATTAACCTAAGTAGAGCGAAATTACATGCAATTGAAGCTGCGGAACAATCCGGTAGGACAAGTATACCACAGATTTTTCTTCCTATTAATTTTTGTGAATTATCCGATTCTCAGAATAAAAATTTTGTTTTATGTGATGAAACAGGTGAAGGAAAACCTCCTAATAAAGTTCTAAAAGGCAAGAAAAACGTTGCTATTATTGTTGGCCCCGAAGGTGGTTTTTCATCTTGTGAACTTGATTCTGCCAATAAATTTTGTCAGAAACTGAGTCTAGGAAAAAGAATTTTGAGGGTTGATACTGCTGTAGTTGCTGCATTAACCTTCACTAATTGGTATAGCTAGATTTTTTAATACGGCTAGTGCAACTTGACACTCTATATAAAGAAATCTGCATTATATTTTTCCTAAAAGAAATAAATGAAACTTGCATTTTTCCGAACTATCGATACTCTTAGTAAAGAAGTCGGGGCGTAGCGCAGCCTGGTAGCGCATTTGGTTTGGGACCAAAGGGTCGGGAGTTCAAATCTCTCCGCCCCGAGATTAGAAAAATTACAAGAGCACTGTAGCCCAAGAGCAATTTTTATCAGCAAGTAAATGATTGACAGCAAAATGAAGATTTTTCATATGAATCACTGTATATCATATTCTATCGTTCAAGTTTGTAAAATAATTGACAATGTTAATTTTCTAATCTATAAATGGATCTTGAAGTGATTACCGAAGGAGGTGTAGAGTTTGATTGAAGTATCAGTGCATTATGGTGATGTAGATAGAGCTCTTCCAGTATTGAAAAAAATAATTCAAAAGGAGGGAAGAGGGATCAAAATGAAAAAAAAATATCACGAAAAGAAATCGGAGAAAACAGCTAAGAAAAAAGCTGAAGCAAGGAAAAAGAGGTATCAGCAGGAATGCAGAAGACAGCGTTATGGTTGGTAGCTTTTACTAAGGTTAATAATTAGTTATCTTATGAATATTCACGAATATCAAGCGAAGGAAATTTTACACAAGTTTAATGTTCCAGTACCAAAGGGTTTTGTTGCTACGTCTGCAGAAGAAGTAGCAACTCAAATAAACCAACTAAAATCTGACGTGTTTGTGGTTAAAGCTCAGATTCATGCAGGTGGTAGGGGTAAGGCTGGTGGCGTAAAGCTAGCAAAGTCAACTGAAGAGGCTCAACAACTTGTAAAGGACATGCTTGGCATGACTTTGGTTACTCATCAAACAGGGCCAAGCGGACAGCAGGTAAAGAGAGTATACATTGAAGAAGGTTCAAGTATTAAAAAAGAGTACTATTTGAGTCTAGTAGTCGATCCAAAGCTTAGTAGGCTAGTATTTATATTTTCTTCGGAAGGTGGAATGGATATCGAAGAAGTAGCAAAAAATTCTCCTACAAAGATTGTGAATTTTAGTATTGACCCTGCTACTGGTTTTACAGGTTTTGGTAACAATAAGCTTTGCAATAGCTTTAATCTGAGTTCAGAACAAATAGGAAAGGTAACGAATATTGCAAAAAATATATATGATGCGTTTATTACAACTGATGCGAGCCAGATAGAAATTAATCCACTAGTTGAAACGAATGCTGGAGATTTTATTGCACTTGATGCTAAAATTAATTTTGATGACAATGCTCTATACCGTCATTCAGAAATCGTGAGCCTACGTGATTACGATGAAGAAGTCAAAGAAGAAATAGAAGCTTCAAAGCATGGTCTCAGTTATATAAAAATGGATGGCAATATTGGTTGCATGGTGAACGGTGCAGGTCTTGCTATGGCAACAATGGATATAATAAAGTACTATGGAGCAGAGCCTGCTAACTTTCTAGATGTTGGTGGTGGAGCAAGTAAGGAAACTGTCACTGAAGCATTTAAAATTATATTATCTGATAGTAATGTAAAAGGAATTTTGGTTAATATATTTGGCGGTATAATGCGTTGTGATATCATTGCAAATGGAGTAGTTGAAGCTGCAAAAGAAATAGATATTAAGGTCCCTTTAGTGGTTAGATTATCAGGCACTAACTTCAAAGAAGGAAAAAGAATTTTAGAAGAGTCAGGGCTAAATATTATTGCTGCAGACGAACTTGATGAGGCTGCACGGAAAATAGTACAAGAGGTGAAGTAGAGTATGTCTGTTTTAGTAAATAAAGATACAAGGTTAATATGTCAGGGCTTTACTGGTGCACAAGGTACATTTCATTCAGAACAAGCAATTAGCTATGGAGTCAAAATGGTTGGCGGTGTAACTCCTAGCAAGGGTGGAAGCACTCACCTTAATTTACCAGTTTTTAATACCGTAGCAGAAGCTAAAGAAAAAACTGACGTGAATGCTACTGTGATATATGTACCTGCTAAATTTGCAGCTGATGCGATACTTGAGGCAATAGATGCAGAGATAGAATTAATAGTTTGCATCACAGAGGGCATTCCTATACTTGACATGGTAAAGGTAAAGCACGCTCTCGCTGGTTCAAACAGTCGATTGATTGGCCCAAACTGTCCAGGGGTTATTACACCCGAAGAATGCAAAATAGGAATTATGCCAGGACATATTCACAGACGTGGACATATAGGAATTATGTCTCGCTCTGGAACTTTAACTTATGAAGCGGTAGCACAAACAACCGCTGTTGGTCTTGGTCAGTCAACATGTATAGGAATTGGAGGGGATCCTATTCATGGTATGACGTTTGTTGATTGTATGGAGTTGTTTTTGAAAGATGATGACACTCATGGTATTATAGTTATTGGTGAAATAGGTGGAAACGAAGAAGAGGATGTATCACATTTTGTGAAAACAGAAAAAACTAAAAAGCCAATCATTGGTTTTGTAGCAGGTCAAACAGCACCTCCAGGAAGACGTATGGGGCACGCTGGGGCTATTATCTCCTCTAGTGGCGGAAGTGCTGGTGCAAAGTTAGAGGTTATGCGTAGTGCTGGGATTGCGATTGCAGAAACCCCTGCTGTGATTGGTAAAAAGGTGTTAGAAGTAATGAGTGTCAGTGCCTAGTCTAGGTCATAAAAACCCTATATCCCCAGTCATCAGTATATTTTGCGACCACTCAATCAGTAACTGACCTCCTGGTAAATGCACTGAAGTTTGTTTGGTAGCTAAGCACTGACGAAGTATAGATGCAACGAGTGCTGCACAAGCCGCACTACCACATGAAGCAGTAATACCTGTTCCTCTTTCCCAAACTCTTAAGTTTATTTCTCCAGATTTTTCTATTTGTGCAATACTAACATTTGTTTTCTGAGGAAATAATTCGTGATTTTCTAGCTTTGGTCCTAAATTCTGCAATGGTATTTCGCTTATGTTATCAACAAAAAAAACTATATGAGGGTTACCAATATTTACTGCAACTGGCTCTTTCAGCATTTCAAGCTCTATAGGTAGATAAAGGGGATCGCATTCACAAGAAAGAGGAATTTCATTCCATTTAAGCAATGGTTTACCCATATTGACCTTTATTGATTTATCACCTACTTTAAAACATTCTAAGATACGATTATTTATCAGCTCAATAGTGATATATTCAGTACCTTTTTCTAACATTATCAAATATCCAACACAGCGTGCTGCGTTTCCACACATTTCAGCTCGACTACCGTCAGCATTGTAGATATGCATAAAGCAGTTTGCAGCATTAGACATTGTTATAATTATCACTTGATCATAACTGCCTTGATCAGCAATTTGTCTATAATTCCAGTCTAAATTATTTGCTGAACGTGAGTCTATGATAACAAAACTATTGCCAGTACCATGCATCTTTACAAACGGGATCTTGTCTGTTAGGTTACTTACCATTATAGCAAAATTATATAAGTGAAAATTTTTCTTCTAATTACAGCTGTTTTGTATTCTATAGTTTTCTGTAATGTGAGTGCTAAGTCAATACCGGAGAACAGCAAAATGCTCTTTTGGCACACTGGAGTTAGAAAGGGAGCAAATGTTTTCAATAGAAAAGTTGATAGTGACTTAATCAAAGCAGCAAAGGAATACAAAATTGGTTTTATTCGTCTTGCTCCTGACAAATTTGAAACTACGCAACTTTACTCCCTATTAGGCAATGCAGACAATTATCCGGGCCTGATTTTCCAAAGACCTGAAAGTTCTGAAAGATGTTTTAGATACTTTTCATCAACAAAAAATACCAGTAGTGTTAACGATGCTTAGCTTACCTGGATCTAGATGGAAGCAAAATAATCACGATAAAGATGATTTACGTTTATGGTCAGATCAAGCTTTTCAAAAACAAGCAGCAAAATTTTGGCAAGATCTTGCGAAAGAGCTTAAAGATCATCCTGCTATTGTTGGATATAATATCTTAAATGAACCGCATCCAGAAAGGCTTTATAATACTGCAGAATCGGCTATTTATAACGTAGAACAAAGCAAAGTTCAGAAGAATCTATTTGGCTTTTATAGCAACGTGGTAAACAGTATCCGCCAAGTTGACTCAGATACCCCAATAATACTTGATAGCAGCAGTTATGCTGACTCTAATACTTTTAACAAATTTGAACCTGTTAGTGATAAATGTTCTTTATTCATTTCATATATATGAGCCCTTTGCTTATACAAACTTAAAATTAAACCAAGGTAACTTCGCCTACCCTGGACATGTTCAATCTTTTGATGCAAAAAAAGTAGAGTATTGGAGTAAAGATAAGTTAAAATCATATATAGAACATGTAAAAATTTTCCAAAAGAGGTATAATATACCAGATTATAAGATCCTTGCTGGAGAGTTTGGCGGGCACCGCTGCTCAAAAGGATTAGAGCACTATTTTCGAGATCTTACTTCTATTTTTAATGAATATAATTGGCATTTTGCTGTTTATGGCTTTCGAGAAGATATATGGGATGGACTATGAACTTGGAAATAAGAAATTATCGTGGAAAGATTGGCAAGCAATTGAAGAGGGTAGGATGAAAAAAAATTATTTGCCAAATAGTTCAATTTTTAAGATATTAAGAGAAAAATGGTCAAGTCAGCTCGCTGGCCATTCGTCATAAAAGAATATTTCTTTTATTGATCTTCTTTGTTTTTCTTTGACTTCAGCACCCTCTTTTTCGTAACCAACTGCTATCACTGACATTACATTAAAATCATCAGGTATATTGAATCTCTTAACTATTTTATCTCTATCAAATCCACCCATTTGATGAGCCACTAAGTTCATAGCTGCAGCCTGCAGCATAAGTGCATAATTTGCTGCACCAGTATCATGCTTAGCCCAAAAATTTTCTCCTTTACCTTGTTTGCGGAAGTTCTTAGCGCTTAGAGATATAATTAGTATTTGTGCATCTTTTGCCCACTTTTGATTAGATTCATCAAGACAACCGAGCAATTTTTTCCATGCGCTTTGATTGTTCTGTTTGTTGCATATCACATATCGCCAAGGTTCATCACCAAAACATGAGGGTGTGAGCCTTACAGCTTCTATTAAAATATCCATTTCTTTCTGAGATATTGCTCTTGTAGGATCGTATGAACGTCCGCTGTGTCTTTCTTTCATCAAAGATAATAGATCTTGTTTACTCATCGTTTTTAAATAGTGCATAAACAATTCATTGTAGCGCAATATAAGCAAAATTTAAATTGCAAAACCTCTTATACACATATATTACATTTAGTAAGTTATTTTTATTGGGAAGATATGTTTATAACACAATCAAGCAGTAGGTCAACACTGGCTGAAATATTGTCTTGTGTTTTACTTTTATTCTTGATGGCTCAAATAAGCATACCATTGCAGCCTGTGCCTATCACATTGCAAACTTTAGGATTAATGCTTGTTGGGCTTAAATTTAACCGCAGAACAGCATTCTATTCTGTGCTTACATATCTATCACTTGGTGCAGCAGGATTTCCTGTTTTTGCGAATTTTTCTGGTGGTCATCACATTTTTCTCGGGCCAACAGGTGGATATTTGATTGGCTGTTTAGTTGCTGTTGTAGTAATGAGCAGAGTAAATGAATTACTGAACTCTAAACATAAATCATTTATGTGTAATTCTTTAAGTTGTCTGGTGGGTACAGTCGTAGTCTTGATTTGTGGTATTAGTTGGCTTACTATTTACGTGGGTCTGAAACAAGCAATAATGGTAGGTGTTTTACCATTCATCCTTCCTGGTTTGGTAAAAATTTTTCTACTTGTAGCAGCTTTGCAGTATTTGAAAAAGTGATAAGGTTTCGTCCTCATCATTTTATGTGCACTCTTGCATTTCAAGGGTATGGATATTCTCAGAGCTTTGTAGAAAATTACAAAAAGATAGCAAGTAAAGTAATTAGTGATCCTAATACTAAAATCGAAGTAGTTGATAATCTTGACACTATTTGCAGTGTTTGCCCAAACCAGACTAAACAAGGTAAATGTACCACACAAGCTAAAGTTTTAGAGCTAGATAGAAGACATATGGAAATTTTAGGAATAAAAATTGGCGAGATTTTGACCTGGAGTGAAGCAGTCAAAAAAATTAGAAAGAAAATGTCTTTAGAGAAATTTGACTACGCATGTGAGGAGTGTAATTGGCAACCATATGGAATGTGTAGAAGTGCTCTTTTAACTCATTCTAAATAGTATCTGCCAATTAATAATATCTTTATTATTATATTAGATAAGTAATTTAGCATTTATGAATTTGTAATGTGTCGCGTATAGTTCAAAGAAATAAGATTTACTGGTTACGCTCTGCAGCCAATGCCACAATACTAGGATCTATCTTTGTCTGCATGTTAATTTGCTTTGTGATTTTATGGAGGTCTTCTGTTACCTATGCTAGTGAAAATTTGGAGATACAGGAGGTCTTTGATAGTGTTGTCAAGCATATAAAAGATGATAAAAAATATAAAGATCTTGATGTTCTCGAGAGAAAAAGTGACAAATTTAACATCAAAATTTCTCATAATTCTGGAAAGAATTTTGATATATACTCTATTTTAAAAAAAGCAAGAGATTCCTTTGAGTTAGGAGATAGTGAAACAGCTACTTCTCTCCTCAATCAGATTATTGCAAGATTTCCTTATCATGAAAGTGCTTTAATTGGACTAGGGAATATCTATTACGCTAACAAAGAATTTAAAAAAGCTGTAGAGATTTACACAAGACTGTTAAAAGAATATCCTGGCAACCCTTATGTATTAAAGAATTTTCTGACGATAATCTCACAATATGATCCTAATTTAGCATTGAGTGAAATGTTGAAATTGTATGATACACTCAGAAATAGCGCCCCTTTATCAGCAAATTTAGGTTTGATCTATATGAAAAAAGGGGATTACGTAAAAGCTAAAGAATATATGAAAGCAGCAACTTCTTTAGATCAAAATAATATTTTTTATACCTATAATTTAGCTGTTATTCTAGATAAGCTCTCAGATTTTAAAAATGCCACAGCATGTTATTCAAAGTTGTTGAACATGTCAAAAAATGCAAGTGAAAGAATACCTTTATACAAGGTAGCAGCAAGACTAAAATTTATACAACTCCATAATGCGCACCCAGCGATTCCATAATAGTTGCTTGTATCGCTATTTTTGTTTACAACAACAACATTGAACTCTAGAATTATATCTAGAGGGGCAATTAGCTCAGCTGGTAGAGCATCTCGTTTACACCGAGGAGGTCGGCAGTTCAAGTCTGTCATTGCCCATTAGCCTAGCTGAATATTAATATTACGATTATTTCAATCAAAGTATAGGAAATGCAAGACAACATAGTACCAGTTTCAATAGTGAAAGAGCTAGAGGATTCTTATCTCTCCTACGCAATGAGTGTGATCATAAGTCGAGCTATACCTGATGTGCGAGATGGATTTAAACCTGTTCATAGGCGCATATTATACGCAATGTCGAGGGCTGGGTTCGATGCCGGTAAACCGTATAAAAAAGCAGCTCGTATAGTCGGGGATGTAATGGGAAAATATCACCCACATGGCGACATGGCTATCTATGACTCCTTGGTCAGGATGGCTCAAGATTTTTCTCTTCTTTTACCACTGATTGATGGGCAAGGTAACTTTGGTTCGATAGATGGAGATCCGCCAGCTTCAATGCGATATACAGAAGCAAGGCTCCACAGAGTGTCGCATTTTTTACTAAATGATATTGACGAAGATACAGTTGATTTTAGGCCAAACTATGATGGAAATGAAACAGAGCCTGTTGTACTGCCTGCAGAATTTCCGAATCTATTGGTAAATGGTGCAAGCGGTGTTGCAGTTGGTATGGCAACCAATATTCCTTCTCACAACCTTGGAGAAATAATAGATGCTTGTATGTTATATATAGATAATCCTGAAGTTACTTTGGATGAGTTACTTGAAGTGATGCCAGGGCCGGATTTTCCAACTGGGGGAACGATTCTTGGAAGGTCTGGAATAAGATCAGCATTTGCAACGGGTCGTGGATCAATTTTTGTGCAAGGCAAGACTCACATGGAAGACCTGACACAAGATAGGCAAGCAATAGTGATTGATGAAATACCTTACCAGGTAAATAAAGTAAAATTAATTGAGAAGATAGGTGAGCTTGTAAAAGAAAAAAGAATTGATGGCATAACAGAAATTAGGGATGAGTCTGATCAGTCTGGTATTAGGGTAGTAATTGAGCTTAGAAGAAGTGCTGAAGTAAGTTTTATACTTAATCAAATATTGGGACTAACTCCACTAAGAAGTAGTTTTAGTGTTAACACTCTAGTCCTCAACAATAACAGGCCTGCTTTGATGTCATTAAAAGAAATCATAGCTGCTTTTGTTGATTTTAGAAAAGAAGTATTAATCAGAAGAACAGAATTTCGTCTAAGAAAAACGAGGGAAAAAGCTCATATATATATAGGGCTCTACATTGCGGTCTTGAGCATAGATGAAGTGATAAAAATCATCCGTGGTGCAAAAGATCCTGCGGAAGCAAGTAGAGAACTTTTAAATAAAGAATGGAAAACTTCAGCTGAGATAAACACAATTATTGGATTAATCTCAGACAGCATGAGCTTTTTGAAAGACGGAGTGTATAGATTAACTGAGTTGCAAACGAAAGCTATTCTTGACATGAAATTGCAACGTTTAACAGGCCTTGAAAAAGACAAATTAGAAGCTGAGCTAAGTTCAATGATCAACCTGATAAAAGAATATATCGCTTTTCTTGGCTCAGGAGAGAAGTTGATGAAAGAAATAAAAAACAATCTACAAGAAATAAAGAACAGATTTGCTGTGCCGCGAAAAACTTCAATAGAGGAATCAGATACGGATATTGAAGCTGAAGATCTAATTCCACAAGAGGATATGGTGATAACCGTAACTATGAATGGTTATATTAAGCGTGTGAAGCTTTCTCATTATAGAACTCAGCGTCGTGGTGGAAAAGGAAAGCTAGGACAAGGATTAAAAGAAGAGGATGTAACCACAAAATTATTTGTTGGGAATACCCATACTAGCCTTTTATTCTTTTCTAATATTGGCCGAGTTTATAGATTAAAAGTTTATAAGTTACCTCTTGCAGAGCCAACTGCACGTGGAAGAGCACTTGTTAATATATTCCCGCTTAGCGATGGTGAAACTATAACTAATATAATGCCATTACCAAGTGAAAATGACGAAAATCAAAACATAGTTTTTGCTACTGCTCATGGGAACATAAGGCGCAATTCTTTAGCGGATTTTCACTATATTCCAAGCAATGGAAAAATAGCAATCAAGCTCGATGAAGGAGATAAGTTAATATCAGTTAAAGTATGCAATGAAATTGATCATGTTTTTCTTTCAACAAGATTCGGCAAAAGTATCAGATTTGTTGTGAGTGATGTGCGTCAATTTAAAAGTCGCAATTCAGATGGCGTAAGAGGTATCAAACTTGCAAAGAATGACGGCGTGATATCCATGACCATATTAAATGGGATAGGTGTAGCAACAGAAACAAAAGAACTTTACTTAAAAGTTCCACTTGCAAAAAGACTGGGGGCTGCGATTAATAACTCCATTGATTCTAAATTGGAAAGGACTTTGAATGATTTAGGAATAGATAACGAATTATTCTTAAAACTTGCAGTGAATGAGGAGTTTATATTAACTATTACCGAAAATGGCTTTGGTAAAAGAACTTCTGCGTATGAGTATAGGGTAACAAATAGAGGTGGTGTTGGTATTACAAATATCCTTACTACCGATAGAAACGGTAATGTTGTTGCTAGCTTTCCAGTTGAACGGGGTGATAATATCATGCTTATTACAGATAAAGGAAAGTTAATTCGTATTTCAGTAAATGATATCAGAATTGCAGGACGTAGCACTCAAGGAGTCACTCTGTTTAAAACAGAGAGTAGAGAAAAGGTGGTGTCAGTAGCGAAAATTGAGGATCCTGATTCCACTGAAGATAGTATTTCCGAAATTGAAAACTCTGTTTCTTCTTAACTGTATAGCAAAGGTTAAGCAAATAGTGCAAATTTCTATTGATTAATCTATAGTATTTAAATTAGAATATATGTCTATGTTCAAGTAGAGATAGATGGATAAGAAGTTAACTAAAAATAAAAAATCATTGACTAATGAGAAGAATAAAAAAATATCTCTTGTTAAAGATTTTGCCAAAAATAAGAGTAGAAGAGATTTTATCACATTAACTGCATGTGCCATGGCAGGTATAGGAGCTGCAAACGGTCTTTGGCCATTGGTTGAGTCTATGAGTCCTTCTGCTGAGGTTTTAGCGATGTCTACGGTTGAGGTTAATCTATCTGATATTCAAGAAGGACAAGGAAAAAAGGTAAAATGGCAAGGTAAGCCAGTATTTATCCGCAAGCGCACAAAACAAGAGATTGAGGCTGCAAGAGCCATAAATGCAGAAAATTTGAGAGATCCTGAATCAGATGAAAAAAGAGTATACAAAGGGAAAGATGAATGGTTAATTATGATTGGAATATGTACCCATCTTGGATGTGTACCAGTTGATCACGCTACGAAAGACGGCAACGGTTGGTTCTGCCCTTGTCACGGTTCGTATTATGACACATCAGGCCGAGTAATTGGCGGTCCTGCACCAAAAAACATGGCCATACCTGACTACTTTTTTCCAAGTGAAAATATTGTAGTAATTGGCAAGAAGGCTTAACGGATTTTTATAATTAAAGTAATAAAAGTATACTCCATTTCAAGAAGCACACTGACTTCATAGGCAAAGCTCTTGAAGTCTATCAAGCTAATTTTATACTATGCACATATTCGGGTGATAATTAAGAAACTTGCCTGCCAAATCTTCAGAGTTGATAGCTAAATTTAAAACTTGTTCCTTTGCGTCAGAAAAATGCTGACTAACTTGCTTAAAGTTATTTTCTAACTCTTCGAGGATGGAGCTGAAATTAAAAAACTTTTCTGCATTTTATCAAGATTTTGAGTTATATAGCTTAATACATAAAGATAGAGACAAGAGGGGAAGAGATATGGTAAAGCAAGAAAAGGTTGAAAGTGAGGGATAAATGGAGTCAACATATCAATATGAATTAAGGGAAAGAGTGATTTCAGTGGAATCGGGAGTCGCAATAGTAAAAGTGAAAGAAATCTTCAAAGTAGAACTATCCCCCAAAGCTGCACATGGACATAGAATATCCTTTATCAGGTATGGACGTAAACATTGAAGATCTTCCCCTAGAGCTGGATATAGATATAAAGTCATTTATACCATTCCCTATATTCGGGAAAAATATCACATGCCAAGAACCTTGTCAAAATTATATAATCTATCTCTAGAGCAGGTTATTGAGAATGTCAATTCACATAAAAGAGCCAGGTATTCCTAACACCACTAAACTCATAAATTCATTTGCTAGAGTTTATAAGTATCTTGTTTATAATAATTTTGTTATATCGTAAAACCATCTATATCGGCCTATTTAAACAGTATTTTACTTTCCTTAAGGATTTTGAAAGACCACCTATTGAATTCTATGATATTATTTTTTGTGAGATCGTTATGCACGTTATGGCAAGGAAGGCAGAGAAATTTGTTAAGTAGTTTTTGCATCTATATGAGCTACTTGAATAATGGTTACAATATTTGTACAATCGTACAGCATGAGCTGAGTTCGCTTAGCCCCTATCTACATATTCAGTTCCACCAACAGTTATTGCATCGACCTTGAGTGTTGGCTGACCAACTCCAACAGGTACATTTTGCCCGTCTTTTGAGCACGTACCAACACCAGGATCTAACTTTAGATCATTACCAATCATTGATACTTTTTTTAGCACTGTTGGCCCATCACCAATTAGCGTTGCTCCCTTGACTGGTTGTGTAATTTTACCATTTTTTATTAGGTAAGCTTCCGAAGATGAGAAAACAAATTTTCCTGATGTTATATCAACTTGTCCACCACCAAAACTTACTGCATATAGGCCTCTCTTTACACTGGATATTATTTCTTCTGGTGTATATTTTCCTGGCAACATATAGGTGTTTGTCATGCGTGGCATAATAACTTCTTTGTAACTTTCTCTTCTACCATTACCAGTTGGATTTACACCCATAAGTTTAGCGTTCATATGATCTTGCATATATCCTCTTAGAATTCCATCTTCTATAAGCACATTATAGCCAGGTAAAGCACCCTCATCGTCTATGCTAATAGAACCACGCAAATTAGGCAGAGTTCCATCATCAATTACAGTAATGTTACTGGCTGCCACTTGTTTACCCATAGAATTTGAAAATGCAGAGATCCCTTTACGGTTAAAATCACCTTCAAGTCCATGACCTACAGCTTCATGCAATAATATTCCTGGCCAACCTGAACCTAAAACAACTGTCATCTCTCCAGCCGGAGATGGAATTGCCTCAAGATTTACTAGCGCTTGCTCTAACGCTTGGTTTGCAACTTCTTTCCACTTCTTCTCAGAAACAAATTTACTATAAGAGTCTCTTCCACCGTGCCCTGCAGAACCTCTCTCGGCTCGGCCATTTTTCTCTACGATGACTAGTACATTAAAACGTACCAAAGGCCTAATATCGCTTAACCTGTGATCATCTTTTATTATTTGTACAACTTGCCATTCTCCATTTAGAGTTATTTTTACCTGCTTCACGCAGTTATTCTTCGACCTTACATACTCATTAATCTCATTGAGTAGTTTAATTTTTGAGCTCAGATCCATTTCATTTATGGGATTAATCGTTGAATATAGGCTTTTTGCCTCCTCATTTAAGTTTACTGAATTTGTTTTGCTTAAAGATGCTGAACTTTTTACCATAGAAGCAGCTTTACTAATTTCTTTTTCGCTAATCTCAGAAGAGCAAACAAAAGACGTACTATCTTCACAAAAAGACCTTAGACCAAATCCTCTTCTGATATTTAAATCCATATGTTTTAATATATTATCATCAAAAATTAGGGATTCTGATTGGCAAAACTCTAAAAACAGCTCACCACCATCACTATTGCTCAAAGCGTTGTTGACTATTTTATATATATTATTAATATTCACATTGTTCTGAGTAAAAAATATTTGATCTAGATTTGGCATCACCTTTGAGCTAAAAACTACTTGAGTATATTATTTTATTTTAACATGGTAAATCACAAAAAGCCCGGGTGGCGGAATTGGTAGACGCGCTAGCTTCAGGTGCTAGTAACTTTTCAAGTTGTGGAAGTTCAAGTCTTCTCCCGGGTACTCTGTATTGATTTTCAAGTCAACTAATGTTATGATATAATGTGCGTTTGCTGCTAAGTTTGTGAGTTATGAGGAAGAGAGGCTTATTTACAGGAGAAAATACGAACTTATTCAAAACACTTGGTTACTGCACTATCTATTGTTTCTTTGATGGGGTATACAGCAGCATTAGCCCTAAATATTTCTTCCTTAAGCTTGTACTGTACTATTGTCAGCACTATGCTAGGTGAACTTTCGCTTGCTTTGAATATATGGTCATTAAATGATCATTTAAGGCAGTGTGGCCTTAATAAGCAACTCGATACCTCTTGGCAAGATAAATTAATGAAGATCTGCCTCGACATTACATCTAACGTTTCATTTTTAATAGGAGGAATTACATCTATATTACCTCTTGAATTTCCTATTATCCCCTTTATTTCCGTTGCTTTTTCTATTCTAGGCTGTACCTTTATGGCAAACAATTTCATTCGAACTATGATTAGTCAGCCGCAAATAGATGAAACCAAAACCTCAAAGCTAGTGAACATTCAATCTGCAATAGCTCCCTGCATTATTACATGTTAATAACTTAGCTTATTTAACTTGACAAATTACGCCATCTCCCTTACTACACTAGCGATAGTATTTATCCTTGTTTTTAATATCCGCGGATTTAACAGCAAAACTCGTTAAAAAATCAGATATTTATTGGCAAATTACATAAAAATTATAGCGGCTGTATGCCTTTTAAATTTTTTCTACATTTAACCAAATCGCGCCTAAAATAAGAGTTAGCACATTATTATAACGCCAATTTACATTATTATAGGGTCAAAACTCACTGCTGGGGGGTTTTGCCTTTTTTTTGGTAAATTTCTTGATATTTATTAAGAAAGTAATTTAAAAAGGTGTCATTCCAGCGCGTGACGCTGGAATCCAGCTTTTTCATAATCATCGGAAACATTGTATTTTAACATTACTTTTATACTCGTAAAATTCACTAGATCCCAGTGTCTAGCACTGGGATAACAGCATCATAAAGGAATCAATGTCAGATACTTGAATGACATCACTATAAAGTAGATTCCTGTGCTGAAATAGAGGCTACTTAAGTAACAAGATAGATAGAACTGGCATTAATCTGATTTGAGTTACTCAAATGACCAATGAAAACTGTAACCCTAAACATTGAAGCGCTATTATGCACTAAGTGATAACTTTCATACACTTATCATGGCAGTCGTGAAAGAAATAATTCATACAATAAGCATGAATGAAATGATTTGGAAATTTATATATTATAAAGTATTAATAGTTAGTTAATTTATTAGGTGGGGATATGGGGTATAAGTTAAGAAAAAGAGAATATAATTATAATGAAAGTTTATTTAAAGAGATAGGCATTCAGGTATAAGAAGTAGAAGGTCGTAACTTCTTAGAAATATCTAATATAACAGTAAAAATTATAGAAGGTTATCAAGAAAGTGTCACCCAGATAAACCAGGAGGTAGCGATGAAAAAATGCAGGCCTTTAACAGAAATAAAGCAGCACTTTTGCAATATATTAAACCACTAAGTGGAAGAATCAGGGATTAATCATTCCTGAGGAATGGAAAAGGTGTTTACAGTCAATTCAGCAAGGTCAGAATGATAAGCGTACAAAGTATTATTTTGTTTTTAGTTTAGTAAGATTCCTACTGTCCGTCTCGTCATTAGTGTCGTATATTTACTTGGGGTTGAAGCTATATAAGGCTGCTAATTTTACTGATGCACCTGGCATTTTGTTTAGTGCGAGCCTAATAACATTTGTTACAACTTTTTTTCTTATCTGGTTATTTGATAGCTTCTGTAGTTAAAGAAGCTGTGGACTTGCAAAATTCTCAACGGGAACAAGTTGAAAATTTAGATCAAGAAGAGAGACGGGAAGAAATATTAAAAAGCAAAAGATTTAAATATTTCATTTTTACTTCCCAATGTTCGAGTTATCTCCCTCCTATTTTATTAATAGCAGGTTTGGTGTTACAGTACCAATCTAGTTGCTTAAACAGTAAAATAATCATCGGATTCGCTGCATTATTAGGTTGTAGTTTATTACTACACTTAGCAAGTGAAATCTGCGAGAGAAAAGTTGTAAATCTTGTAAAAACTGAAGGAATAGGTGATGAACAAAATGTATCTATAGGAGCATTAACCGAAAAGCCAAGCAGCATTGTAAATCCTGATGGTGCTTTTAACGTCTCGGCTCATCAAGTAGGTTGATTATTCTCCATACTCAAATCTCTGGCTAAAAATAACGAGCCACAGATTAGTATGGTTTTGACGTTTTGTATAGAAGCTTTTAGTATGTGATTTGATATAGCATCTCTGATTGATTCACATTCAATAGCATTTACTCCTATATTATGAGCTCTTTCTCTGATTAAATCTGTACTTGTTGCTTTAGGTTCAGATTTAACACAAACGGCGCATAGTAGTTTGATGTATGGCTTTAAGTGCTCTAAGAACTCTGCCACATTTCTATTGCGAGTGACACCAAAGATCGTATAAACACCTTCAGCAAAATTGTCTTTTATCCACCCAGCTAACACTCTGGCACCATCACTGTTGTGTGCACCATCTAGAAATAATTGCCAATCTTTTGGTAATAAAGAAATTAAATTACCTTCTTTTATAGACTCTAGCCGTGCAGGCCAATAAGTGCTCTGTAAACCTGAAGCAATATCCTCTTCTCCAATATTAAATCCATACTTCCCACTCAAAATGCTACATGCTGCAATTGCGTTTCCTGCATTGATTATTTGATGGTCTCCTTTTAAAGATGGCAAAGAAAATTCTATTGATTGAATAGTCGATTGAAAGACCATCCTGTTATTCTGTTTTTTGCAATTCCATTCAAGTCCTCCTCTATACAGAGGAGATTTCTTGTTTATTGCATGATGTTCTAATGTGTTCGTTATAGATTTTTCTTGTGGTGCTATTACGCAAGGAACATTAGGTTTCATTATTCCAGCCTTTTCACCTGCTATGGTTTCTACGGTAGGACCAAGATATTCTGTATGGTCAAGTGCAATGGAAGTGATGATCGTTAGAATCGGATTATCTATAACATTTGTTGCATCAAGCCTTCCACCCATACCCACCTCAACTAAAGTAATATCCGCTTTATGGCGAGCAAAAGCCAAGAAAGCTGCAATTGTTGCGGCCTCAAATAGAGTGATAGGTTGTTCCGCAACTGCTATACGGCATTCTTCCAGTGAGTTATGTAATTCACTATCATCGACATCATTGCCTGCAACAACTATTCTCTCATTAAAATTCACTAAATGTGGAGAAGTGTACGTATGAACTTTATACCCTGCTGCTTGCATTATATATCTTATAAACGATAGCGTTGATCCTTTGCCATTAGTGCCAGCTATGTGAATTATTGGCGGTATTTTTTTCTCGGGATTACCCAATTTATTTAGAAAGATTTTTATGCGATCAAGAGAAAAATCCTTTGGCCTACTGCCAACCAGCTTAGGCCAATGAGGCATGTATATCATAAATTATTGTTACGTTTTAATTCATCTATTACACTTGCCATGCCATTCGTGTCGATCTTTTCACTAAATTGAGAACGTTGATTAATAGCAATACTTATTCCACTCATTACAACATCGTTTATTAAGAAAGAACTGTCACTTTTAGTAACTTTAAAGTCAATATTTGTAAATTCCTCGTCACTATAAGAAAATCTTGTTCCTATCAGGCAAGTTTCATCGTCAACTGCTCTTGTACTCATTATGATCATTTCACTATTATTTATGTATTTATACAAAATTTTAGCGCACAAGCGCGCGAGATATACTTCATATTCTTTTAGAAACTCTTCTTTTTGTTTCTGAGTAGATAAATTCCAATATTTCCCCATTACAAATCGAGATATTTCTTTGAGGTTAACATTATTCTGAATGATCTTCCGAAGCTTTTCGTGTATATGTTCTGAATTTTTTCTATTCCCTTTCATAGACGTATTATCTACTTGCTGCTTCATGGCAAGCACAAAAGTTTTGTGACCTATACAACTCGCGTAAGCACTTGAGGATATTAAAGTAAAAATGGTTAAGAGCTTAATAACATTCATAAGATATATTTATTAGCTATGATACTTAGAATGCAAAATTTAACAAAGGCAAAATAATAATCGCTAGCTTTAATATATCCATAGACATACTCTATATAAATAATCTATAATTGTTAGGGGTCTGTGCTATACGTTGTGAGTTAAGTTAAATTTCCCGAGCGATAATTCTGATAAAGGGAATTGCCTCTGCTAATTTCATTGAAATTGGTACGTGATGCCCACCTTAACTTTAGGTCTCAGGAGTATACTAAGACTGACGGTAGATATGGATCCCATTTTTATTATTCAGATTTATGTTACACCAATATAAAGAACAAGGTGTTTTTTTCTGTTCATCTCATAGGGTGTTTCAAGTTGTAATTGACGTTGAGAACTATCCTGATTTTGTTCCTTGGTGCAAAGCTGTTTATATAAAAGAAAAAACTGATAGCCAAATGATTGTGGATCTCCTTGCAGCTTTTCATGGCATTAAAGGAAGTTACACATCAGAAGTGACCTCCCTTGCTCCAAATGGAATAAGTGAAAGTTGGATAAAAGCTGTCTCTTCAAATGGAATATTTAAAAATTTATACAACGAATGGAAATTCACTCCTATGAGCAAAAATAAAACTATGGTAGAGTTCTATGTAGAATTTGAGTTTAAATCCAATTTGTTTTCTACTTTATTAAACTCGGTGTATAAATATGCACAAAATAAAATAATTACTGCATTCAAAGACAGACTAGAAAGTCTTGCTGAGTAAAAGTTATCTTGACATCATTTATATAAATGCATAAATTTTTAATAAGTTCAGTATTTACATTGTAATGATTTTTAGATTATTATTCTTACTTATTTTTACAAGTGTTAGTTCTTATGCAACTATTGAACAAAACTTACCCAACACTCAAAAAACTGATAAAATAACGCCAAAAGAACTACTGTCGCTATTGCCTGATGATAAATTATTAGGAGATCGAAAAGCACCAATTTTAATGATAGAATACGCCTCGCTCACTTGTTATCACTGTTCTCTTTTTCATAAGAAAGTTTTTCCTAAAATCAAAGAGAAGTACATAGATACAGGTAAGATGTTGTACATATTCCGTCATTTTCCTCTAGATTACAGAGGATTAAAGGCTGCAATGCTAAGTTATTGCTATGAAAAAGAAGAAGACTATTTTAATTTTAACAGAGCTGTGTTTAATGCAATAGACTCGTGGAACTACTCTAATTTTAGTGATTTAACTATACTACAAAAAATTGCTGCACTAAGCAATTTGAAGCGAGATGTATTTAACCAATGCATTAACGATAAAAAGATGATGGACAAAATTATAAATGATAAATCACTTGCAATTAATAAACTTGATATCAAAGCTACTCCTGTATTCATCATCAAGCTTAACAATGACAAATCATACGTAGAGAATGGCAAAATCAAACATGAAGGATACAGAGACCTGGAATACTTCACTAATGTAATAGATGAGTTATATGGAAAAGCTATAGTGAAGTAATAACACCGTAGCTTACCATATACAAAACCTATGCTGAATCAGTATTTTTTGATACTGTTTGTTGCTTTTTACGCTCAAACTCCCTTTTTTTACTGTGCCAAGCATAATAATACATAGCAATTTTATTCTCTATTAATACTATCGTTCCATCATAAAATTGGACCATATCCATAACTTTTTTCTGAGCCTCGTTAAAGCGTTCTTTGTACTTCTCGCGATAAGCTGGATTGTGCAGTAATTTCACTCCTTCATTATTATTAGATTTCTTGCTTAACTTTTCAACTTCGTTAGCGATGTTATAAGACATATAACCCCCTCTAATTGATCATAAAAATTACATTTTAAGAGAGATGTAAATAAACGATCCCTTAATTCTAGTATAACAATCGATTGTTATACTAGTTAACCATAGTAAAATATATAATAATCTTTGTCACTTAAAATTTTACTTTATAAAATAACAACTTAAAATAAAAATTTATTATTCTTAAATCTATTGTTATCTTTATAAATCCTATATAGATTAAACCTCCTTGGTTTATATTATAAAACTTAATGCGTCATAACTTTAGCAGAAAATCGTTGTACATAAGAAGCTTATTTGCAAAAGAGTATAAAAAAATAGAAGAACATTGTACTCTTGATAAGAAACAACGTATTCAAATTACTCCTGAAGAAGGAAAATTATTAAATTTATTTATCAAAATCCATAAAGTTAAAAGCATAGTTGAAATTGGCACGTTATATGGTTATTCGTCAATTTGTATGGTAAAAGCTTTACCGAAAGATGGTCATATCTATACAATAGAAAATAATCCTCAACACTCAAGAATAGCAAAAAAAAATTTTAGTGCTTTTAATCTAAGTGATAAAATTACTCTAATAGAAGGTGATGCACTGGAAAAAATTAATGAATTATCAGCAAAGGCACCATTTGACATGATATTCATCGATGCTGACAAAAGTAGTTATCCTAAGTATTTAGATTGGGCAGAGTCATACATTAAACAAGATGGGCTAATCGTTGCAGATAACACTCTATTATTTGATACAGTATTTTTAGAATCGCCTCCAAAAGAGGTATCAGAAAAGTCATGGCATGCTATGAGAGAGTTTAACGATAGATTGTCAGATGAAAAAAAATATTTCTCCATATTGATCCCTACTGACGAAGGAATGACTGTAGCTTTAAAACTAACGCAAGTTAAAAATCAAGGTCAGCGTAATGTCTAGGGGGAGTTAAGCCAAAAACTCTCTCTAACAATATTTCGCGAAAACAAGGCCTTGATTTAACAATGGAGTACCATTCTTTTAAAATCTTACTTTTTTCCCACGGGAAACTATTTACGTAGTCTATTATAGAAATATGTGATGCTAAAGTAATATCGGCTAAAGTGAACTTATCGGTTGCAAGCCAAACGTTCTTGTTAATTAAGTGTTCGATGTATTCCATATGGCAAGGCAGGTTATGCTGAGCTGCATGAAGAAATCTAGAGTCAGGGCTGCGGCTAGTAATTACTTTTTCATTCATAATATACTTAGTAACTTCATTGTAAAATTTGCTATCGAACCAATTGATTAAAGCGCGTATTTTAGACTTAATAATAGTGGATGAACCAAGTAATTTGACGTCACTATTGTAAGTCTCTTCCATATATTCACAAATGGCATTACTATCCGCTATTACAAAGTTATTATCTATTAATACTGGTACTTGTCCGATTGGATTGATCTCCATGAATTCATTCCGCTTTTCCCATGGATTTTCATATACAAAATCACAGCTCAGATTTTTTTCCTTGAGAAGAGCTCTAACTTTTCGTGAAAATGGACAAAGAGGAAAATGATATAAAATCATAATATTCCTCTTTTGTTATTCCAATACCTATATGTTGTCATTCCAGTACGTGACATTGGAATCCAGCTTATTTCATTACGGACACTACTTTTAACATATACTCCTAGAATCCATTGTCCATCGTATAATTTCCAAATATTTTTATACTTGGATCCCAGTACAACTGTACGAACATTGTAGTTTGAGAGCAATCCCCACCGGAAGGGTGTCATTTCAGTGATTGACACTTGAATCCAGTCCTTATTATACAACAGGCTAATGTATTCATTTAAAATTAAGTTTTCTGGATCCCAGTGTATGGGCACTGGGATGACAGAAGAAGAGTATTTTGGGTAACAGCTGTTTACTCCAAAGTAATGTTGCAAAAGGTCTAACATATAAATTATAATACTAATATAGAATATACCTTGCTAAAAAAAAAAAAAAGTATAACCTTTTGTAAGGTATGCAGGCAAAAATTCTGTAACTTGGTCAGGTCAGAAATGAAGCAACCATATCAGAATCTTTTTGGGTTGCATACCTATTTGTACTATTTGTTTTATTCTAGGCTATGAACATAGCATTGAAATATCGTCCTAGTAGCTTTAAAGATTTAGTAGGTCAAGATATATTAGTGCGTATACTAGAAAATGCTTTTACTCTCAACAAAATTCCACAATCTATGCTGCTTTCTGGTAGCAGTGGAATTGGTAAAACCACCACTGCAAGAATAATAGCTTTATGTTTGAACTGCTCATTGGGGCCAACTTTTGAACCTTGTGGATCATGTACAAGTTGTCTGGCAATAAAAAATTCAAGCCATCCAGATGTAGTTGAAATCGATGCGGCAAGTCACACTAGTGTTGAGGATGTTAGAGCGATCTTGGGAGATATTTGCTATTTACCAATAAGTTCTAAGTTTAAAGTTTACATTATAGATGAAGTACATATGTTATCCAGCAATGCATTTAATGCATTACTTAAAACTCTAGAAGAACCACCATCTAGCGTAAAGTTTATTCTAGCAACTACAGAAATAAAAAAGATACCAATAACTGTTATTGCACGTTGTCAAAGGTTTGACTTACATAACATTCCTTCAGCTAAGATAATGGAGCGTTTAAATGATATTGCACAAAAAGAAAATTATTTTATTGAAAAAGAAGCATCGGAATTAATTGCGCACCACTGTAGCAATTCAATGCGTAACGCTTTATTTTTGATGAATCAAGCAGTGCTGTATAGCAAAGATGGTACAATATCCACTCAAAGTGTTACAGACATACTTGGTCTAGTAGATAGAAACGTTATATTTGATCTACTGGAGGCAGTATTAGACAGTGATTTACAGAAGGCTTTGTTAGTATTCGACAATGTGGTAAAAACAGCAAATCCGCTCAATATTTTTGAAGATCTACTGCAAACAATCCAGTTAATATGCCGTTTTTTAATTACAAAAGAGATTGATACAGAATATGAGAAGAGCAGAGTAAAAGATTTGAGTGCAAAAAAGTCTTTAATATTTTTTTCGAGATTGTGGAAGGTGCTGCTTAAGGGTATTCAAGATATAAAGGTTTCAACATGTAATGAAATTGCCGCTGAAATGATATTAATTAGCCTTTGTTATCTTTCTGATTTGCCTTCTCCGGAACAGGTAATCAAAAAAATTCTTTCACAGAATGTGGAGCAAGGAAATAGACAGGGCAGACCTGTTGCACCTTCCCCTCCTGTCATCCCAGTGTGTGACACTGGGATCCATGTGAAAAATAAACAACAAAATTACGATTTTGATAAGATTTTGCAACTATTAAAGCGGAGTAACCAAATTTATCTTTACAAACAACTGTGTAGTAATCTACAATTAATAGATTGTAGATTTGGGTATTTAAGATTAAAAGCTGTATCTAACTTGAACAGTAATTTTTGTAGTGACTTGAAAAGTTACTTAAATCGAGCTACTAATCGGGAGTGGGTTATTATAGTTGATACGAGTTATATGAATGAGGAAGTGAGTAGTTTAAATTGTGCACCTGCAGTTAAGGATATATTAGATACGTTTAAAGGTGCAAAGATAGTTAATGTGGAAAATAAGGAGTAGGTTGTGGATTTCAGTCAAATAATGAAGCAAGCACAAGAAATGCAAAAAAAGCTTGCGGAAGCTCAAGAAAAGTATATTGGAAAAGAGTTTCAAGGTATTTCTGGTGGTGGTAAAGTTTCTGTATTAGTGGAAGTGATAAAAATAGGTAGCTATAAAGCTAAAAAGGTAAATATAGACTTAGAACTTATGAGAGATGAAGAAAAAGATATAGTAGAAGATCTAGTGACAGCGGCATTCAATGATGCCATCAAAAAAGCAGAAGAAGGTATGGCAAATGCAACCTCTGATCTTGCAGGTATGATGGGGTTACCACCTGGATTTAAACTTCCTTTTTAAATTTACTACTGAAGTTTGCCTGAGTTCAGTAACATAAGTGTTTTCCTTTTATTCCAGTACTTCCATGAAGTACATTCATATTACTGCATGAATACGCAGCAATTCACAATGATGAATCCAGATCAGAAGACAAAAAGACATTAGTGAAATAGGTATCAGAAGATCAAGAGTAAAAAAAAAAGTAGAGTAACTCTATTTATTAATTAATAAAATCTTTGTATTTTCCTAAAAGTTAGTTAAGATACAGAAGGTTTTGTGTTATTAAGTTAGCACTTGACATAACTTTAGTTATTATTTAGACTACTAGAGTGGAATTTTAATTTTTTAACGAGGGCAATTATGTATTATAAAAAGTTTTTTTCGGCAGCTGCTTTAGTGACGTTGCTAAGCCTATCAAACTCTGCTTTTTCATCAGACCCTATTGGTCCAATGAGTGATGAAGAAACTAGCTACTACGTTCGTTTACAATACAACGGTGAAATTTTACCTTTTTATACAAAAGTTGATGGTATTAAAAATGCAACAAGCAAAGAGAAGGATAGTCCTTTAAAAAGATCTTTTATAGCTGGTGGTGTTGCATTTGGTTATAAAATGGATGACATCAGAGTTGATGTTGAAGGGCTTTACTCACGATTGGCTAAAAATAAAGCTGTAATAGATGCTTCTGAAGCAAATGTTGCAGACAGTTTAACAGCATTTTCAGGATTGGTTAACGTTTATTATGATATAGTGATTGAAGATATGCCTATCACTCCATACGTTGGTGTTGGTGTTGGTGCAGCATATATCAGCAATCCTTCAAGCGCTGCTGACGTTAAAGATCAAAGGAGATTTGGTTTTGCTTATCAAGCAAAAGCTGGTGTTAGTTATGATGTAGCCCCAGAAATCAAACTCTTTGCTGGAGCTCGTTACTTCGGTTCTTATGGTGCTAGTTTTGATAAGGCAGCTAAGGGTGATGATGGTATCAAAAATATTGTTTACAACACTTTTGGTGCAGAAGCTGGAGTAGCGTTTAATTTCTAGTCTGTCTCAGTCTTGTCATCCCGGTGAGTTTTCCTTGTTATTCAAGTGGCTGGGATCTAGAAAAAAAAAGAAATGTGGGTTCCAGTGTTTGAGCACTGGAATAACACATTACTCATTTAGTGTAGTTCTTATCGTTATGCGCTAGCAATTTTGATGCTACATTTAGGTAGCTGTTGTTAAGATCTCAACTAGGTATAGGGTTGTACTTTTTTAATTAAACCTTGAATTTTTTCCTGAGAGTCAATATGTTATATACGTTGATTTTTAATTTGAGTTGTTATGTTGGCCCCAGTAGCAAATTTGTCTGTTAATAGTAGCACTAATCTCATGCAGTATATTGCTGAAGTACGAAAATTTCCTATGCTTTCCCAAGAAGAGGAAGTGCGATTAGCAAAAAATTGGCAAGAATACCAGGATATTTCTTCTGCTCACAGGTTGATTACTAGCCATTTGAATTTGGTAGTAAAAATTGCAATGAAATTTAAGAATTATGGTCTACTGTTGATGGACCTGGTCATGGAAGGAAATATGGGTTTAATGCATGCAGTGAAAAAGTTCAATCCTAACTTGGGATTTCGTTTTTCAACTTATGCAGTATGGTGGATTGAAGCTTCAATGAAAGACTTTATATTAAAATCTTGGTCACTTGTAAAAATAGGTACAACGCAAGCACAAAGGAGATTGTTTTTTAGTTTACGTAAAATAAAAAAAAGAATTTTACAATACACAAACAGAGAAACTTTGAGTAACGAAGAAATAAAAGCAATATCAAATGAGCTTTCTGTATCTGAGGAAGATGTTGTACAAATGAACTATCGTTTGGCTTGTAAGGATCAGTCGTTAAATAATTGTGTAAAAATAGGTGATGACTCTAAAAAGGAGTTACAAGATATGATTCCGTGTAATTTAGTTAGTCAAGAAGTAGCTTACCAGAATCATGAAGAAAAGGCATTAAAAGAAACAATTTTAAGCAATGCGCTGGCAAGTCTTAATGAAAGATCAAGAGATATTTTCATTAGCAGATATTTATCTGAAAGTACTCAGACTTTGGATGAGCTTAGCAAAAAATATTGTGTTTCAAGAGAAAGAGTAAGGCAGTTGGCTGAGCAAGCAATGAGTAAGGTAAAACAACATGTAAAATTAGAGAGTTTGAAACTCGGTTTACATGCGTAGTCTTTTTGTATTTCTAATATTTTTTTCAATAGGTATCCTTGCATCGGTTAGTAACGTACAACTGAAAGAAAAATATAAAGATTGGCTTGTGTACACTGCATTGGAAGATGGTGAAAAAGTGTGTTACATTGTATCTCATCCTAAGAAAAAAAGTGAACATTATACAGCTGACCGCAAGCCGTATGTAATGGTCAGTTACGTTGATAAAAAAGCAGATGAGGTGAGCGTCACTTCTGGCTTTCAGTATAATAATGAGCCTGTAGTTCTCAATATCGATAAAAAAATTAAATATCAATTGCCAATAATACAGGGAAGTTTTGCGTGGACAGATGATACAAAAATGGACCAAGATTTGATTCTAAAAATGAAGCAGGGATTATCAATGGTGGTTAATGGAAAAGTAAAAACATCAAATGTTGATGATACTTATTCCTTGCTTGGCTTTCAAAAAGCGTACCAAAAAATGCATGACTTATGCAATACAAAGTAAATTATTGATCACTAAAGTATAAGATAGTCTGTTTTGTCTCTCGGACAAAAATATGGATATCACTTTACATAGAATATCAATATCATTTAAATATATTTTTGAGAATTAATATGTCAAAAATTGTAGATATAGGAATCAAAGAACAAAGTTCTGTGTGTGAACAAATGCGTTTTAGTGTAAGTCGTGCAAGCCTTTTAAATACGCTATCCAGGGTAAGTGGAGTGGTTGAAAGGCGCAACGCGATAGATGTTTTAGCGTGTATAAATATCAAAGCACAACATGGCAGCATAAAATTGAAGGCTACTGATCTTGACATTTCAATATTTGCCTCACTTACTGCAAATGTATCAGCAGAAGGAGAAGTGAAAATCTCAGCACATACTTTACATGACATAGTGAAAAAATTGCCAACTAATTTGGATGTCAATTGCGAAATGAATAATCAAGGAAAATTATTGATATCCTGTGGAAATGCAAATTTTTCTTTACCGAACGTAGTTTCAAATAACTTCCCTGTTCTTGAAGAAGTTGATCATCAATACGATTTCACTCTACTAAGTACAGATTTGGTAGACTTGTTGACTAAAACGAAGTTTGCTGTGTCGCTGGATGATACAAGGTATAATTTAAACGGGATATATCTGCATACAGATGAGCAATTTCTGTACTGCGTTGCAACTGATGGCCACCGTTTATCATGTATAAAAAGGCCTAAACCTGAAGATATCAACGGAGAATTTGGGGTGATCATTCCACGTAAAACTATCATGGAACTGTTGAAAGTATTGGGTGATTGTAATGAGATAAATATAAAACTTTCAGATAGAAAAATCAAATTTACATGTGGTGAGTATATTCTAATATCAAAATTGATAGATGGGACTTTTCCAGATTACAAAGCTGTCATTCCAACGTCTCAAGATAAACAAATGATTGTTGAGAGTAGCGAACTTGCTAGTGTTATAGACCGAGTTTCCGTTGTTGTGTCCGATAAAATAAAATCAATTAAATTTTCATTGCAAGAGAATTTATTAACTCTACATTCAAATTCCCAAGAGTGCAGTGATGCAACTGAGTCTATAGAGGTGGATTACGATGGAGCTCTTATGGAAGTAGGATTTAATTCTCGTTATTTGCTTGATGCTTTATCTTGTATAAAAAACAAATGTAAGGTCAGCCTATCAGATGGTAATAGCGCTACAATTATCACTGATGAAGATGATCCAAGTGCACTATATATAGTAATGCCAATGAGGACTTAAGGCTAGTAATCTATCTTTACTAAGTATAAGCCGTGAGACGGCGCAGTGACCCCAGCGGCGTTTCTTTTACATTGACTTAATATGTTTAGCATTTCTTGTGGATTAGTTCTATTTTTTCCAAATTCAACTAAAGTACCAACAATAATCCTCACCTGGTTATGTAAAAAGGAAATCGCAGATATTTTGATGTATATGTGACTTCCGTTTTGTACTATATCAATATCATCGATTGTTCTGACCGGATTTGTAGCTTGACAATCTTTTGAGCGGAAGCTTGAAAGATTATGTTTTCCAAGCAGGTGTCTAGCAGCTTCACGCATGATGTTTACGTCAAGTGGGTTAAATACTTGCCACACATAACCGATTTCCAGAGCTGCAGGAGCGTAACGATTAATTATTCTATATTCATAATATCTTTTTTTTGCTGAAAATCGTGCATGAAATGCATCATCTACAGCTTCTGCACTAAGCACAGCTATAGGAATCGCTTTTAAGTGATAGTTTATTCCATTTCTTATTCTGTAAAGCTCGAATTGCCTTTCCATATTGAAATGAGCAACTTGCCCTAAAGCATGAACCCCTGTGTCAGTTCTGCCACCACAATGCAAAGAGACTCTCTCGCCACTGAAATTAAATATAGCGTTTTCTATGGTTTCCTGAATTGAGTTAGCAGAGTGTTGTTGCTTTTGCCAGCCAGAGAAACCACTACCATTGTATTCTATCGTTATTTTGTATCGCACTACAAAGTCTATCTATCCAATTTTAGGTAACTAACGTTCTTCGTTATTAAAATGGTTTCCTGAATTGAGTTAGCAGAGTGTTGTTGCTTTTGCCAGCCAGAGAAACCACTACCATTGTATTCTATCGTTATTTTGTATCGCACTACAAAGTCTATCTATCCAATTTTAGGTAACTAACGTTCTTCGTTATTAAAAAAGCCTTGGCAGATTGGTTGCGTTCAATTACCATGGAGACTACACAAGTTAATAAGTAATCCATGGCACATAATCCAGAAGAAAGGAATAATGATAAGCAAAAAGCACTAGATAATGCAATAAGTCAAATTGAAAAAGCATTCGGTAAAGGTGCAATAATGAAGCTAAAGCAAAACCCTGTAGAAAAAATAGACACGATATCTACAGGGTCGATTGCACTTGATTCAGCTCTGGGTGTTGGGGGATTGCCAAAAGGACGTATAATTGAGATATTTGGCCCTGAGAGTTCTGGTAAAACTACCCTTGCTTTGCATGTAATTGCTGAAGCACAGAAAAAAGGAGGTTTATGTGCATTTATCGATGCGGAGCACGCACTGGATGTTATATATGCTCGTAAACTTGGAGTAAACACCGATGATTTAGTGATTTCACAACCAGACACTGGCGAACAGGCGTTGCACATTGTTGAGTATTTAGTATGTTCTGGTGCAGTTGATGTAATAGTTATTGACTCTGTTGCAGCACTAACTCCAAGAGCTGAAATTGAAGGAGATATGGGCGACCAGCACATGGGACTACAAGCGAGACTTCTAAGTCATGGGCTACGAAAGCTCACCTCTGCAGTTTCAAAAGCAAACTGTATATTGATATTTATTAACCAAATTCGTATGAAAATAGGAGTAATATATGGAAATCCTGAAACTACCACTGGTGGGAATGCGTTAAAATTCTATACTTCTATAAGACTTGATATAAGAAAAGTTGGTGCGATAAAGGATAAGGAGAATATTACGGGTAATGAAACGAGAGTTAAAGTTGTAAAAAATAAAGTTGCTCCTCCATTTAGAGAAGCAAAATTCGATATAATGTACAATGAGGGCATATCAAAATTTGGAGAAATAATAGATATAGGAGCAAAGCTTGGTGTGCTTGAAAAGGCAGGTGCTTATTATTCATATAGCAATACGCGTCTTGGTCAAGGAAGAGAAAATGTAAAAAGTTACCTCAAGGCAAACAAAGAAATTGCAGATGAAATAGAAACAAAAATCAGAGATTTATTTAAAAATCATGATAATTCTATTGCAATAGAAGAAGAACGCGAACAACTTCTAGAAGAATCAGTATTCTAATCTAAATTAGTTTGTATTGGGCGGTATTCGTTTACTATACTAAAGTTTCACTCTCAACCGAGTTGATGAAAGCTGCGTTATCTCCTTGCAGCATTACGTTTATATTCCTTGCTATTTTTTCCACTAAGAGGATAGTATTATCAAAATTTTCAAATTTTGATAATACATAATCTGCTAAGCTTTTCCGATTTTCAGGCCTACCTACTCCAAATCTCAAACGCCAATAATCGTTACCAATAAAGCTATCTATAGACTTAAGTCCATTGTGTCCAGCAGAGCTACCGCCTTTTTTTACTTTTATTCTTCCGAATTTTAAGTCAGCATCATCATGTATGACAACAATATCGTCTAGCGATAATTTGTAAAAATTTTTTATTTTCGCAATAGGAATACCTGAATTATTCATAAATGAGTAAGGTTTTATCAGCATGATCCGATTATTATTCATTATGCCAGAGGTTATCAAGTAATCAGCTTTATTAGAAAATGACTGAAAATTCCAATATTTGTGAATTGCGTCAATAACTATGAAGCCAATGTTATGGTGAGTTAGTTCATATTTACTACCAGGATTACCAAGACCAGCTATTAAATGCACTACTCCTCTGTTTTTGTTTGAGGATCTTCAACATCACTATCAGCAGCAGAGATTGTTACAATGGTGAAATTTTCTTCTTCATGAGCTACAAATTTAACACCTTCTGGCAATTTTACATCATTGATATGTATAGACTGACCAATCATTTTGCCAGACAAATCAATTTCTATGACTTGAGGTATTTTCTCAGGAGAGCATTTGACAGTAATAGAACGACACAAAACATTGAGCACTCCACCTAATTTGATTCCTGGTGATTTACTTTCATTGATGAATGATAAAGGTATATCTATTTTAATTTCACTACCTTTATCAACAAACTGAAAATCAACATGTTGCACAGTATCCTTTACTACATGCCATTGAATATCACGAACAAGAGCATATTCTTTTTTCCCTGAAATATCTAGTTCTATTAAATGTGCAGAAAGAGCACCTGATTTATATTGTTTAGTAAATTCCTTTGCAGACAATGTCAAATTTACGTTATCATGCCCTTTACCATATATAACTGCAGGTATACTTCCCTTCTCCCTCAGAGCCTGCATCGCTTTCTTTTTTTTTACATCACGTAACTCTGCATTAATTGTTACCATTTCTTGCTGTGCCATTGATTACTCCTATTCAGCTAATCCTTTTAGTATAATTTAATAATATAACATAAAAATATTTATTTCAAACTTCATTCTTTCACACTAATTCTTTGTGGAAAAGTTTATTTAGACATATACTTAAGACTACGTAGTAAGGACTATGAGTATTGACGATCAAATAGTTTTTAAGATTTATAAGCCAACAAAAACTGCAACACAATCTGGTTTAGGTAATACAAAATTCTGGCACCTAAAAATTGAGCCTTGTTCTTACTATATTGAACCTTTGATGGGGTGGTTTGGATCAAAAGATCCCCAAAAACAGATTGTATTAAAGTTTGATTCTCTTGAAAAAGCAGTATCTTACGCAAAGAAACACAACACAAAGTACACAATTGAAATGCCAAAAGATGTTAAAAGACTGCCAAAATCTTATGCGAATAATTTCATATCAAAGTAAGTTTTATCGTAGTGTGTTTATCTAAAAGCCTAAATTTAAGAGCATATCTTGAAAGGGCTTAAGTGGTTGAGCATATATTAAAGAGTTCTTGAAGTAAGGAGAGCACGCTTATACGTCAAGCAAACAATGTTACCTAAAATTCTTTGACATTAGCAGCTTTCTTGCCCCGTTTTCAGTAACAGTGATTTTGTAATTCTTCTATATATTAGAAAAATTTTTATTTTAATTAGCCATAGGCGACTATTGGTTTTTAGCTAAAGTAAAGGTCAAGTATCTGGAATACTGGACATAAAATCCTCCTGTGTAAAAAAGATTAGAAAAAAGTTCAGCACACATATGACAGAAATTAAGCACACTTACATGCTCTGAAGAAGACACGCTACGCTTTTCGATTAAAAATTTGACTGAAAAGTCTGCAGACAAAGATAGATTTGAGCTCTTAAAATATCTCTAACTGTAGTGATAATCAGATTTAAAATATATGGAAGCAATTTTTTACGTTAATATTCCAAATTTCCCTTTCAAGATAGGTTCTAATTGTTACTCTAGGTTTTAAATTGTGCTAACGCACTGCGGCTATTTGGAGAGTTGAACCTGGCTAGCTAGTATCAAAGAGTTATTTTTTATATATTTCTCCATAAGCTTTACAAGCCCATTTTGGATTACTCAAATAACTTCGTTCTGCTTGAAGAACTTTTATGTTGCTTTGCACTAAATTAATTTCACGTTCTATTTGTGTTAGCTATTTATTTAGTGATTGGACATGTAATTTTACCTTAAATGACCCTATAATAAAAACATAGTTACTGAAATAATACAGAAGGTTCTCGTGACAACCTCTGTATAGCTCTTAATTTTGCTGAACGCGCACGCGGATTTGCATTTATTTCTTCCGCACTTGCTTTAATCACTTTTTTGTTTAAAAGGGAGAATGTCTTGGTAGGTCCTGGTTCACACAAATCTTTAAAAAGGGTTTTAACTATACGATCTTCTAGAGAATGAAAGGTAACTACAATTAATTTGCCGTTTTCACTTAAAATCTCAGATGCAGCTTTAATACCCTTTTCAAGCTCTCCTAGCTCATCATTTACCCATATTCTGATTGCCTGAAATGTTCTAGTTGCAGGGTCAATCTTGCTTTTTCCACGAAACACTACAGAACGTACAATATCCGCAAGTTCAAATGTAGTTTTGATAATTTTCTTCTTCCTCGCATTTACTATCGCTCTTGCGATTTTACGAGAATGATGCTCATCCCCATAATTATATATAGTGTTCGCAATCTCTTCTTCACGTAAAGCGTTAACAAACGTCGAAGCATTCATATGAGAATAGTTATCCATTCTCATGTTAAGTGGGCCATCACGTAGAAATGAGAATCCTCTATCTCCATTATCAAGCTGCATAGATGAAACTCCAACGTCGAAAACTATTCCATTGATACCTTTAATGTTATTACTATCTAATATATTTTTAATATTACTAAATTTCTCAATAAATAGATTTATTCTATCAGGGTATTTAACGTTCAGGTCATCATAAAATTTGGTAACTGTTTCATCCCTATCAATTGCGTACACTTTGCAATCAGCGGCTTCCAATATTGCTTTGCTATATCCTCCAGCTCCAAACGTGGCATCCACATATATACCACCACTGTGTGGTGACAATTGCAGTAGCATCTCTTTTAACAAAACTGGAATATGTGTCATATCAAGAGACTTTGTGCACTTAAATTAAAATAATTTTCTCGCCAAAAAATATATGGAAATATATAGGTATAGTATAAGAATATTTAAATATAATCAACAATATAAAAATATAATAAGATAATATTATTAATATAACATTTACATAATTCACGTTTGAAAAAGTAAGTAATATTACTATAATGTCAAACAAATTACGGAAGATTTCGTGCAACAAACAACAAAAGCAATACTATCAAGTTTAATTTGTAACACTTTGTTGTGGTATGATCACATGCTTTTCAGCCATCTAATAAGCATAATCGGGGATGTGTTTTTCCATCAGACGACAAATTAGTCAGCATACTTAAAGCTTTTGGAGTGTTTGCAGTGGGTTCCTTAATAAGAACAATTGGTGCTGCTATATTTGGCCACATTGGCGATAAATATGGAAAAAGGATTGCTCTATTTCTCTCTATCGTACTGATGACTCTATCAACCGTACTTATTGCATTTGTTCAAGGGTATCAGAACATTGGGGTACTCGTATCAGTACTGGTGGTATGTTTAAGATTATTGCAGGGTATATCTCTTGGAGGAGAGTCAGGAAATGCCCAATTTTTAGAGCATGCTCCTAAAAATAAAAGAGGATTCTTTGGCAGTATTGAAGTATTGAGCGCAATTCTTGGCTCAATATTAAGTCTTATAGTGGTGCTTATATGCAAAAAAGTATCCGATTTTGAATCTTGGGAATGGAGATTGCCTTTTATTTTCAGTTTTATAATAGGATTAATCATTATATATGTGAGATATATACTCGATGAAAGCCCAGAATATAAAAAGCAGGAAAAGCCACATGAATTACCGTTAAAAGAACTGTTAAATGGCTATAAAAAAACCTTTTCTAATATCAATTGGAGTTGACATAGTTGAGAATGCATCTCTTTACATATATTTAGTGTTTTTTAATCTACTTGCATCGACAATAAACACTCACTTTAATCACGCAGTAGAAATATTGAATCAGGTTGCAATTGGAGGATTGACTATACTATTTGCAATACTTTCGGATAAGGTAGGGAGAGAAAGAGTCATGAAATTTGCATTTGTGACTTTTATAGTAGTAAGTTATCCAGTTTTTTTCAATGATACTAAGTGGTAATAATTTGCTCACCATAATGGCGCACGTTCCTTTTTATAATCCCAATAGCTGCTTCTCTTGGTACTGTTAGCGCGTTTATGTGCGAATTATTCCCAATAAAGGTACGATAGAGTGGATTTGGTTTATCAAGAAATATAGCTTCAGGATTTTTTGGTGGTCTTGCACCATTTATATGCACAACTATTATCAAAGTTACAGGACAAGGAACTTTAGCAAATTTTTACATGATTTTCTGTGCACTAATTGGGTTAGTTGCTATATCACAAGTTAAGAGCTAGATTTTTTTCAAAAACCAAGTGTTTAAAAAATCTAATCATAAGGTGGAAAATGCCAATTTTTAGGTGATAGTGTAAATATTTCAACTCCATCTTTTGTGACTCCAAGCGTATGCTCAAACTGTGCAGAAAGTGAAAGATCACGTGTTGTCACTGTCCAGCCATCTAGCTTGCTGAGAAGAGTTTCATGTTTTCCAGCATTGATCATTGGTTCTATCGTAAAAAACATGCCTTCTTTTAAGATAAGATCCTCACCTTCATCATAAAAATGTACAACATTTGGTGGAGCATGAAAAATCTTTCCTATGCCATGTCCACAATAATTGCGTACGATAGAATATCCAAAATCTTCAATATATTTTTCTATAGCAAATCCTATTTCATTTAACTTATTGCCAGGCTTAACTTGTTTTATCGCTTCCATTAGGGCATTGTAGGCAGCATTACACAAACGCTTTGCTTTTATTGAGGGTTTACCAGTCCAAAACATGCGACTTGTATCACCATACCAGCCATTTAAAATCACTGTAACGTCAATATTTAAAATATCTCCATCTTTAAGAGGTTTATCATCAGGAATACCATGACATACAACAGCATTTTTCGAAGTACAAATTGATTTCGGATATCCCTTATAATTCAGTGGTGCTGGAATCGCACCTGCATTGATTATAAAATCGTGACATAGATCATTTAATTCATTAGTTGTTACACCTACTTTGACGTATGGTGCAATAAAATCAAGGGTTTCAGCTGCAAGCCTGCCAGCTTTACGCATAAAGTCAAAATCTTCTTGTGAATGTATAGTTATGTTCATGTTTCTTACGTTTTTATTGTAATTTTTTGCTTTTCTTACGGATACATCAGTGTAATAATACTATAAAAACAAGCTCCTAGATCAAGCCATTTGTACATTAAGAGATAAAGACAGAAATCTAGACTGTGACTTTTGATTTAACCCAATGGTATAACTTACTTATTTTGCCATCGTGACCAATCATTCCAGAACTATTTCTATAAAAGGTGTCAACTATTAGCTTTATAGAGCCTAAAGCAGCAGAAAATACAGGATTTTTGTCGTATTCGCCATCAAGACCGCTACAAGATTCAGGGCATCCGATACGGACTTGTTTATTGAATATATAGCTTGCAATTTCTTTCATGCTTGTGAGTTGACTGGTTCCACCTGTGACCACCACTTTATTAATTGGATCTTTCTGTTCTTGAAACTGTTCTCTTATCAGCTCAAGTATTTCCTCAATCCTTGGTCTTATGATGTTAACAAGTTCAGACTTAAACACTTGAGTTGGTTCATCGCTTTCATTACTTTGCACTGCAATACATTCATTCTCATCTATTGAAGTTACAATAGTGCTACCGTATAGTATTTTTATGCGTTCAGCATGCTCTATACTTGTGCATAGTCCATAAGCTATATCTCGGGTAATGTGAATGCCACCAATTGGAATGCTGCTTGTGTACACAAGTTTTCCTCTCTTAAAAATTCCAATTGCAGTGCATCCACCTCCTATGTCAACAACGGCAGTTCCTAGCTCTTTTTCATCTTTACTTAGACAGGCAAGGCCTGCAGAATATGCAGAAGCAACACAACCAGCCATACTTATCCCACTATTACTAGTTATACAATTTTCGATATTGGTAAGCGCTGGACGCGAAGCAGTGACAACATTAATATCAGCAGATAATCTTTTTCCATATAATCCACTGACTTCCTTTATGTCAGTCATATCATCTAAGTGATATTTCAGTGGTATATTGTGAATGATGACATTTTCTTCGATATATTTCTCAAATGTCTGAAAGACTACACGTTTTACGTCTCGGTCTGAAATTTCGTGATTAGCTGCAATTATTTCGTTATGTACGTAAAAAGATGAGATTCCACATCCGGCTACATTCACATATATCTGGTCTATAGTCTCTTCTGATACTTGTTCAGCTAAACCTACAGTTGATGAAATAGAGTAACGTGCATGCTTTGCGTCAGTTATTGATCCGCCACTTATACCTTCTGCACTTTTATAACCCGTTCCTATTATTTTATAGCTGAAATTGCTATTGATCTTAACGATGAGGCAGATAATTTTTGTTGTACCTACGTCTAAAACAGCAAAAACATTCTGCTTTGGTTTTGTGATTACTGCAGAGTACATTAGTTGACCTTATGACTCGATTCCATTTAAATTGTAGCTTCCCTGAATGAATTTATATTTCTATCATAAATTTAGCAACATTTTAATATACCTAGACAAAAAGAAAAATAAAACACAGAATTGCAATTTTTATGTCTAAGTTACCAATTGTAATTGCCCCTGACGAAAGATTAACCACACGCGCCAGCGAAGTAATGAGTATAACCGATAAAATTAAAGAATTAGTAAACGACATGTTTGAAACTATGTACGATGCAGAAGGTCTTGGTCTTGCTGCAGTACAAGTTGGAGTGCTGAAGAGAATTTTTGTCATGGACGTTAGTCCAGAGAAGGAAGAAGATGAGCTAGCAAGGTATGACTCAGTTGGCAAGTTTTGTATGATTAACCCTGAAATTAAGGAATTATCTGATGAACAAGTCATTATGAGTGAAGGATGTCTTTCAATTCCGGAGCAAAGCCATGAAATCAAGCGTCCAAAATATTTAACTGTAAAATATAAAAACTTAAATAACGAAGAACAAACGCTAAAAGCTAGTGGTTGGCTTGCAAGGTGTATTCAGCATGAATTGGATCACTTAAATGGTATATTATACATTAGACATTTATCTAGGTTAAAGTATGATTTGGCTATGAAAAAAGCACAAAAGGTTAAGAGGCACTATGAGCAATGAAGATCTAGAATTGTTGAAGTTCTATTATGAAGTGGGAGTTGATTGCACACTAACTGAAAGTGAAGAGGAAAAAAAAATGGAAAATGAGAGAGCTGCACAATCTTCTGTCATCGAGCAGAAAAAAGAACAACGAACCATGTTCCCAAGTGACTGGATCATTGAAGCAAGGAAGCTTGCAAGTCAATGTAGTAGTGTAGATGAACTAAGAAGTGCAGTTAAGTCATTTGAGGGTTGTGAAATAAAAAAAACTGCAACTAATACTGTTTTTTCTGATGGTAATCCGAATGAAAAAATCATGCTTATTGGTGAAGCACCAGGAGCAAATGAAGACCTGAAAGGCATACCATTTTGTGGTGCAAGCGGAATGCTGCTCGATAAGATGCTAGGTGCAATTAGTCTGGACCGGACTAAGGTGTATATAAGCAACGCGGTGTTTTGGCGTCCACCAGGTAATAGAAAACCAACTGACCTAGAGCTTGATATGTGCAGACCATTTGTTGAGAAGCACATTGCTCTTATTTTACCGCAAATTCTGATTTTTGTCGGAGGAATTGCATGTTATAGCCTTCTTGATAACACAAAGACTATATCGAACTTGCGTGGCAGATTTCATACTTATACTAACCAATATTTATCTCATTCAATTACTACATCCGCTATATTTCATCCAGCCTATCTACTTCGTCAACCAGCACAAAAACGCTTAGCTTGGGAAGATTTGAAGAAGATTAGGGAATATCTTGATAATACCAATAACTACACGGATGTTTAGCTTACTACTCGTTATCATCTTAGTACCGGCTAATTGAATTAAATATTGAAAAATCTACTAAACAGAGAAAAAGGCAAAAGAAAATCTATCAGCTACTACCTATTTTTTAATTGGCGTTTTTCATTCTGTTAAATCCTTCGATAAGCGCATTTTAGCTTATGTGGGTAAAAGTTTTATAAAGACATAGAGTGCACATAGTGCAAAAAAATTAAACATCAAGTATACTGAGCTTTTTGTCGCTTTATCTGCACAGACTGAAGATAAATAATACATCTTCACCCTTATTTTAAGGAGAATGGCGGAGTCCGTCGAGTAACTCTTGCCGTTGCTATAGCTGCTTGAGTTCCTATAATCACAATGTTGGTGCAATGCACGCATGGAATTTTATTTACTCTATAATATGTTGGTTTATAGTAGTACTAATGCAGAAATAAGTGGAGGAGACATTGGAAAGCAATATAAAAAAATTGAAAGGAAATTTTTTAGAACAAGCAATTAGAGTAAATCATGCTGGCGAATATGGAGCCATTTGTATTTATTCTGGTCAAAAATTTATTCTTAAAAAATCTTCCATAATTGACAAAATAATTGAAATGGAGGAGCAGGAAAAAAAACATTTCCACTATTTTAATGAGAAAATCAAGGAGCAAAGAGTTCGTCCTACTGTTTTGTTGCCAATTTGGGGTGCTTTAGGGGTGTCACTTGGTGTTGTAACTGCTATGATGGGTAAAAAAGCCGCTATGGCTTGCACTGCTGCAGTTGAAGAAGTGATCGGAGAGCACTACAAGGAGCAAGTCTTACATTTAGAAGATGGGGAATTAAGAGAAACCATAAGTAATTTTCGTGATGAGGAGTTAGAACACAGAGATATTGCAATTCAGCACAATGCCGAAAGCGCACTTGGCTACAACGTTTTATCTTTGTTCATAAAAACAAGCTGCAAAGCTGCTATTTATCTCTCTAAATTGATTTAATCAATCACTATTTGACAACCAACCACATTTGCCTTTAGTTCTTGTGCTAATTACTGGCCCATATCCTCTACTCCAATCGAATGCGTATGAATGTTTATGATTAATTTCTTAATTATTATCCTAAAAATACATTAATTTAATTCCCTATTAGAGTTTTCTTGTTGTTGTAAACATGTTTGCATAAGACTAGTAGATGGAACGTTTTTAATATTCTGAGTTAACTCCTCAGGAATATTTTCAAAACTCTTGACCATAACTTCTAAAACACTTTTCCCCTGTATAAGACAATTCCCTCCAAAGCTTGATTTGTTCTCCAACTTGCTAAATCTTATTTAGCTTTTCTCATCAATTTCTACTACCATTTTATTACCATCTTTCCGTAGATAAATACTAGTCTCTCCTATTTTAGTAGTAAAAAATATTTCAATACTACCTTTCAAGATATCTGTGTAATTTCAACTTTTACTATACTTCCCTCAATCTGAAATATGCCAACTTCTAAATCCTTAGCTTTTTCATTATTTAAAGTTCTTGCAGTTTCAACAATACTACCTTGTGGATACTTAGTATAAAAATATTTATTATCTACTTCTACTTCAAGATCATATTTATCAATTTGCTTGTTATTTTCTTTCACAATACCTTCATATTCTAGACCCTCTAGCATTTTTTTCTTACTCTTACATTGTTCGTTAAGATCGTTTAAATAATTAGATCCGTAATATCCGTCTTCAATATCGCTATAAAAAGATAATCCTTTTTCTACCCTACCTTTTAACACTAAATTATGAGTGATCTTTTGTATGATATTTTTTGTAGTTGAATTGTGTGGATTTGCATGAAAGCGATTAATTAATTCTTCCATTTTTTCAAATATAAAATATGTTACAGTCTTATTATCCTTACCGTAATATGAGTTTAATCTTACTCCTTGATTTAAATAATCCTCTATTGTGCGTTCCATGTACTTTAAACGCTTTCTTGCTCATCGTGTTCTGTTATACCTTTTATCATCTCATCACAAAATTTTTTAACTAGAATTTGTTCATCTGCAGTCAATGATATTTGCAATTTCGTAGAAGATGGGTCTCGCTCAAAAAGATAAATTATTGACAATTCCTCTGCTCTTTTAATAAAGTCACAACTCCTTAGATATTCTGCAACATCTTTGTTTTTTGCGTACCTTTTCTTGGTTAAATCCATATGCCTATCTTTACGACTTATAGTCGGTATTTGGATTTGATGAACTACTCTGTTGACTATTGAAGAACCTGTTAGAGAACTGTTCAGGCTCTAAAATAAGATTACTTTCACCTTGTTTACCTACTTTCTTAGAAATATTATATACCATAACCACTAAAACTTCTTAGTGATTACTTCAGTACATAGATAAGTTAATAAAATATCTTTTTCTCTTCAGTGCTAAAAAATTGTCAAAAATCTCAAAATTGGTTAATTGCATATAACCTACTTTCTAGTACACATCAAAGCTACCGTAGCAAGCTTCAAATTTGAAAGGGATTAACAAATAAAATTCTTGTACTTTGCCTCTACTAAAGTACAATCAGGCTTTATTAAATATTTTTCATGCTTGATGAAGTACATGAGGAGTGTGGGGTATTTGGCATAAGTTACAACCAAAGTGCTGCTTTTAACTCTATACTTGCTCTCCACGCTTTGCAGCATAGAGGTCAAGAGTCTTTTGGCGTAGTAACCAGTAACAACGATAAGCTGCACTCTTATCACTTTCAAGGCCAAGTGAGCAGTGTACTCTCTGATATAGATGAAATAAAGAAATCCTTACCTGGGGATTGTGCAATAGGTCATGTTCGATACTCAACAAGTGGTAGTAAATTTGGAGTGCAACCCATGTTTGGCAAAAGTGGCAAATTTGGGGATTTTGCCATAGCACATAATGGTAATTTAATTAATATTTCTCCGATACGCGAACAATTAATTAAACAAGAGTGCGTTTTTCAGTCAGATATTGATACAGAAGTAGTAGTACATCTGACAGCAAGCAGTGAAAAAGATAGCTTTTTAGAGAGTTTTATATATGCATTAAAGCAAATACAAGGTGCTTATTCTTTTGTGGCAATCAATCAAGAAGTAGTTATTGGAGTACGTGATCCATCTGGAATCAGGCCTCTTGTTTTAGGAAAGTTAAACGGTTCTTACGTTCTTGCATCTGAAACTTGTGCTCTTGATATAATAAATGCAGAGTTTATTAGAGAAATAGAACCAGGCGAATTAGTTACCATCAGTGCGGATAGTAAGCTAGCCTCAATGTTTCCTTTCCCACAGCAAAAATCAAGTTTTTGTATTTTTGAATACGTTTACTTCTCGAGACCAGACAGCATAATGGGGAAGAGGTCCATATATGATATAAGAAAAGAAATAGGAAGAATACTTGCAGAAGAGAGCCCACCAAAAAACAATGTAGATATGGTTGTACCAATACCTGATTCTGGAATACCTGCAGCTATTGGATATGCAAAGCATTCAGGATTACCCATGGAACTTGGGATAATTCGTAGTCATTACATAGGAAGAACTTTTATACAACCCACCGCTGAAGTACGTAAAGTTAGAATAAAATTAAAATTCAATGCTAATAAGCACACTTTGAAAGGCAAAAACATAATTTTAATGGATGATAGTATAGTGCGTGGTAGTACTCTCAGAAATATAATAGTTATGCTAAAGGATGCGGAAGTAAAAGAGATTCACCTCAAAATTTCAAGCCCACCAATTAAGCATTCTTGTTTTTATGGAATAGATACGCCAGAGAGCAAAGATTTAATTGCTGCAAATAAACCTGTAGAGGAAATTAAGGAAATTATAGGAGTAAATAGCCTAGCCTTCTTGAGTATTGATGGACTATACAGGGCTGTTAAAGAAGAAAAACGTAACAACGCTACACCGCAATATTGTGATGCTTGCTTCACTGGTGACTACCCACTTGGTAAGTAATCTATTATTAGTGAAGGTGAGGTTTTTTCTATGTTATATTAACAGTTTTAAAAATAGATTTTTTGCATAACCATATAATTTTTGCCTGGGCGTCATTTGAGTAAAAACTACTTTACAAATTTCGTCATTCCCTTTACTATGATACTGACAGTGTTTATGCTTGTTTTTGACCTACAGTCTCAATCACAAAATTCAGTAAAAAAACTCGATATTTACTGGCAAATTACACAAAAATTATAGCGGCTGCATGTCTTTTAAATTTTTTCTACATTCAGCCGAATCGCTCTTAATTTTAAGCGTTAGCACATTATTACAATGCCAATTTAATTATTATAGGATCAAAACTCGTTATACGGGGACTTTTTTGCATTTTTTCTTCGTTTAGTAAATTTCTTAATATTTGTAACTAAAGTAATTTTAGAGAGGCGTTATGTAAGTAGCTGACACACAGCTGTACGAGCATTCATTTTTGAAGATAGCAAAGGTGTCATTCAAGTAGCTGACACCGGGATCCATCTCTTGATACAGGCTCATCAAAAATATTGTGTTTTAACATAAAATTAGCTGCTTCTATGCTCATAAACTTAATATCCAATCAATTTCCTGGATCCCAGTGTCACGCACTGGGATGACAAGGGAGGGACTACTCGAATAACACCTTTATGGTGGCTTAAGTCACAAGTTCGTGCAATGATGGTGCTCCTTAAAGAAGCACCATTTGCTAATGTTTTGAAGCTTTAATGCTTATTATACGCATGTATTTTTTGTTGGATCCCATCTTTTACCATCAGGGCAAGCAGTTGTACCATCTTTACAAATCACACCACCTGGTACTATTTTTGAAACAACTACAGGTGCACCAAAAAACACAGCAATAAATGTACCAAGTGCAAAAAGCGCTGGCCATGGCATTCTGCCAAATATTGCCAGCAAAGCTGCACCTATTATCACTATTGTAATCATAGGTCCGCCTATACCGTGAGTATAGCCTACTATTTTGCATATTGTATTGGTTGTTGCATCATCAGTAACATCAGCAGCAAAAGCATTATCAAATGCAAAGGAAAGAATTAAAGCTACAAGTAGAAGAAAGTTTTTCATTATGCCTCCGTATTTAACGCTGTATTATCTATCATTTTGATTAAATTTAAGTAAACGTTGAGGATTTTTTGCTTAAAAGTATGCTTTATTTCATTTAGAATAGTTTTCTTAGTTTATTTATATATACAAGTGCTACAGAAATTTTATAGTATCGTTTATTGCCTTTATCGTGCTTTAGTTGACACAATTTATAATGATGGAGTGGAGCATGCAGGGTATCTATCATTTTTAATCCTGTTATCAATATTTCCTTTTCTTATTGTTTTAATAGCCATGGCATCAACGTTCGCAAATTTCTTAGATCAATACAATGTCGGCTGGGCATTTATTATTGATAACATGCCACAGGATATTTTATCATCTTTGATGCCACGTATTAGGGAGATAATATCAGGCCCTCCGCAAAGCTTACTAACCTTGGCAATTGTAGGCGCTGTTTGGACTGCCTCATCAACAATTGAAGGATTTAGAACGATATTGAATAAGGCCTATAAAGTTCCGGTTTCATCGCCATATATATGGAGAAGGGTGCTCAGTATATTACAATTTTTAGTAATTACGCTTATTACAACTCTGACTATAACATTTTTTACATTAGTGCCAATGTTAATTGATTTTTCTTACCAAGGGCTAAGTTATACTAGATATTTACTTATTGAGTTTGTGCTTTTTACCATAGTATCTTGGCTATATTTTACATTGCCAAACATAAAGCAAAACTTATCAGACGTATTTCCCGGATCTTGTGTAGCTGTTATTCTTTGGACGATCTCTGCTTCAGCTTTCAAGCAATATTTAAAAGCTTCCTTTGATCAACTGAATTTGATATATGGAAGTTTAGGTGGTGTGGTGATGTCGTTGCTATTTTTTTATGTGCTAAGTTTGATTTTTATATATGGAGCAAAATTTAATTTTCAGCTAAAATATTTCAATCAATCTTACTAAAGAGAAAGAAATGGGTAAGTTAGAAGGTAAAATAGCTTTAATTACCGGGGCTTCAGGTGGAATAGGCTCTTCTGTTGCAAAAAGATTTGTAAAAGAAGGTGCATGTGTGATTCTTATTTCCAGATCTCTTGATAATCTCAAGCCATTGTATAACGAAATTGAAGAGCTTAAAGAAGGCTCTGTAAAACTAATTCAGCTTGATCTTTTAGACTTTGAAAACGTAGAAAAACTGGCAAATATGATAGAAAGCCCAAAATTATCAGAATCTGGAACACTCGATATACTGATTACATGCACTGAAATTTTAGGTAAGTTGAGCTCTGTTCATGATTGTGAGCTTGAAGATCTACAGAACGTAATGAATACAAATTTTACTGCCAGTTGGTACTTGCTAAAAAATTTGGGTCCAATACTAAAAAAGTCTAATGCTGGAAGAGCGATATTCATGACCTCAGAGATAACACTTTCTCCTTCCTCTTATCCATATTGGGTGCCATATGCTGCAAGTAAGACTGCACTGGAAGTAATGGTGAAGATATATGCATCTGAGACAAAGCATACGAACTTATGCATAAATGCCGTGTATTCGGAAGAGCCTATCGATAGTGAAATGTATAAGCAAGCATTTTCGGGAAAAGATATATCTGAATTAGTATCGCCTGAGAAGTTAACAGATAAATTCGTAGAGTTAGCTTCTGATGACTGCAGTATATCAGGACAAATCTTGCCACTTAGCAAATCTACCGAGTAAATTACCGTAGTATCCGCAAAGACACCGTTAAGCCCACAACTGTATGAACGTTGTGATTTGAGTCCACTAGGAAGGATTTCATCCCACTGCCTCTATGGTTTCATCCCAGTCTGGGATGAAACCTCTGGGCACTGCCGTCATAAAGGAACCAGTATCAGCTACTTGAATGACATCATTTGCTGTGCAATTTACCTTGAAAAATGAATGTTTGTACACCTGTGTGTCAAGCACTGGAATCTGCCACGCAAATTGCAATGTTCGTACAGTTATGCGTCAAGCCTAAAAGTAGTTAGCTAATAGGTTTAATAAAAATTCACATACACAGGAAAGATTGGTAACATCATTTGAGACGAGACTATTATTGTAATTATGCCAAAACGCACAGATATAGAATCTATATTAGTAATAGGAGCAGGACCAATAGTTATAGGTCAGGCATGCGAGTTTGATTATTCCGGAACGCAAAGCTGTAAAGTATTAAAAAGTGAAGGTTATAAAGTCATTTTGGTTAACTCCAATCCTGCAACTATAATGACAGATCCTGAATTCTCTGATGCAACTTATATTGAGCCGGTACTGCCTGAAATCATAGAGAAAATTATAATCAAGGAGATGCCAGATGCAATATTGCCAACAATGGGCGGGCAAACAGCACTCAATTGCGTAATAAAACTTGCAGATGATGGAGTGTTAGACAAATACAACGTAGAATTAATAGGGGTAAATAGAGAAGCAATAAGAAAAGCAGAGGATAGAGAGTTATTCCGTAAGTCCATGGACAGAATAGGACTGAAATACCCCAAAAGTATCATTATAAAAAATCAAGAACAAATAAAAGAGGCTTTGTACTACATTGGATTACCAGCAATCATCCGCTCATCATTCACTCTTGGTGGTGCAGGTAGCGGCATAGCATACAATAAAGAGGAGTTTTTCAATATTGCAGAAAGTGCTCTCAAAATTTCGCCAATAAATGAAGTCCAGATAGATGAATCAATTATCGGCTGGAAAGAATATGAAATGGAAGTTATCCGTGATTGTAAAGATAACTGCATAATAGTTTGTTCAATAGAAAATATTGATCCAATGGGAGTGCACACCGGAGATAGTATTACGGTTGCTCCTGCTTTGACTCTGCGTGACGTAGAATACCAACAGATGAGAAATGCATCTATAGCAGTGCTAAGAGAAATTGATGTTAGTGCCGGTGGTGCAAATGTTCAGTTTGCAGTGAATCCTAAAGAAGATGGAAGCCTCGTTGTGATTGAAATGAATCCAAGGGTTTCTCGCTCTTCTGCACTTGCTTCAAAAGCAACAGGTTATCCTATTGCGAAAGTTGTAACTAAACTTGCTATCGGCTATTCACTCGATGAGATACGTAATGATTGCGCTCCAGTTATACCTGCTGCATTTGAACCAGTGATTGATTATGTCGTCACTAAAATTCCTCGTTTTGAATTTGAGAAGTTTAAGGGGACGAATTGTGAACTATCAACTTCCATGAAATCGGTGGGGGAAGTGATGTCTATAGGCCGCACTTTTAATGAGTCACTGCAGAAAGCTTTTCGTTCACTTGAAACTGGTCTTACAGGACTTGATGAAGTATTGCCTGAGAACATTGATATTGATCACGTAAAATCTCAATTAGCAAAATTGCTACCAAACAGGTTACTGATTGCTGCTGACGCAATGCGTCACGGAATTAGCATAGAAGAAATAAATTCGATTACAGGATATGACTTGTGGTCTTTGCAGAATATACAGCTAATTATATTAGCTGAACAAAAAATCAAGGAAAACGGTCTTCCTGAGACTGCATATGAAATGTTAGAGCTGAAAAAAATGGGGTTTTCAGATGCAAGATTGGCAAAATTAAGCAATAAGAAAGTAGAACAGATTGAAGCAATGAGAAAAAAATTTGGTGTTAATCCAGTTTATAAACGTGTAGATACTTGTGCAGCTGAATTTGAATCGAGCACTGCTTATATGTATGGCTGCTATGAGGGTGATGTTGAAAATAAAACGGAATGTGAGGCGAATATTTCGGACCGAAAAAAAGTTGTCATTTTAGGAAGTGGTCCAAATCGCATTGGTCAAGGTATTGAGTTTGATTATGCATGCGTACACGCAGCTTCTGCCGCCAAAGAAATGGGGTATGAAACAATAATGATTAACTGTAATCCGGAAACCGTTTCAACTGATTATGATACCGCTGATCGTTTATATTTTGCCCCACTGATTGCAGAGGATGTGCTTGAAATACTAAGCAAAGAGCAAGAAAATGGCACACTGGTTGGTGTAATGGTTCAAATAGGTGGTCAAACACCTTTAAAGTTAGCCAAAGTGCTTAACGAGAGAGGTTTCAAAATTCTGGGAACTTCGTTTGATTCTATTGACCTTGCAGAAGATCGCATGAGATTTAAAAATCTTGCTTTGCAACTTAATTTAAAACAACCCGAAAATTCTATCTGTCATTCAGTAAAGGAAGCGTTAATCAACGCAGAAAAGGTGGGGTTTCCACTAGTAGTTAGGCCATCATATGTCCTCGGCGGTCAGTCTATGTCGATTAGACACGATACTCAGAGCTTTAAAGAGTATGTCTTGAATCAAACCAAAATTTTTGAACACGGGTCACTGCTTCTTGATAAATTTTTAGTCAATGCAGTTGAGGTTGACGTTGATGCTGTATGTGATGGGAAAAAAGTTTTCATTGCAGCAGTCATGGAGCACATTGAAGAAGCTGGTATCCACTCTGGCGATTCAACATGCTCAATACCGACAAATACATTGAGTGACAAAGTAATAAAAGAGATCGATCTCCAAACTGAAAGAATAGCTCTTGCACTAGAAGTGAAAGGTCTGATAAACATTCAGTTTGCTGTTCAAGAGAGTGATGTATACATACTTGAAGTGAATTTAAGGGCTAGCCGTACAGTTCCTTTTATTTCCAAGGTAATCAATATTCCTATTGCAAAGCTTGCCACTCAGGTTATTTTGGGTAAAAAATTGAATCAGGAAAATAAGCCTTTCAATCATTTTGCAGTTAAAGCTGCTGTTTTTCCATTTACGCGTTTTTCGGGAATTGACACTTTACTTGGTCCTGAAATGAAGTCAACAGGAGAAGTGATGGGGATTGACTTATCTTTCGGAGCTGCACTTGCAAAAGTGCACATGGCTGCAGGATACAAGTTACCAACAGAAGGAACAGCTCTGGTTTCAGTAAAAGATGATGATAAAGAGTATATATTGCCTGTTGTACGAATGTTGAAAGAACTGAGTTTTGAAGTATATGCTACCAAAGGCACAGCTTTGCATCTGAACAATAACGGCATTGCTGTAAAAGCTGTAAATAAAGTGAGAGAAGGCAGACCCCACATAGTTGATATGCTCAAAGATGGAAAAATAAATCTAGTAATCAATACTTCAAAAGGTGTGAAATCAGTCTCAGATAGCAAAGATATCAGGAGAACTGCTATTTTGCAAAATATAGCTTATAGCACTACAGCTTCTGGGAGTAAAGCGTTAGCACTTGCCATTCAATATGTAAAGAATAGCAAATTGGAAGTGAAATCATTACAGCAGATACAAAATGTTTAAATATCAAGACTATAATAAATTATTACTTATTTCAAAATGAGGATCGTGTAAGCTAAGGCGAGAGAAATTTAATTAAAGGACTTTTTGTGTCAGTATCAATATATAACTGTCTTGAGCGTTTGTTGAAAGGCTTTGTACTAATTTTCTTGATTCAAACAATATGCTAGACTTTAACTTAAAAATCTTTGTAAGTGATCACGACTGAAAGTTGTTTTCATGTATTTTTACCTGAGTGCAATAAGTGTAATTCATGGAGTTTACAAAATTGATAATGAAGAAAAGCATTACTCGTCTAATAAAAGCAATTCAATACTCCTGTGAAGGAATAAAATCAGCTTTTATATCAGAAATTGCGTTCAGACAGGAGTTACTACTTTTTATGGTATGTGTTTCAACTTTGTTTGTTTTAGATGTAAATAATTTAGAACGTGTAGTAATGGTAAGTAGCCTATTTTGGTGTTAATTGTAGAAATTATTAACACTGCTTTTGAAACAACAATTGAGCGTATTTCAAGTGATCAACATATACTTTCAAAAAAAAGTGAAAGATCTAGGTAGTGCAGCAGTTTTTCTCTCATTAATTAACTTCTTGATAACATGGATGATAATATTGATATGAATGTTGTTAAGATATATTTTCAAATTCACCGATTAAGACTTGTATGTCTTGTGGTAAATCAGAAACAAATTCTATATATTCTTTACTTTTTGGATGATATAAGCCTAGCGTGTGAGCATGTAGTGCCTGTCTATTGAAATTACGGATAAAGTCAGAGTTTTTAGCATGTTTTTCACTTTTACTACTATTTTTTCCGTAAACTTGATCACCAACTACAGAATGTCCTATGTGGCTCATGTGTACTCGAATTTGGTGTGTTCTGCCTGTATCTAAAGTACATTTAACCAGGCTTGCTTGCCCTATAATTTTCTTCACTGAATAATGAGTGATTGCTAATTTACCTGCTGTTTTTGTGACACACATCATTTCTTTATTACTGCGTTTTGGAGTAATATGGGTTTTTACTGTTCCTTGCAGATTAGGTAATGCTCCCCAAATTACTGCTAAGTATTCCCGTTTTATTTTACGATTTGATAGCAGTTCAGACAAGAAGCTGTGGGATTGTTCATTTTTTGCAATTACCATGAGTCCACTAGTATCTCTATCAAGCCTGTGAACAATTCCTGGTCTTGTATTTATATATGGAATTTTGCCAAGGTGAGCGATCACTGCATTCAGGAGTGTATCATTGTTTGTTCCAGCACCTGGGTGTACTGTTAATCTACTTTGTTTACTCAGAACTATAATGTCCCCATCTTCGTAGATGATATCAAGCTTTATATTATAGTTAGGTTCAATTGATGTGGATATGTCAGGTTGAACGCGATGTACTATATACTCCTCACCTGGTTTTACTATGTGGTCATTATTAATTATTGGCGTGCCAAGTAATGTTACCCGCTCATCTTGTATCAATCTTTGTGCTTTACTGCGTGATATGTTATACCTTTTAGCTATGTAAGTATCTAGCCTTAATTTTTTTTTCGTCACTATTAACATTTAAGATTATATCTATGGTCACTACCCTGAGCAAGCTACTTTGAATGCTGCATGAACATCTGGATTCACAAATTCAACTTTTGTACTAGGTTGAATTTGAGGGCCGTCTTGTTTTTTAATATGGCAAATTGTTTGAGAGCCATCTTTCCAGTAAATTATTATTTTATTATCAAAATCCCGTAGCGTTAACTCCCTCTTTTCTTCTTTTTTATCTTTTTCTTCTAGCTTAATAGACTCTAATAAACAATATAGAAAGCCACTTGCTTTACCGTTAACTTTTTTTCTCCATTCATCCATTTTTTCTTGTTCAGATAATTCTTTTTCCAATTTTGCATTTTCCTGCTCCAGCTCTTTCATCCTTTTTTTTGATTTTAATAATCTATGTTGTTCTATTGCTTTTTTTTCTCTTCATCTCGCTGTTTTTCAAGAGAAGTAGCAGTAATACTGCCTTCACTGCTATTAGGTTCGGTTGATTGAGTTTGTTTATTCTTTAATTCTTCTAGTTCATCTTTTACTTTTTTTAGCTCGTGCTCTAATTTCTTCCTTATCTTTTCCGCCTCTTCTTTTTGCTTTTCCAACATATCTATAAACAAATGATCATCACTAACTGTGCTTTCCCTAGATTTAAAAAAGCCAATCAATCTGCTTAGTTCAAATCGCTCAACCTTATCTTCAGCGATTTTGATAGCATTATCTAAACTAGAAAAATACTTTCAATGTTTAGTGAACTTGCTCTTTTACCAGCCCTTTAGCTTCATTTAAAATGGGCGAGATTTCCTTGTGCAACTCATCCAAATCTTCTTTGATGTCTTCTCTGACTCTTCGTAGATGAACAAGTGTTTCTTTAATTTCATCATTTGCAGGCTTTATAAGCTTATTATCGAGTAGACCTTTAACTTCATCTAACTGCTTATCAAGTGAGTCAACAATTTTATCTGTAAAATCAGTCAAGTGCTTATCAAGTAATTTTATCAATCGCGATGTAGAATCATTTTCTTCCTCATCTTTTGTCTTTTTTTTTCCATTACTGATACAACCCACCTCTTCTGAATGGAAAGAGAATATCCAAATTGTTAAACTTTTTAACAATATTATGATTATTGTTTATCTCATTGTTTTTTAGCTTGCTGAATGTTGTACATATCACAACAACAGCAATGATACTAGCCAGTGTAACTATGGCCCATTCCAAATCCTGAACATTGGCAAAGCTAAATCTATTTTGTATTAACGCACTAACCATGATTGCAGTACTAACTACATATGGTATGGCAAGAAAAATGCCCTCATTCTTATTCTCTTGTCTTTGATCATCTAATATTTTTTTTGATTTTTAGAGATTGGCAAAATTATGATCTACTTTAACATTGAAGCGATTTGTTGTATCTAAAGGCATAAATCTCCTTATATCCTAATTAAGCAATTATATATAAATGATACTTTAAAAACAAGTTTTTGGCTTATGCCAAGGATGATTAGAACGCACTTTACTAACCTTTATACCACTATCTGTTAGCCAAACAGAGTGTGTGCCATATGCCTCTAAGTCAGCATATTTGATGATTTTAGTGTTGCAAGCTGGATAGTTAAACTTGCTTAATTGAATTACTAGATCGACATTGTTACAATTTTCTAAAATATCTTCTCTTTTGTGAGCTGGCAACACTGACTTACTATTTCTTTTATTACATATGCAGTCATAATCATTACATTTTAGCCTTTTGTTTGAATTACTGAATTTAGTATGATTCACAATTTGATTCTGCCCGTTTTGCTTTGCCCACGTTTTGACAACAAAATTTCTGTTTTTTTCTAGTAAGAGAATATAGTAAATTGTCATCTTCTTTTACAACAAGATTATCAGCACTGACTAGAATATCAGGAGTTGTATACATAGCCCTAGAGAAAATACCTAGCACAATAATAGCCCAAGCGTTATTATAATAATTAATGAGGCAGGAAAAGTGCGAATAGGAATAACCAAATACTGAAGACTGGCAATTGCGTTTGTTATATATAAAACGCTGTCAATTGGGCTTTCCATGAGAAGCGTTATAATCCACTGAGTACCTAAAGGAATCAATAAAACATAGATTATTCCAAGTGGAATAATAATGAGTGTAACTATTGGTATAGCAATCAAATTTGTGATAATGCCACTGATTAAAAAATAGTTAAAATTGTATATTGTGTACGGAACAGTTGCTGAACTTGCTATTATTGAGCTGATCATTATCGACACAAAATATTTTATTATTTTTATTTTCAATAACTTATTAGCATTGATCTGATAGCTGGCAACTAGTGCCAAAAAGCAGAAAATGACATTTGAAAACCTGGCTTTAAGATTGTTTCTGGCTCCACTATGAGTATCACCGAAGCAGCAAACGCAATTGCTATTAATCCTCGATATTTCCTTTCTATGATTATTGCAACAAGTACCAAGATCACCATGATGTAGGCACGCTGAGCAGAAATTTGCATACCGGTAATCAACAAAGAAAAGGTAGTTGGCAAGATAGTAAAGAATGAAGATATTTTTTTTAGTGTTATATTTAAGAGTCAAAGTTTCAGATATTGCAGATAAATTACGGAATACTATAAAAAAACAGACCAGCAACAAACGATAAATGTAAACCAGATATAGCGAATAAATGTGCTATACCTGAATCTCGCATCGCATTCATAGTTTTTTGATCTATCCCGTCTTTTTTGCCAATTAATAATGCAGAGATTATGTCCGCGTGTGGCTTTTTGGTATTTTGCTGTAGGTTTTCATAGATATGTTGACGGAAAGATTCTATATACTCTTGAAATTTTCTTTCTTCAGCTTTTTGTACAGGACTATTTTGCTTGTTGCAAAGCCTGTTGCACTTATTTTCTGATAATATGCTATTCTTGCAAAATCATATGCATATTCCGAAGGCGCAATTTTTGGAGGAAAGAGTTTTGCTGATAATTTCACTTGATCCCCTATTTTAATGCCTTCTTCCGCTTTGCTTCTAACTGATATTCTGATGTTATCCAGCTTGAACTTCGTGTTTTTTATTTCATAAAGCAAAAATTGCTCATACGAGCCCTTGTTATTAATATCCTTCACTGTAGCAACAATATCTTTCACATACCTTTCCTTATCAAGAATGTGAGTATTAAATGAATCTGTTCTGAATTTGCTGGCTTTAAATCCCATGAGCACTGCAATTAAAGAAATGCATAATATTGCGTGTTTCCTGTATAATATTGCAATCAGAATTAGTATGAGTGAAAGCAAGAGAAAAATAGATATAGTGAAAGCACAGCTTGGTTCAAAATTTAATGAGAAATAGGTTAAAATTCCTGCACACTGAAAAACAGGGAACCACAATATCAAGTTATATTTTTCATTGCACAGATTATTATGTATATAATTTACTATCATGTTAAGAAAGGTTAATAGATATATAAATATATGTAATAGTGTGATTTTATTCTTTTATTTATTATTATTACGCATATAATAATAGATAAGCAACGACGCGGGATGGAGCAGCTCGGTAGCTCGTCAGGCTCATAACCTGAAGGTCGTAGGTTCAAATCCTACTCCCGCAACCGTCTTTCAATTGTACAAACATTGTGGTTTCTCTTTATAATAGCAATGATGTTTCTAACTCGAAGCTTGTTTTTGACCTGTGGGCTCAATCGTAGCATTCAGTAAAAAAACTCAGGGTATTTATTGACAAAATTATAGCGGCTGCATGCCTTTTTTCTTTTTTCTTATTACATCAATAATTTCACTATACACTTTATTGTTGTCTTTATCTGCAATTACAGTAATAACATTACATCTATTAGGTTCTTTTACGGCTATTTCTTGAAATCCTTTTCGAATTTTGTGATAGAAATCAATGCTCATTTCTTCATACTTATTTTTATCCTTTGCTCTGCTGAGTCCAATTTGAACATCAATATCTAAAATAAATGTGATATCTGGATATTTAATTTCCACTAATTTGTGTAAGTCTCTTATTAGACTCAAGTCAACACCTAGTCCATACCCTTGATACGCAATAGTTGAATCGATAAATCGATCACAAATAACTGTCTTTCCCTCTTTGAGAGCTGGCAATATTAATTTTTTCATATGTTTGTGCCTCATCGAGATAAGCAGCAAGAGTTCAGAAATAGGATCAATATTATCCTTAAGTAGTAATCCTCTTATTTTTTCTGCAAAATCAGTACCACCTGGTTCTCTAGTAAATACGACATTATTTTCACCGTGAATTTGCTTGAAATAATTTGCAAGTAACTCAGACTGTGTTGTTTTACCAGAACCATCTATTCCTTCGAAGGTTATGAACATAAATTTTATAGTTACAATGCTAAATGCAAACAGTGTACATAGAAAACATTTGACATTTAAGCAATAAGATCATAGATTACGGTATAGAATTCTCTATGAGCTATGGTTACGCTAGACACTCCTAAGACAGAGTTAGACTTTGATGCAAAGAATTTTAATCTCCTGGGAGTGGATAACAAATATTATACATTAAGTGACTGCTATGGGGAAAATGGTCTCATTATAATGTTTATATGCAATCACTGTCCTTACGTTCAATCAATTATTAGCAATCTAGTAAGCGATGTTAATTTGTTGAAAAAAGATTATCAGGTAAACGCCGTTGCAATCATGCCAAATGATGTAAATGAGTACCCAGAAGACTCCTTTGAAAACATGATTAATTTTGCGAGGGAAAATAAGTTTACATTTCCATATTTGATTGACAATAACCAAGAAGTAGCTAAAGAGTATGGTGCTGTTTGTACCCCTGATTTTTTTGGCTTTAATTCCAAACTAGCCCTCTGCTATCGCGGGCGTTTTAACAACACAAAAAAAGAGAAAGTTCAAAATTACGAAGTAGGAAGTAGTGATCTATTTCAAGCCATGAAATTTATTGCAGAAACTAGCAATCCTCCAGTTGACCAAAAATCAAGCATTGGTTGTTCAATAAAATGGTCTAATTCTACAGGTTAAATATTATGCACAGCGGCTCTCAGCATTTGTTTGATATTATAATTTTACTCTCTGCTGCTGTGTTTATAGTCATAGCGTTTTGGAAAATGAATATTAGCCCAGTACTTGGTTACTTTGTTGCAGGTGCATTGATTGGTTCTCATGGATTTAATCTGATACATTCAGTTGAAGTAATGGATAACTTTGCAGAGTTTGGCGTAGTTTTCCTATTGTTCATTATAGGTCTTGAATTGACATTTGAACGCCTTATCGCTATGCGTAGGCATGTGTTTGGGTTTGGTTCCCTTCAAGTTATAGTTACCATGATAGCAATATGGTGTATTGCTCTTGCCTTTGGAGTAAATACAAACATGGCAGCAGTTATCGGTGGTGGACTTGCACTATCCTCAACAGCAATAGTGTTGCAGGTTCTGCAAGAAAAGGGTTCTCAAGCAAGCCAAGTTGGTAGATTGTCAATAGCAGTGCTACTAATGCAGGACTTTGCAGTGGTACCTCTAATAGTACTAGTGCCCCTGCTTACTGGCAATTCTGAACACAGCTTAATAAGCTCGTTGGCAGGCTCATTAGTGCAAGCAGCTATTGCATTGGTGTTGATATTTGTAACTGGTAGGTTGTTACTGAGGCCATTGTTTTCGGTTATTGCCAAAATGGAGAGTAATGAAATCTTTATATCAACAACACTTCTGATAATATTAGGATCAGCATTTATTACTGAACAATTTCATTTATCAATGGCATTAGGCGCATTTGTTGCTGGGTTACTAGTTGCAGAAACAGAACACAGGAATTCGGTAGAACATGCAGTATTGCCATTTAAAGACTTATTTCTTGGTTTATTCTTTATGACTGTTGGCATGTCTATTGATATTGACCTTTTATTCAATAAGTTACCAATCGTTACTTTATTATCAGTTATCCTTATCGTTTTAAAGACGTCCATTATATATACATTGTGTAGATTTTTTGGATTTAGAAGTGCACCTGCAATACAAGCTGGATTACTGCTTGCACAAGGCGGTGAATTTGCATTTATTTTATTCCGTTTAGCAAATGAATTAGATGTACTATCAAGTGAAATCGCTCAAGTGCTTATGATGGTAACTACAGTAACTATGGCTTTTACTCCTCTTTTATCGGGAATTGGAGACTGGATAGCAAATTCATTTAGCACTGAAAGAATAATACTAGACGATGAAGCAATCGAAACAGACACACAAGATCTTTATAACCACGTAATAGTTGCCGGTTTTGGTAGAGTGGGATATATGGTAACGAAAATGCTTACTGCGGAGCATTTAAGTTATGTTGTTGTTGATATTCAATCAAAAATAGTGAAAGAAGGAAAAAATGACAGTTTCCCTATATATCTTGGAGATGCTACAAGATATGAAATTTTAAAATCAGTAGGAATAGAAAGAGCTCAAGCTCTTGTGGTTTCAATAAAGAACGAAGTCACTATAAAGAAAATAGTTTCTCTAGTTGCAACAAACTTCCCGCATGTAAATATTATAATACGTTTACCAGATTTGAATAATGTGGAGGTTTATAAAGATCTAGGGGCTAGTAAAGTTATTCCCGAAACGTCTGAAATTGGATTGCAGCTGGGTGGAGCAGCATTAAGTTTAAGTGGTATTAGCGAGAGCGGAGTTACATCTTTAAAAGGTAAATTTAGAAAAGGCAACTACAGTATGTTAAAAGACCTTGGTAGTGATAAAGATGAATAATCCTCTATCACTTTAATTAGTGACCAGAAAAACGCATTTATTGAGCAACTATACTCTCTAGAAAGGTGAAATTGACCTTATTGTAACTATGAACAAAATAATAATAAAAAAATTTGGTGGTACTTCGCTAACTGACTTAAATCGAGTTGCAAATCTAATAAAAAACGATATTGAAAAAGGTTATAATGTAATTGCTGTTGTATCCGCTGCTGCAGGATTCACTGACCAAATGGCTTTTCAAGCCAGGCAAATTTCAAATTTAAATTGTAGACAAGAGTTATCAGAGTATGATGTCCTGCTTTCAGCAGGAGAGCAAGTCTCTTGCGGGTTATTAGCTATCACTCTTCTGTCTATTGGAGTTAATGCCAAATCATGGCTCGCCTGGCAGTTACCAATTCTAACGGATAATTTTTATTCTGAGTCTAAAATAAAAAAGATAAAAATTGACCATGTAAAAAGATCTTTTTCTGAGGGTTATACTACTGCAATCATTGCTGGTTTTCAGGGTATATACGATGATAGAATCACTACTTTTGGTAGAGGAGGATCTGACATCTCAGCAATTGCCTTTGCTGTAGTTTTTGGTATTAGGACTTGTGAAATTTTTACTGATATTGACGGAATATACACAGCAGACCCAAAAATTGTTCCAAGGGCACGCAAGCTTAAATCTATCTCTTACAATGAAATATTGGAGATGTCGTCATCTGGTGCTAAAATATTGCATAATCGTTCAGTACAACTTGCAATGAAGCATAATATTAAGGTGCAAGTGTTATCCACTTTTGAGAAAGGAGAAGGCACTACAGTACTACACGAAAAAGATGTACTGGAAAGATACTTAATTACTGGAATAACTTATAGCACTCACGAAGCTCTTGTAACTTTTACTAACTTTGCAAATACTCTGGATACTTTAAGAGATATAGCAGGAGCAAACGTTAAAGTTGACATGATACATGGGTCGAGCGTTTTGATTTCTAAATTTGATGTTGATTTAATGATAAAGTTATTGAACAAAAATGAAAATTATGTCGTAAACAATAATATAGCTAAAATTTCAATAATTGGTATTGGTGTTATGTCTAACACTGAAGTGATGTACCGCACACTCAAGGTTTTAAGCGAAAAAAAGATAGAAATACTTGCTATCACAATGTCCGAAATCAAGATCAGTATAGTTGTTCAAAAAAAACACGCTAAGGCTTTAATTAGAGATTTACATACCGAATATGAGCTTGATGTATGACAGCACGCTTGAAATTTATTTACTTGATAATTCAAAAAACTTGAAAGAGCAAAGATAGTTATTGAAATTATCTTGATTTACATCGGTTATCCAAGTTTGACATTGAATGCTTAACACCTCCTCAATTAACACCTTTCTGTAATCTTTATCCAGATGAGACATTATATCGTCAAGCAGGAGAAGAGGTGCTTTATTGTAATGAATACACCTTGCTTTTACACTAGATAAGATGATAGAAAGCAGTAATAGCTTTTGCTCTCCAGTAGAACAAAGATTTATTGGCATGTCCCCTTTTTGGCAAAAAACCCGAAAATTATCATTATGTACAGAAAAGGTTACTCTACCAGTTAATGAGTCTTTTTCTCTATTTTCCTTTAGACGATTCTGAAAATATTCTGCAGTATCGTTCAAAGTTAGCTGACTGCTAAATTTCAAACTTGCCTTTGGAAAAGACTCACAAGAATGGTTATCAATTGTGCTCTGTAGTATTTTTAAAACAGACAAACGCATACGTAAAATATCAACTGCATTGGTAGCCATGACATTTTCAAGGCTAGAGAGCCAATTTTCGTCTAAAATATTCTCTCTAAGCAGTTTACTTCGCTCATGTTTAGCTTTCCTGTATTTCATATAGCAATAAGTGTAATTTTCTTCAAACAGTGAGACGATACGATCTAAAAATTTTAATCTGTCACTCGGAGAATTAAGAAGAATATAGTCCATTTGTGGAATGAGCCATATTACATTGGATATTCTATACAGAGATGAATAACTTGATTGTGTTTTTCCATCAATTTGTATTAGTTTATTATTAAGATTCTTTCCTATACCAATTGAGTTAAAGTATGTTCCATTAAAAAAGTCATAATGCACTGCCCAATCTTCATTACTGAGTCTATTTTGCATCTCACTAATTTTTACTTTTTTCATGCCATTACTTTTAGCAAGCAATGAGATTGCTTCAAGTATATTAGTTTTACCAATACCATTTTGACCAGTTATTACAACCGATCTATTGTCTAAATCCAGTTCGAAATTTGAATGACTACGGAAATTATGTAATTTCAATTTTTTTATATAGCAATGGGTAGCCATTCTTTAATTTATATTCTGCTTACTTCCTCTAAAACCTCATCAACATGTCCACTCACTTTTACATTTTTCCAAATCTTCACTACTTTACCTTTTTTATCTATTAAAAAAGTAGTACGCTCTACTCCCATATACTTTTTGCCAAACATACTTTTCTCTACCCAAACACCATACTTTTCCAACATTTCAGCATTTTCATCAGAAACTAAAGAAAATGGCAGAGAATATTTTGCTTTGAAGTTAGCGTGGCACTTAACGCTATCTTTTGATACACCAATTATCACTGTGTCAAGAGAAGAAAAATTTTCTATATTGTCTCTAAAGCCTTTTGCCTCCATTGTGCAGCCCGGAGTATCGTCTTTAGGATAAAAATAAAGAACTACATTTTTTTTATCAAAAAATTCACTCAGTGATAAAATCTCACCAGAGTCTATTGGCAAGCTAAAATCAGGTGCATTATTTCCTATTGTTAATTCCATACTTTTCTCCATTATTAACACTTTTATGTTACAATATTATATTGTAGTAGGAAGGGAGGATAAATGAAAGTAGCTTTTCAGATGGATGAAAGTATAAATTTTGAAGCTGATACTACATTTTCATTAATAAAAGAAGCGCAAAGAAGGAGGTACGAAATTTTTGTTTATGTACCTAATAATTTAGCACTCAAGTTAAATCAGCCAATTGCCCTTGCTCAGAAAGTCAGTGTTGATGATTATAGCTTCATTTCAAAAGAGGATGTAGTAATCAACCTAAATGAAATTGATATCATATTTATCAGACAGAATCCACCATTTGATATGCGGTACATTACAACAACCTATATCTTAGAAAAGACTAATGCGTTAGTAATAAATAATCCAACAGAAATAAGAAACTGCCCTGAAAAATTAATTACTTTACTGTTTCCAGAGCTAATTCCTCCAACTTTGATCACTGAAAATATATCGATGATTAGAAATTTTTGTCACGACTATCAAGATATCATCTTGAAACCACTATATAGTTATGGAGGAAATGACGTAATAAGAATACAAGACCAAAATAGCATTCAAGTAGTAGTCGATCTCATGATTGCAAAATATGAATGTCCTGTAATTGCACAAGCGTTTTGTAAAAAGATAAATACAGATAAAAGAATACTGCTACTGGATGGAAAGCCAATAGGAGTAATGAAGCGAGTTCCAAAGTCTAGAGGAGAAATCAGAACAAATTTGAGACTCGGAGCAAGTTTTGAGCCTGTCCAAATGAATGATAGAGACAACGAAATATGTAATAAAATTGGTCCTGAGCTAAAGAAAAGAGGGTTAATATTCGTTGGCATTGATATTATAGATGACTTCCTTCTTGAAATTAACACAACTTCGCCTACGGGAGTAGTTTATATCAATAAGTTATATAGTAAATCACTAGAAAAAGAACTATGGGATGCATTTGAAGAAAAAGCAATTCGTCAACTAAGTTCTTGAGCTATTGCCTTAATAAATTCAGCAACTCCATTCCTTATTCTTGTTTTCTTAGCATTATTAGTCATGTCAAGCAATTTTTGACAATTTTGCAATAAATCAACTAGCAACTCTCCTAGATTCTTTTTCGCGTTACTATTTTGCTCAACCATTACAGCTGCTCCCGAATCTTCAATATGTTTTGCATTATAAAATTGATGGTTATCTTTTGAGTGAGGATAAGGAATATATACAGCAGGACGCTCAGCAAGAGTAATCTCTGCTATTGAAGTTGCCCCCGCTCTGCTAATTACCAAATGAGCATTGGCCAGTTTATTTTCCATATCATCGAGAAACTCACTTAACTCACAATCAATTCCTTCACTTTTGTATAGACTCTTGACCTTGTTTATATTTTTCTTCGTACATTGCTGCGTTACTCTAATCCTCTCTTTTACTTCAACAGTTAGATCACAAATTACGCTGCTCACTACATCATCAAAAAAATTTGCACCCTGACTGCCTGCTACTATTAACACGTTTAAAACTGTTTCAGCTCTAGAATAGCCTTGTGCTTCTATATCGACAAAATTTCCTGTAAAAACGCATTTACTACCTTCTGCATACTTAGTCTCTGGAAAGCTAGTTGCAATTAATTTTGCACTCTTGAAAAACAATCTATTTACTCTCCCTAAAACTATATTTTGTTCATGTAAAATTATAGGTATAGAAAAAATCTTTGCTGCAAAAAGAGTTGGAAAAGAAGCGTAGCTACCAAAACCAATGATTAGCTTTGGTTTTAGTTTTCTTGTTTGATACAGTGCTAATACGCAACTATACATTAATAAAAAGAGAAACTTCAATTTGTTGCCACTTGGCTTGCACAATGGTAAAATATAACTTTCTGCATTGATGGTTTTTTGATCAGTGAATAATATACAATTGTGCCCTTGTACCTTTAGTGCTTTTGCTAAGGTTATAGCTGGAAAAACATGCCCACCTGTACCGCCTGTTGCTAGAATAATATCCATCTGTAAATAGCAATTTGATAATAGATTATTAATCATTTTTTAATAACCTGCATGTTAAATTTTATCAAGCTTTATGATAGTTGAGTTTAAAATGCCTGAAAGTAGCAACAGTAAAAACGTGAAAAACAAGCCTCAAGAGCAAAGAGAAGGCGAAAGCCGAGGTTTTATAGGATTGTTGAAAAGCATAACAAAAGCTCTTTTTAACTCAGTTGCTGATCTACCTCAGCAAGAACAACTCAATAAAAATATTGATAGACGACAAGGTTTAGACAGTAAAAGAACAAGCCCAGAGGATCTTAATAAGGAAAAAAAACTTGAAGTGAAAGAAGCAGCTGAAGGGTTAAAAGAAAAGTTAGAAAAATCCGATATTGGTAATCAATCTATTAGAATTCAATCGCCTAATCAGGATAATTGTAGCTCTAAAACAATGAATCATTAGCTTAACTATTTAACGATTCATCATCTGCAGCAAGTACTGATTCGTGTATCATTTCCGAAATAGTTGGATGAGGAAAAATAGTAGATTTTATGTCGCAGTCTGTTCCCTCTAGTTGCTTTGCAAGAGCGAAATTGCTAATTAACTCTGTTACTTCCGCTCCTATCATGTGAGCTCCAAGAAGTTCGCCTGTTTTTTTGTCTATAATTGTTTTCACTAAACCTTCAGTTTCACTTAGTGCAATAGATTTACCATTAAAGTTGGAGTGAAACTTTCCTACTTTTATATCGCATCCACTTTTTATTGCCTGTTCCTCAGTAAGGCCAACGCTTGCTACTTGCGGATGAGAGTAAGTGCAATTTGGTATGCACTCTTTTTTTAACTTATGAGCATTTTTACCAGCAATTTTCTCAACACAGATTACAGCTTCATGACTTGCTTTATGCGCTAAACATGGGGGACCAGCTACATCACCTATTGCATACACACTTGATTCACTTGTTTCATACCACTCATTCGTTTCAATGAAACCAGAAGGACTCAACTTAATTTTTGTATTTTCTAAACCTATATTTTCAGTGTTTGCTTGAACGCCAACTGCAACAATTACTCTATCGAATTCTTTATTATCACCACTACTTAGCTGCACTTGAACAGAGTCTTTATTTTTAGTGAGAGTTTTTACACTATTGCTCGTATATATTTTTATTCCTTGTTTTGTAAATATCTCTTGTACTAAATTTGAAATGTCTTTATCTTCCAGCGGCAAAATAGTGTCTTTTACTTCTATAATTGTTACATCAACCCCCAAAGTACTATAAAAACTTGCAAATTCTATTCCTATCGCACCAGAACCTATGATTAGTAGCGATTTTGGTAACTTCTTTGGAGTCATAGCGTGCTGCGCATTCCATATTAAATCTCCATCCACCTCTATTCCAGGTAGATTTCGCGCTCTAACACCTGTTGCTAGAATGATATGATTGGAAGAAATTTCCTCCTCCTTTTTGTCATTAAGAATTTTTACAGTACGATTACCTGCAAGTTTACCAAAGCCTTGATGAACTTTGATGTTATTTTTTTTCATCAAATATGCAACACCGCTTGACAATTTATCAACAACGTTTCTTGAGTATTTCACTATTGATTGTATATCAAAACTTACATCCTTTACTTTTACGCCAAATTCTTCTGATCTTGTTATTAACCTATAAATTTCAGATGCTCTAAGTAGCGATTTTGTTGGTATACACCCCCAATTTAAGCATATACCACCCAAATTTTCTTCCTTTTCAATAATTGCAGTTTTCAATCCAAACTGTGCCGCTCTAATTGCTGCTATATAACCACCAGGACCGCTGCCTATAACTGTAATATCATACTCATTCATCAGCTTTCTTCGTATTCAAAAAGATTATATATAACAGATGGAACCCGTATGATCAATGCTCAGGTGCATAGAAGCGGCTTGACAAACCTTCCCACGTTTCTTCTTATACTAATAAGAGTATTTATCCTTATTTTTAATCTCCGCGGGTTTAACAACAAAACTCAGATATTTATTGGTAGATTACATAAAAATTATAGCGGCTGCATGTTTTTTAAATTTTTTCTACTTCAGCCAAAACACGCTTGTTAGCACATTATCAATTTACATTATTAAAACTCGCTATATAGGGATTCTTTTGCCTTTTTTTTACTTGGTATATTTATTAATATTTATAGCTAAAGCTTTAGGACAGCACTTGATGCTGAAATCTTTACTACAAATAGGCATATTGAGCACAAAATTATGCTAAAACACAACGTTTTGGTGAGACTATGGACAAACTTAATCCCAGTATCTGGGCACTGGGATGACAAGAAATAGGCTAGTTGAATAACAACGGAAGGTTATTTAGATGATAGTTACACCTCCAGTGTCAGCTGCTCGGATGACAAGAAAGAGGGCACTGACATGCTGAACCATAATGCTCGTACAGCTGAGCAAGAATCAGAGGGTGTGACTTGCCAAATTTTTAAATTACGGACAGCACCAAGTAACGTACAAGTACAGCGTCTATACCAGTTATTGTTGTGCCTTATTTCTTTCTCCACAATAGATTTTACCCGATAAGAATAGAGCTACTATAAGATAAATAAGATTCCATGTTGCTAACGAAACACCAAAGATATAATGAGGTCTGTCACAAGACGGAGAGTAGTTAGGGTTTAATAGATTATTTCTTAGCTCTTCTATGCTAACGTTACCACTTGCTTGCTCTGTACAGCCTAAAACATCATGAAATAAGTGGAGTTCAAGACCTACATGATAAAAAGATATTATTGCACCAATGAGATAGCTGCAAAACATCGCATAGATTAGGATTTTGTTTTCTTTGAACATGTACGCAACTGCAAGTAGCCCTGTAACATAGTAAGCTACTCGCTCATATATACATAACTTACACGGTATCATATTGAAAAAATACTCTAGCACATATGCAAAAATTAAAGCGACAGCGCTTGATAAGAGAAAAATTATAGAACTGTTATTTACACCTGACATAGTTAATGAATTACTACAATATCTGCGAATAGTCAACTCTTGTTTGACAACGTTTCATGTAACGATAGAACACTAAGTACTATGTTACCACTTTTACACCCTATACATATGCTCGACGTTGTATATTGGTTCAGTAATCAGCCCTTTCATATCAGTTGCAACTCTAGTATCACTATCTATTTTTGCAATTTCTTCTTTGGTATACAATTCATCCTTGTTTTTCGTCCAGCTATTGTCATATTGAATATCAACTTCTCCTCCATTGGTTTTTAAGCCAAATATTTCTTCTATAACTGATTTTTGTCAAATGAGTATTCATTATAAATTTCTGTAATCTTTATTCTACCAGCATCACTTACAGCAATGATAGCGTTCTCAATATCTATCATACCGCTGTAGCTGTGGCCTTTTCCTTCATTTTCAGCAAGTAGAAAGCCCTGTTTATCATGAATCTCACCAATTTTCTTGTCTTCTGTAGGTAAGATATCAAAATCAAAATAGATCATAGGAGACGTCAGTGCCAACAACATAAATATACGTATGCTGTCTATCTCAACACCAAAAGATAATCTTTCATCTTCTGGAGTGTAGGGTATAGATCTCTAAAATATTGAGACACCTTGTATAAAGAACATTTAGATTTTTCAATTTGCCACATTTTTTGTAAATGAAAGCTAAACTCATATTCCCCTAAATCCAGCTCATTAAAATCTATAAGTTCTATATTTTTGTTTGGGTTAAATTTTCTGTTTGATATTTTATTCTCCAACTCTTTACGTTGCATAGGAGTAAAACCAGATCCATTTATTACTAATTTCTCTACACGTATACTTTCCCTCTTTGCCCATTAGCTCAATCTCTCTAAGTATTTTCTGGGATTAGATATCCATATTTTCGGGGAAGCCACTGAAACACTAAGGATGTATCAACAAATCTTTTCCTTTATAATTCATAGCAAAAGTACTAAATAAGTTAATACTTTGCTATACAATATTAATTTATCAACTACTTATTTAAGTAATATTATTTATTAAAAATATTACTTAAATAAGATTACCTACTTTACATAGGGATTTTTGTTCTTTTTCAAAAGCAATCTGACTGGTACGCCTTCAACAAAGAAGTTTTTTCTAAGACCATTAGTCAAATAACGTTTATAACTCTCATCAACACTTTCCGGGACGTTGCATACCAAAGAAAAAGCTGGAGGTTTAGTGCCAATTTGAGCAATATACTTCATTTTAATTGCTCTACCTTTTATAAGTGGGTGAGAATGTTTTTCCACAGCATCTATTAGCCAATTATTCAGTTTTGCAGTGCTGATCTTCTTGTTTAAGGATTCACTCACTTCAAGACACTTATCTATCACATCACCACAGCGCATACCTTTCAATGCAGAAATTGTTACAGTTGGCACTTCCAAAAATAACCTAGTCACTTCCTTTTGTTTGACAAATTTTATTAACTTACTTCTGTCATCCTTACCTATTAAATCCCACTTATTTAAAACAATGATAATTCCCTTCCCCCCTTTAATTGCAGCTTCAGCAATTGATAAATCCTGCTGCTCAACACCAAGTAAGGAATCTAGCATTAAAATCACTACATGAGAGCGCTTTATTGACTCTATACTTTTTTCAACAAATCTTGATTCTAAGTTATCAACAACATTTGCCTTTCTGCGGATTCCCGCAGTATCGATGAGAGTGATTAATTTCCCATTATGGTCGTATGAAATATCCACAGAGTCACGCGTGGTACCAGGTTTTGAGCTTACTATTAGTCTATTTTCTGCAAGTAAACTGTTTAAAAAAGTTGATTTTCCAACGTTTGGGCGACCGATGATTGCAATCCTCAGTCTAATAGACTCACTTTCAGGCAGCTCAGTTTTTTTGTTAAAATCTTCAATAACACCAGCTAATATATCATAAAGATCAATCATACCAAGATTATGTTCGGCTGAGATGTACACCGGACCTATGAAGTTGAAGAACTGCAAATAATCAACATTTTCCGATTTATGACTTTCACATTTGTTTGCTATTAGTATTACAGGTTTGTTCGTTTTTCTCTTCAGCCACTTTGCAAACTCTTTATTCTTCTCGTTTTGCACTTTTGCATCAACAAGAAAAAAAATTACATCTGCGCTTAATAAAGAAAACTCTATTTGTTCAATAACTTGTAGTGAAAAAGTGGTTTGGTCATTCCATCCTCCTGTATCTATAACTTTAAACTCTAAATCACCAATTCTTCCAATTCCTTCACGCCTATCTCTCGTTACTCCTGGAATATCACTAACTACCGCTGCTTTTCTTCTTACTAGCCTATTAAACAGAGTTGACTTGCCTGCATTTGGAAGGCCTATTATGACTATTTTCAGCATAGTTTAAGAGCGTATTTTATACATAGTAAATTATAATCAAAATTTTTCATTTTAACTATTGACTTGATAGATTATACATCTATCCTAAAATTAGTATATTTTATCTTAAGTTTATTATGTAGAATTGGAGGCGCTATGCATAATGCAAATGAAACTTTAATAATGAATTTCGATCAAGTTGCTCAATTAACTCCTCAAATTTATAAATTAGGGACACCTTATAACAACAGGACACGTATATATAACTTTAGCTAAAGCATTGGAGAATCTCAATGATCGATACGTGTCAAGTTAAGAAGAAGTGAGGTAAAGTTGGTGTAAAGAAAAGAAAAAGAAGATATAAGTTCTCTTAAATTTAACAAACAAAATGGAGAACTTATACAATAAAAAGAATAGTTTGCATCTCAAAAAAGCTCAAAGAATTTTTTAATGAAAAAGCAGATAAAATCTCAACTACAACAGGATTCATAAAAAGTAAAGAGGAAGCTAAAAGGCTCATCGTTTGTAAAAGCCATAGTCTTGGGTAATATAGGGATTGATAATTGTAGTATAGATACAATTTGTCAATTATTGAATGGAGACTCGATAAATATAACAAAACAAGGTCTGGACTTTAGATTTACCAAGGAAGCAGTGGAATTTATGAAAAGAATGTATAATGAGTCTTTAGTTTTATTTAAAAATATCTTAAAGGTTGATTGCAGAATTTTGAAGCACTTTAGAAGTGTTAAGCTATTGGATAGTAGCTATATCAGCCATACCTAATGGTATGGAAAATATATATAAAGGTTATGGTACTAGCTACAGTGTTTATGAAAGTAATACTAAGTATAGAATAAAGTTACAATTAGTTTTTGACTACCTAACCCAGACATTAGAGCAGCTTAATATAACTGAGGGAATAAGGTCAGATCAGGGGTATAGAAGACATTTAAGCAATATATCGAGCAATGATTGACTAATATCTGATTTGGGTTATTTTGTGCCAAGTTCCTTTAAACAAATCAATGGAGCCGGAGCTTATTTTATAAGTCGTTATAAATCTGGTACCAACATATATGGTACAGAAACAAATCAAAAAATAGAGTTATTAGAATGTTTAGAGGATAAATTGTTTCTAGAAAATGAGGTGCTATTAGGAAAAGAAACAAAAATTAAAGTGAGAATTATATGTCACAAATTAACTGAAGAACAGTCTATAATTAGAAGAAGGGCTAATAGGTTAGCAAAATCACATGGATATACATCTTCTCAAAAGAATCAAAAATTGCTGGATTGGTCGATATTCATAACTAACGTTCCAGAAAATAAAATTAGTGCTGATCAGGTATTAATAATTTACCGAGTAAGATGGCAGATTGAATTATTATTTAGATTGTATAAGAGTCACATCAGGCTTGACGAACTTACAGGAAAACCATACAGAGTATGGTGTAAACTATACGCTAAATTGTGCGCAATTCTTATATTTCATGGAATAGTTGGTTGTACAGAACTAAAAAAGAGTACAGAACTTAGTCTAATAAAGGAATTTATTGAGCTTAAAAGGCGAGTTAGACAGCTATTCTTAACATTAAATTGTGTAGTCAGTAAGGTACAAATTTTCCTCAAAAAAACTCGTCTTAACCTGATCAAAATTCTCCTTAAAAGACAAATATAGAAAAACAAGAATATCAACTTTGAGTGCACTAAATTTCCTCATTTTCCCTTAACTTGACGCGTATGGTTTATAGAACAATCCCTTTTTGAAAGTTACAGATCGCTAAAAATATTTAAACAACTAATTTTTATAACTTTGCACCAATAAAACTATTCCACCTTAATTATCAAACAGTAACGTATAGAACTACAAACTTTTGTATATTAAGAAATTGTTTAAATTGCATATCTGGCTACTATGTCCCCTACTTCCAAGATAAAGTACCTTTCACTAAAAAATAGTGAATTTAATTTTTGTAATCACTTAAGTCTAGTATTATTTTGTTAATGTATCGTTCATTTGCATCCTTGATGATAAATTTTATACCATTTTTATATCTTATAACTTCATCTACAGAAGGTACCTTACCAGCAATTGAAAGAACCAAACCACTAAGTGTGGCATAATGCTCTTCAGAGTCACACAACTCTATTTTTAGATTTTCCTCTATATCCTTTATAAGGGCCCTTGCCGATATTTCAAACTTATTTTGAGATAATTCAGTAATGGTGTGCTCTGAATTTACCTCATTCTCGTTATCAATATTTGGTATCAATTCTTCTATAAGATCATTTATCGAAATTAAACCATCAGTTCCGCCATATTCATCCAGTACAATAGCTAAATATGACTTGGAAGATTTCATTCTAACAAAAAGATTTGTTGCTTTCATTGAGGCTGGAACAAATATTACATTTTGTATAATATTTCTCAGATTAAAATCTTTATTCTTATTGAAAATGACATCTTTTACGTAAAAAAAGCCTATTACGTTGTCAAAGTTATTCTTATAAGTTGGTATCTTAGCATGGTAAGTGTTCTTCACCTTCTTTATTACCTCATCCTTGCTCGATTCAATTTCTACTGCACATATCTCCTTACGTGGAGTCATTATATCCATGACACTACAATCACGGAATTTTAATAGACTATTAAGTATGTCAAGACCTGAAAGATCACCCATTAATGCCTCAGCCGCACATTTTTTTAATACAGAAGTTTTGTTGAAGAGAAAGAGAAAAATTCTATATGCTATTTTTTCTACTAAAGTTCTTTTCTTATTCAATTTATTCCCTTTAATGGTGAAAATATCTTTAGATAAGGTCTATCAAGATAACTGTTATTAAATGTTTAATAAGCATGTGAATAATGTCAAATTAATTTGTGAATTATTTGTTGAAATAAAATACTAACAATTGATCAACAATTTTTTCAATGACATATACATAATTATATAACAATCCATGATAGTAAATCTTTTTTCCATAAAAGAAAATTACTAACATTCTAGACATTCCACTTATACACATAAATAATAAAGGAAAATCAATAGTATAGAGAAGTTATTAACATATTTATTCACAAGCTAAGTAATATTAATTTTTACTGAATTTTAAGTTAATAACAATTTATTGATAGAACCACTACTACTGTTATACTTTAGTTTAGATAAAAAGTAGATAAAGTAGATTGAAAAGAAGTAAAGCAAAAGTAGCAAAAATCATCAGCCAGAACGAGTCAAATGAAAAAGTCCCTATTTGGTTAATGCGTCAAGCTGGTAGGTCTCTTCCTGAGTATCGGAAGGCAGTGAAAAACATGAATAATTTCATGGAGATATGTTATAGCACAAATTTGGTAACAGAGTTAACGTTGCAACCAATAACAAGGTTCGACATGGATGCAGCGATAATTTTTTCTGATATTTTGATAATAGCTGACATTTTAGGTTGTAATGTGAATTTTACTCGAGGTGTGGGTCCAATAATAAGAACTATAGAAAGTGCTAAAGAATTGAAGAGTCTACAAGGAATTGAATCTAACACATTACCAATCCTAAATGCTATAAAAGAAGTAAGAAGCCAATTGCCAGAAGAAAAATCGCTTATAGGCTTTGCTGGAGGGCCGTGGACGGTAGTTTCATACATCATAGAGGGCGGTGGTAGTAAAACTTTTTCCAAGGTGCTAAATTTTTGTCCATTGGCACTAGAGGAAATAATAAAAAAAATAACGGAGGCGACAATTATTTATCTGATCAAACAGATAGAATCTGGAGCAGATGTTATTCAGTTATTTGACAGCAATGCTGGTGTATTGAAGGGGAAACTATTTGAAAGATACATCATCAAGCCGACAAAGGAAATTGTTTCGGCAATAAAGAGTAGATTTCCCAATTTTCCAATAATAGGTTTTCCGCGCTCTGCTGAAAATCTTTATACAGATTACTGCGAACAAACAGGCGTATCTGCAGTAAGTATAGATTATAATGTTCCAATAGAATGGGCGAAAGAAAATCTAAAAATTCCTCTGCAAGGGAACCTTAATCCTAGTCTTTTGGCCTATAATAAGTCAGAAGCAATTGAAGAAGCAAAGCGTATAATAGATTGTTTTAGAGGGTTACCTTTTATATTTAATCTTGGACATGGAGTGCTTCCTGATACTCCGGTTGAAAATATTGCTGAATTAGTGGACCTAGTAAGAAACTACTAAAACTCTTGTATGAAAAGCCTTTATGAGTGTGGAATGAAACCCTTACTTGACAAACCTCATTCTCTTCCTTACTGTAACGATGAGAGTATTCATCCTTGTTTTTTGGCTCAAGGACAAAATTCAGTAAAAAAACTCCAATATTTATTGGTAAATTACATAAAAATTATGGCGGCTGCATGTCTTTTTTATTTTTCTATATTCAGAAAACGTGATTGTTAGCACATTATTACAGCGCCAATTTACATTATTAAAACTCGCTATACAGGTGTTTATTCGCCTTTTTCAATTTATTAAGCTTTTTAATATCTATATTTAAGAATACAAAAATACCAACCTTTATGTAAAATAATAAAACTTCTAGCTTTTTTATTGTGTAGAGTTTATCATTTTTATTTAACTTTAGTGAGATTATGTCAGACCTTGCAAAGAGGATGTCTCTGATAAAACCGTCGCCTACAATTGCTGTGACTGATAAGGCAAACAGATTAAAAAGCGAAGGAAAGAAAATTTGCGTTTTAGCTGCGGGAGAGCCGGATTTTGACACCCCAGATCATATAAAAAAGGCAGCTATTCAGTCGATAAATGAAGGTAAAACTAAATATACTGCTGTTGATGGAACTCATGAGCTTAAAGAGGCGATAATCAATAAGTTAAAAAGGGATAATAATCTAGAATATACACTGAACCAAATTTGTGTCGGCGCAGGCGCTAAGCAGGTGTTATTCAACTTATTTATGGCAACAATTGACCCTGGAGATGAGGCTATAATACCATCTCCTTATTGGGTTTCGTATGTTGATATGGTAAATCTTTTTGGCGGACTGCCAGTTATTGTAGAGTGCAAACAAAACTTTAAGCTTACACCGGAGTTACTGGAAAGCAATATAACTGAGAAAACTAAATGGTTAATTCTTAATTCACCGAACAATCCAGCAGGAATTGTCTATACATACGATGAATTGAAAAGCATAGCGAGAGTATTGCTTAAACATCCACATGTGAATGTTGTTACAGATGATATTTATGAGCACATAATATACGACGAAAAGTTTTTTACCATTGCTAAGATTGAGCAAAAACTTTATGATAGAGTTTTTGTGGTCAATGGAGTATCAAAAGCCTATGCAATGACTGGCTGGAGAATAGGTTATATTGCAGGTAGGAGTGATATAGTAAAAGCTATTTCTACACTGCAGTCTCAAAGTACTTCTAATCCAAATTCAATAGCACAAGCAGCAGCAGTTGAAGCGTTAAACGGTGATCATAGTTTTTTGAAAGAAAGAACAAAAATGTTTAGGGAACGTAGAGATTTTGTAGTAAAAAAGCTAAATTCTGCTTCAGGCTTGTCAGCATCTATTCCACAAGGTGCATTCTATTTGTTTGTCTCATGTGAAAGTTTATTGGGTAAGAGTACGAAAAGTGGTAAAGTAATAAATAGTGATCTTGATTTTGCCGAATATTTATTAGAAGACCATTTGGTTGCTGTTGTTCCAGGAATTGCATTTGGTCTGAAAAATTTTATCAGAATTTCTTATGCAACCTCTCAGGAACAATTAGAAATTGGATGTGATAGTATTACTAAAGCATGCGAAATGCTAAGTTAACTTTTTAATATTCCTGTGTGTAATATTTCAGTAAGATAGAGTTGATTTATGGCTTGGGTGTATTTGCTATTAGCTGGTTTGGTTGAAATAATATGGAGCACAGCACTGAAATATAGCAATGGCTTTACTCGTGTTATACCCGTAGTAATTATTTTAGTTAGCGGTTCTGTGAGTCTTTACTGGCTATCGTTAGCAATGAAGTCTATTCCTCTTGGAACATCTTATGCAGTTTGGACTGGTATAGGCTCTATAGGTGCAGCGATAATAGGAATAATGTTTTTTAATGACCCAGTAAATTTGGGGCGTTTATTTTCCCTTGCTCTGGTAGTGCTGGGTATCATAGGATTAAAAGTATTTTCCAATTAGGAAAAGTTAAGTACGTCTATTTTACCATCTCAGGACTTTCTAATAAAGTTGCTTTGGATTTTTTAGCTCTCGAAGAGGGCATTCCTATTGATTTAGAAAGTACCTTTCTAATGTTCAATATTTCACTCATTTTGTTGGATTAAGTTAATATCGTTTATTTTATTCACTAAATCTTTTCCTTCCTTTAAAATTTTTAAATCTCTTTTGTTGATATGATGTTCATTTTTAAATTCTGCAACGATTTCTTTCTTTTTTGGATGAGTATTCAGAAATTCTAATATCTGGTGTTTAGCAACAGCTTGAATAAACTTCTTATCGTGAAATATTGAATTGCTATGTAGTTCTTCTAGGCTTTTGTCATATTGTTTTTCTTCGTTTACAGTAAGTTTATTATTACTTCTGCACTACTTAAAAGTTCCCTGTATAACCTGTCGTATCTATTGTCTGTGTGTGCGGTAAATGTTTGTTCAATGTATTTTGTTATGTAGTTTTGCAGCGTATTGCCTATTTTACCTATTTTCATTCACTCATCTTGCCCTTATATTATGCTTTACACACGAAAAGGTTAATATTTAGTTAACTGCAGCGTTTTTGATACTGAATTTCATTAAAAATTATATTATTTAAAGTATAATCGTTATCACGAAATGAAAGCGTAAATAAAATGAACTTTGTAACAAAACTAAAACTTATAATAAAAAAAAATAAAGCTTAAGATGAACAAGGGTAAAATTATAAAAATCCTTATCATCCGTAGTATAATTTTTTTTCATATACCTTATCCATGAACCAGTTATAGATATGCTAAAAGTTCTCTTTTAAGAAAGATACTCGGATTAGAATAGATATCTAAAAAAGTATTGCTCCTTGCTGATAAAATACATATAATCCTGTTTTTTAAGTAATATTAGCATTGAAGAGAAGCTTTTTCATATGGTTGCTAGCATCGCTGTTTTATGCATACCAGTATATATTACGTGTAATTCCAAATATAATCGCGCCTGAATTAATAACGAAATTTAACATAAGTATTACAGATGTTGGTCAATTTGGTGGGCTATATTATATAGGCTATACGCTTGCTCACATACCTATTGGTCTTGCCCTTGATAGATTTGGACCAAAGTTTGTTTTTCCTGTGTGTATTGTCTTAACGTTTGTTGGTACATTACCACTAATATGCTTTGATGAGTGGTATTACTCAATACTTGGTAGAATGATTGTTGGAGTTGGGTCATCTGCTTCGTCAATTGGGCTCTTTAAAGTTGCAAGTATGTATTTCTCACAAGAGAAATCAGCAAGGATGGCTAGTTTATCTATAATAATAGGGTTACTGGGAGCTATTTATGGTGGATTACCTCTAGACTTTTTGCTCAATAAATTTGGTTGGAATTATGTTATATATACTTTCTCAGCGTTTGGTTGTTTGCTTGCTCTGTTGTTGCTTTTAATAGTCCCAAAAAGTAACATAGAGGAGAGTATAAATGACAACATACTTCAAGATTTAAAGACTGTACTTTTCAATAAAAATATCATTCTAATCAGCTTTTTTGGTGGCTTAATGGTTGGACCATTAGAAGGTTTTGCTGATGGTTGGGCAAAAGCGTTCTTATGTGAAGCATATCAAATCACCGGGGATCTGGCATCTTCGCTTTCTTCCCTTATGTTTATAGGTACGGGAGCTGGATCATTCTTTTTAGCTTATTTACTGGAAAAATACCCAGGCAAACATTACGAGGCAATTATTGCCTGTTCTTTTGCAATGATTGCTAGCTTTATCTTGCTTTTTATACAAGCTGGAGGTTTATATATTGCGCTAACTGCACTTCTTGTTATCGGCTTTGCGTCTGGTTATCAGGTAATTACTATTTACAAATCAATAAGTTATGTGAACAATAACTTGGTAGGCTTGGCCACAGCCATATCAAACATGATAGTTATGGCTTTTGGCTATTTTTTTCATACAGGAATTACAAAAATAATAGATTTATATTGGAATGGGATGGTAGTACAAGGAAATCCTGTGTATGGTACTGGGTTACTAGTAAAAGCAATATCAATTATTCCTATATTTTTGCTTTTAGCTGTTTTTGGATTTATATGGTTAAAGAAAAGTTCTTATGACAAGTATTTCAGAAAGAATTTATGACTCTAAAAGTAGTCTGAAGTCTTTTGATGATGAAGTTTATCAATCTATAGAGAGAGAACTGCGGCGACAAAAATCACAGTTGCAACTGATTGCATCAGAAAATTTTGCGAGTAAAGCAGTGATGGAAGCACAAGGTTCTTTTCTGACTAATAAATATGCAGAAGGTTATCCTGGTAAGAGATATTATTGTGGTTGTGAGTATGTGGATGAAATTGAAAGTCTAGCTATGGAGAGGCTCTGTAAGCTGTTTGGTGTTAAATTTGCAAATGTTCAACCTCATTCTGGTTCTCAGGCAAATCAAGCAGTGTTTGCTTCGCTGCTTACTCCGGGCGATACTATACTTGGATTGTCACTCAATTGTGGTGGACATTTAACTCATGGTGCAGCACCAAACCTTTCTGGTAAGTGGTTTAAGTCGATTCAGTATACAGTTAATAGAGATACTTATCTACTCGATATGGACGAGGTAGAAAAGCTAGCGCTGGAGCATAAACCGAAGCTAATCATTGCTGGTGCTTCTGCTTATCCAAGAGAAATAGATTTCGAGCGCTTTTGCAAAATTGCGAATAAAGTTGGTGCATATCTGCTTGCAGATATTGCTCACTATTCAGGACTTATTGCTGCAGGTTGTTACCCGTCACCTGCTGAATATGCGCATGTTATGACTTCTACAACTCACAAAACTCTACGTGGTCCTCGTGGCGGAGTGGTAATGACAAATGATGAAGCATTACATAAAAAAATTAGTTCTGCAGTTTTTCCAGGGTTGCAAGGTGGGCCACTTATGCATGTGATAGCTGCAAAAGCTGTTGCATTTAAGGAGGCATTAACGCCAGAATTTAAAACTTATAGTAAAAAAGTTGTAGAAAATGCAAAAGTGTTAGCTCAAGCGCTGCAAGAACATGGAATAAACGTTATAACTGGTGGCACTGACTCTCATATTGTGCTAGTTGATTTAAGGTCACAGAAGTTGACGGGAAAAGACGTTGTAAATAGCCTTGAGAGAGCTGGCATTACCTGCAATAAAAACTCTGTGCCATTTGACACGGAAAAGCCAACCATTACTTCAGGGCTACGTTTTGGTACCGCTGCTGAGACAACGCGTGGACTTGAGAGAGAAGATTTTAAAGAGATAGCTGATCTAATAAATGAAATAATTCAGGGATTAATCAATGGAAATAGTCCTGATATTGAAAGAGCAGTAAAAAATAAAGTTGAAAAGATTTGTAGTAATTTTCCTATTTATTAATTTATTTGGCATTCACATTTCCTTTCTTTACTTTGGGTTAAACTATTGTATAGCTATCTTATAGCTCTTTAATTTTATGATAAATGTACTTAGCATAGAGAGTTGTGATTTTCACAATAAAAATGTTCTGCTCAGGGTTGACTTCAATGTTCCTATAAAAAATGAAAGAATTTGTGATGCCACTCGTATTTTAAGAGCGCTACCTACCATTCAGTATTTGGCAAATGCGGGTGCAAAAGTTATTATTATCTCACATTTTGGGCGTCCAAAAGCCAAAGACAGTAACTTATCGCTAAAAAACGTAGCTGAAGCTTTATCGCAGCTGCTAAGCAAAGAAGTGAAATTTATTGATGATTGTATTGGTGAGGGAGTACAAAGAGTAATAAATGCGATGGATGGAGGAGATATAATATTACTAGAGAATCTGAGGTTTTATAAAGAAGAAGAGCAGAATGACTCAAATTTTGCTAAACAATTAGCATCTCTAGCAGATATATATGTAAATGATGCATTTTCTTGCTCTCATAGAGCTCACGCTTCTATTTCACGTATTACGGAATTTTTACCTTCTTATTCAGGATTTTGCTTGCAAGATGAGCTAAAATATCTTGAGAAAGCCATATCGTTTGATGCTAAACCTATTACTGCGATAGTTGGTGGAGCTAAAATATCCACTAAAATAAAAATGCTTATAAAACTAGCAGAAAAGGTTGATTACCTTATTCTGGGAGGCGCAATTGCTAATAATTTTTTATTATTTAATAAAGTTAATATAGGCAGGTCTTTTTTTCAAAATGGCGTTGATGATCTTCTGCACGATATTGTTAAGAAGGCAAATAAAAACAATTGCAAAATAGTTGCGCCAGAAGATGTTTTGGTTGCAGTAAATTCTGATTATAGCACTGGCGTTTTAAGAAAAACTGAATCCATTTTGGACGGTGATATAATTTTAGATATCGGACCTCAAACTTTAAGCACAATAAGCGGTATAATAGAAAGCAGTAAAACTCTGCTGTGGAACGGACCTATTGGTGTTTTTGAACATTCAGCTTTTGCAAATGGTACAGTAGAGGTGATGAGAGTAGTAAGTAATTTGACACACGAAGGAAAATTAACCAGTGTAATAGGAGGAGGAGATAGCCTATCTGCAGTAAATGCTGCAGGTCTTACTGATAAAGATTTTACATATATTTCAACTGGTGGGGGAGCATTTTTAAGTTGGCTCAGTGGTGATAAAATGCCGGGACTGCGATTAACATCTAATTAAAACTTTTTTAAGCTGTTGCTTGTACCTTAGCTTTTTTATACGTTGTGTTATGGTTATGTAGAAAGTAGCTAAATTAATCTTATGCTCAATACTACCAGTAGTAGGACTTATTTTTTTACATTAACGAGAATTACTTCAACAATACAAATTCACAAATTAAATCTGAGCCATTCTTCAAAACAGATTCTTCAGATCCAGACTATATTCTACTACTTCCGGAGCTGACTAACTTTAACAGAGGAATATTAAGGGTTTGTGGAGATTGGGGAACACAGCCTGATGAAGAAGATTTCAGAATTTTGCTTGATTGTCCGCAGCATCAAGAAGTGGTGAAAAAGATATACGATAAGCTTGATTATCAGGTGATTACACCCAGTGCAGACTTGGGGTTGTTTAAAGATGAATTGACTAAGATTTGGTTTACCAATAGCGGAACTGAAAAAGAAACTATAGGGTTTGGGCATATTTTTTGTGGTGAACCAGATAAATTGGGGCTTGGTAGTATGCATTTTGTAGGTAGATATGTTGAGGCTCAAGAGAATAAGTGGACGGGTGCGATTTTGGATAATGAATCTCTGTGCAATAAATTAGATATTAAGCCACCTGTTTACACATTTGGAATAAAATATCCAGGTAAGGATTGAGAAGTGAAAGTTAAGTGCCCAAGTGGATACGCGTATAACCTTCATACTGATGATATTTTAGTTTCTTCGACTAATGCGTTTAAGGAGCTGGGAAAAGATGGAATGTGTCTGTATAAAATGGAAGATGACAATTATCAATCAGTGTTTGTGAGAAAGAAAGACACTATACTCACATTCTATCCTGACTTAACACCAAAATGTAATGATAAGAGTATTAATTGTAGCTGTAGCAAGTCTTGATTCGCTGAAAAAAATAAACATTTTATGCTAATTTAGTTATATTAAGGGCAATTTGTAGAGCTACATGAAACTTATAGTAAAAAATGTTTGTCTGTTTTATTTCTGTTGCTGCTTGTAGCGCCTCTTGTATATGGACAACAATCTTGTTTAAGTGATATTGAGAACAATTTTCAAGATTTGAAAACATGATTAAAAATCCAATATTTTTAGATCCTGAACCGAGTTTAAATTATGATGATAGAGAAGGTAAAAAAGTGTTGATGGTGGTGCACCATACTGAATCACCAACATTAAAAAGTACAAAACACGCATTAAATTCTTCAGGGATATCAGTACAGCTTATTGTTGATAGAGATGGTAGCGTTACTCTGATGGTTCCACTTGAAAAACGAGCATGGTATGCTGGTATAAGTTATGCGAAAGTTCAAGTAGATAATGTGGTTGAAGAGCTACGAAAACTGAATGATTATTCTATAGGTATGGAGATTGTAAATACAGGGCTTGAGCCTTTTCCAGAAGAGCAAATGAAATCTGTCAAAGATCTGATTTGTACCTCATGAAGCGCTTTAAGATTAGAAAAGATATGATATTTAGTCACGCTGAGATAGGCACTATAGTGTACAACTCAGCAATTGAAGGTTACTCAATGCGTAAGCCTGATCCACATAAGTTATTTGATTGGGAGTTATTAGAGAAAAGTGGTATCGGATTGCATATAGGTGATAGAATCAGTCCTCAAGACGCAGAACAAAAAGTAAATGAGGTTTTATATAAGTTAGGCGATAAGGGTGAAAATATTTTGAAATTAAAAAAAGGTTAAACTGTTTTTTTATAAAATACTGCCTTGGAATGATAGGGAAGGTAATATGATTTTTCCTGACAATAATGCTAATTACTCAAATGAGTTTGATGAAAATTTTGCGTGGGTTATCAATCAGTTTTCAATGCACTACTTGCCGAAAGAGATTAGAAAAGACTTGCCTCTAAAATTAGAACAAGAAGATATTTTTCCTGAATTTTTAGTTAAGTATAGTAATCTTATTTTTAGTGAATTCTTATCTTTAAGTGATAAAACTAAATTAAGCTTAAAGCCACCATTTTTGAATGAAGAGGATTATAAGCATTTATTATCTTCTCTTGCAGAATATGAAAATAATATTTCTTCTGATGCATTTGCTATGCTCATGTACAAGATTAAGCTATATTATGACTCTTATCTAAGATACAATATAAGATCTTCACTTTATATTCCATTTAGACTTAATTCATTTGAAAAGCTGGATGTTTTAAAGAATGAAATATTATCTTTTAAGTCTATAAGCCCTGAAAAGGCTATAGAAGTCTCGAATTTGATTAATGAGTTTAGGTCGCAAGTTTTATCTAATTTCCAAAATTTTGAGAAGCAGTGGTTTCAAGAATTTAAGGACACTTGGAAACAAAAATTTATAACGAATATGGAGAAGCAAATGTCTTGGACTGTGGCTACACGAAACTGTGTTGGAATATTTAGAAAAGGCGAAGAAAGAAGTCTAATGAGTATTACAATGACCAGATGCATGGGCAGAGAAAAATAAAGGAATGGTTTCACATGCATCTGGAAGGATACAAAAATTTCTAAATGAGATTAATATAGTATTGGGATGACAGAGTTTAAAAAATAAGTTACTTTTTTTTATTTTTGGTAAATAGTAGTCTATGGGTATTAAAATTGCACCTTCTGTACTTTCAGCAGACTTTGCAAAATTAGGAGAGGAAGTAAAAAGAATTAGCAACTTGAATGTAGATTATATACACATAGACGTTATGGATGGAAATTTTGTTCCAAATATTACAATAGGTCCGAATGTTATCTCTGCGATACGTAAATATAGCAATCTTCCTTTTGATGTACACTTAATGATTAAATCTCCTGGTAACCATATTGAAAGTTTTATAAATGCTGGTGCTGATATTATTACTATACATGCAGAAGCAGAGATACATCTTGAGAGGCTAGTAAGAAAGATAAAATCATATAAAAACAATACAAAAAAAATAGTACAAGTTGGAGTTTCAATTGTTCCTTCAACTTCTCCAAGCGTGCTTGAGTATATAATAGATGAGCTAGATATTGTACTAATTATGACAGTCAATCCTGGATTTGGAGGACAGGAGTTTATTCATTCGCAGTTGAGTAAGATATCTACCGTGAGGAAAATGATACAGGACCGTAATCTTAAGACACAAGTTTCAGTAGATGGTGGAGTTAACTTTTCTAACGCAGCTGATATAATAAAAGCAGGTGCAAATATATTAGTTGCTGGATCAGCAATATTTAAAGCTGAAGACATGAAAAAGGCTATAAACGATCTTAAAAATCTTTCGTTATAACCCTATAGACAACACAAACCATTTTTGTTATCTTGTCAGTTTTAAAAATTCCTATTATCCCAGTGCTTCGACACTGAGATAACAGAAAGTAAGTTCAACCTCAATAGAAACCTGATGATGAGTCATTATTACCAAATTTTGGTCTGTGTCTATTACTAAAACCAGAACGAGGACGAGTAGGTCTATTACTATGATAATTATCTCCAGGTTTTTTATTAAACGAGCTGTTATAATAATTATCCCTATTATTTAAACCATCTCTCCTTTCTTGATTATAAAGCTTACCTTCAAAAAATTCACCTGTTTCTTGATCAACACGACGTCTTGATAATTTTGGACATCCACCTTTTTCAAAGTCAATTATCAAAGCTTTGAAGGTATCACCCTGTTTAAGTATATCCTCAATGGACTCTACATGTTGATTGGCTACCTCGCTTATATGCATTTTTCCTTTCCTTCCATTAAGAAGTTCTAGCTCTACAATAGACTTCTCTATCTTTACAACTTTAGCATCAATTATAGAACCTTGTTCTAGCTCTGTTATTGAATCAATCATCATATTTTTTGCAGCTTCAGCTTCAGTACTACTAATGGCAAAAACAGAAACTTTACCGTCATCCCCTATTTCAATTTTTGCATTACTTCTTTCACATACACTGCGTATATTTTTTCCTTTAGCACCAATAGCTGCAGAAATTTTATCTTTATCTATATAAAACGATAACACTCTTGGTACATGATCTTTTATATCCTTACGATGTTCTGAAATTACTGCATTCATTTTTTCTAAGATATGTAATCTTCCGACTTTTGCTTGTTCTAAAGATTTTTCAACAATTTCAAAGCTTATACCAGGAATTTTCATATCCATCTGCAGTGCTGTAATCCCTTCGCTAGTTCCTGCTACTTTGAAGTCCATATCACCAAGATAGTCTTCATCGCCCAGTATATCAGAAAGTATTATATGCTCATCTTTGTCTTTGATGAGACCCATAGCAATTCCTGCAACGGGAGCCTTTATTGGCACACCTGTATCCATTAATGCAACGGAAGTTCCACAAACTGTTGCCATAGAAGAAGAACCATCAGATTCCATAATCTCAGATACTACCCTTATTGTATAAGGAAATTCAGATTTATCAGGTAAAACAGGATGAATTGCTTTCCAAGCAAGTTTACCATGACCAATTTCTCTCCTTCCTGGTGCGCGTATAGAAGAAGCCTCTCCAACAGCAAATGGAGGAAAATTATAATGCAACATAAAATGTTCACGTCTATCCCCTTCAATGTCATCCACAATTTGCTCATCTTGTGTAGTACCAAGAGCAGTAACAACCAGTGCCTGAGTGCTACCCCTTGTAAATAGCGCAGAACCGTGAGTCTTGGGTAGAATGTCAGCCTCAATTTCTATCTGGCGTATTTCATCATACTTACGGCTGTCTATCCTCACACTTTTCCTTCTAATCATTTCACGCACTAAAGATCTTTCAAAGCTTTTTACTGCATAAGTAATTAACTTTTCGTCTTTTCCAGCCTCTTTAAGAGTATTCAATATATTATTCCTGACCACTTCTAGAGCTTGAACTCGCTCTTGTTTTACTATTTTTGAATATGCTTCTTCAAAGTCTTTTCGATATTTTTCAAGTTCTTGAGTTATATTTGATATATCAAAAGGAGCAAATCTTTCAGGTTTATTGCCTACTGTATCAGCAAATTCTTTTATAAGCTCAATAACAGGTTGAAGATGTTCATGGCCGAATTTTATTGCACTCAAAAGATTTTCTTCAGAGAGCTCTTTGACTTCCGATTCGACCATTAAGATCGAATTTTCATCACCAGACAAAAACAGATCCAAGTTGCTTGCTTTCATCTCTTGAACGGAAGGATTTAGTATATAATTGTTATTTTCATCACAACCGACCATAACTCCAGCTATAGTAAAGTGGAAAGGAACACCAGAAATTGCAAGAGCTGCGACGGTACCTATCAATGCTGGCACTTCAGGAGAATTGACCGTATCGTAAGTTAATAGATTACATACTATACTAATTTCATCATGAAAACCTTCAGGAAATAACGGCCTTATACTTCTATCTATTACTCTTGAAATTAAAGTTTCCCTATCAGATGGTTTTCCTTCTCTTTTAAAAAAACCACCAGGAATCTTACCCATGGCATAACTTTTTGCAATAAACTGCACATTTAAAGGGAGAAAATCAACACTTTCTTCCTTCTTTTTTCGTACAACAGTGACTAAGATAGAAGTATCTCCATAATTTACAACTACTGAACCACCAGCTTGACGTGCTATTTTCCCAGTTTCTAAAGACAAGGTACGCCCCTCCCAATCTATAGATTTTTTTATAATTTCAAACATACAAAATTCCTCGATTATTTTCTAATGCCTAACTTCTCTATTAACTCTTGATAGGCTTCATTACCAAATTTACGTTTTATATAATTTAAGTGCTTGCGCCTTCTACCTATCAATACAAGTAAACCGCGCTTAGAATTATGGTCATGCTTGTGCTTTTTAAAATGCTCAGTTAAATTACTGATTCTCTCGGTTAAAATTGCACACTGTACAAAAGATGAACCTGTATCATCTTCCTTAATTGCATATGTATTAATCAAACTTTTTTTCTTTTGGGATGTTATTGACATCTAAACCTCATTTCAAAATATTAAAAACACGAACAGGCTTCACATAACCATGAGTAAAACTGCAAATTGCAATAGGTAGATTACCCACTTTCGTACAAAAAGTATCATAACTCTTTAAATTACGCAAGTTATTTAATGTAATTTCTTGACCTTTTCTGATTTTATCCGCTTCCTCTAAGGAAATTTCAACTTTGAACATCGATTTTAAAGCCGATTCAATGGGGATGATGAAACTTTTTGTATTACCTACATCATCTTTTGCCATCCCACCTTCCTCTGTCATCCCAGTGTCAAGAACTGGGGAGAGTAAGTTTTTTTTAGTAAGTTGCTCAATTGTCACTGATTCATTTTCCCTAAAATCACCTACCATCGTTCTTCTTAATTGTGTAATATGTCCAAAACAATTTAATTCAATTCCAAGATCTCTTGCAATTGATCTTACATATACGCCGCTACCGCAGATCATAGAAAAATAGGCACTATTATTTATGGTGTCCAAAAATATCATCTTCAGTTCATGTATTTTGACGTGTCGAGGTTTTATATTTACCTTTTGCCCACTTCTTGCTAATTTATATGCTCTTGCTCCCTTGATTTTCACTGCTGAAAATTGAGGAGGAGTTTGTGTTATCTCACCAATAAAATTCTTAATCACACAATTTATTTGGTTATATTCAGGTTTTATAGTGCTAGTTCTAATAATATCACCATCTAAATCGTCCGTAGTTGTTTGCTTTCCCCATTTGATTGTGAAATTGTATGCCTTTAGGTCGCAAGATAAATACGGTATAGTTTTTGTTGCTTCACCAAGAGCGATCGGCAATACACCTGAAGCCAAAGGATCAAGTGTTCCCAAATGTCCGGCTTTTTTTATTCCAAAAATCCTTTTAATTTGAGTTACAGCTTGTGCAGAACTCATTCCTGTTGGTTTATCAAGATTCAGCCAGCCATTTACCATGTATCAATCTTACATAATTAGTAACAATTTAGAAAGTAGATAAAATATTAAGTTGTTAATAAAATGCTTGACTAGTGTGCATTGTTAATATACAATTAACTTTTTATTAATCTTAATTAAGGAGGAAGTAATTATGACTACTATATGGAAATTGAAAAATATAGCACCTATAACAAAAATTAGTATTGAAGGTACAGTTGCAACTGCATCTTTGGCAGCAGCAATAACAACAGTATTGATTGCTACTAAAGTAATTGCTGGACCTGCTTAGCACTTGTTGCTAGCCCTGCTGGAATTGCAGTTCTATTTATTGCCGCTGTATATTTTGCCGCAGCAGCTTATGCTTCATATCAGCAAATGAATGCAATAGAAAATGTTAAGGGTGAAAAAGGCGATAAGGGTGACCAAGGACCTGAAGGTACAGTGCTTTCTGACGAATATTTGAAAGAAAAATTTAAAACTTTCTTATTAGATACTGATGTTGTTAGTAAAGATGTTAAAGCATTATTTAAAGAATAATAGCTTAATAAATTAACATGACTAGAGGTGGATTTTCTACCTCTTTCTTTTTCCTTTCATCTGAACATGAAAAAGTTACAATAGCCTATCCCACACCTCAACTACATCCTCACTGAACTGTATTATCTTTACTTTTTTGAATCGGTAGCAGTTGTTTATGGATTGAATCCCTAGATCTCCTATAAAAGGAGTGGCATCGTTGCCTAGAATTTTACCACTGCGACAGATTATCAACCTGTCGATTAAGTTATGTTTTAATAATTCTGTAACTAACACTCCTCCACCTTCAACTAATAACCTTGTTATTCCAATTTCTGAAACAAGTTTTGATACCATGTCTTTTAAGCAGACTTTGCCGATAACATCATGTTCCGATGTCATTCCAGCGCGTGACCAGTTTTCACTACGCAATTGCTTGAAGTTTTCTGGATCCCAGTGTCTGGGCACTGGGATGACAGGAGAAGGCATTGGAATGACAGGAGAGTGTGTTGGGGTAACGGAAGAGTGAGCTGGAATGACAGGAGGTTTGTGGTTTGAATTGACTATCAAATAATTAATGTTTTTTATTTCTCTCTCTATTTCTCTGTTTGTAATTACCCAAGTTGTTACTTTATCTGCAGTTTTTGCAATATTATGCTCTTCCTTCAATTTCCCTTGGCTATCGATAATTAGCCTTACTGGCGACCTGTCTTCGAGTCCTGGCAATCTGCAAGTTAAAAGTGGATCGTCATTGATAAGGGTACTACTGCCAATCATAATTGCATCATATTTTGCTCTGAGCTCATGTACCCAATTTCTCGTATCTTCGCTTGTTATCCATTTGCTATCACCTGTAAATGTTGCGATTTTTCCGTCAAGAGTTGTTGCGATTTTGCAAGCTATAAATGGTCTATGGAGTTTCTTAGTGGTAAAAAAGCCAACATTTAGTTTCTCTGCTTCTTTCTGCATAATCCCTTGCTCAACTTCAATTCCTCCATCTACTAAGGCTTTTATGCCTCTGCCTAAAACTCTATTATCTGGATCAATTGCTGCAATCACTACCTTTCTTATTCCTGATTTTATGATTTCTGTAGTGCAAGGTTCTGTAACTCCAAAGTGGCAGCATGGTTCGAGAGTGACGTACATAGTTGCACCATGAGTTAAGTCTTTAGCATTTTGTAAAGCAACTACTTCTGCATGTGGACGTCCACCGATTCCTGTGTAGCCTTCACCGATCACCATACCGTTTTTTACAATGATACATCCAACAGTGGGATTTGGTGCAACACTTCCAAGACTTTTTTCTGCAAGTTTTAATGCGATCGACATGAAATAATCATCGGTCATTAGAAAGAAGTCATTTCGTATGAGGTATCAAAAATTCTTCTGTGCTCGTGTATGGCAAATCTATCTGTCATACCTGAGATATAATCACATATTATTACTGAACGTTGAGATTCACAAGCAAGCTTGTTCCACTCTATAGGTAATAACCCTGGGTTTTCATAAAAGCATTGCAAAAGCTCCTGTACTATACGTTTTGCTTTGTTCATTGTTCTATTCAATTTATAGCTTCTGTATATTTTTTCCATGTTAAATTTTTTCATCTCTTTTGTGGCATTTGAAATTTCTGGTGAAAATGTGACTAGCATTGTATTTAGACCTCTTACATCTTCTACGCTTTTTATTTCGTAGTCTTTAATATTTTTTTCAGTCTGAAAAACAACATCATTTATCATAATCCCTATAGTTCTACTCAGTGATTCATGTATGAGTTTGCTCTGAGACAAGTCTGAATATTCACTCCTTACGTTTTTAAACATTTTGCCAATTAAGGGAACATTAAGCAAATCTTCAATAGTTACTAAATTTGCTCTGAGTGCATCATCAAGATCATGCACACTGTAAGCGATGTCATCCGCAATTGAAGCAACTTGTGCTTCAATGCTTGAAAATTCCTCAAGTTTTAGATCATATTTTTCATTATATTTTAATAATAGCTGATTATTTGTAGAAGACTCTGCGTTTTGACCAAGCAAGGGACCGTTATGTTTTGCAACCCCTTCAATCACCTCCCAACTTAGATTCATACCATCAAAATCGGCATGTTTTTGTTCAAGATAAGTTAAAATCCTTATAGCTTGAACATTATGATCAAACTCATACTTCTCATTATCAAGATTCAAATCTTGAACTGATTTCTTTAGAGCATCTTCACCTGCATGACCAAATGGAGGATGACCAAGATCATGTGCGAGCGCTATGCATTCAGTGATATCCTCATTTAAGCCAAGTCTACGAGCAATGGACCTTGCAATTTGTGCAACTTCAAGGCTATGAGTAAGCCGAGTGCGATAGTAGTCGTGCTCATAATTGATAAAAACTTGTGTTTTATATCCTAATTTCCTAAACGCATTAGAGTGAATAATGCGGTCCCTATCACGCTGAAAGCAGCTGCGATTTTCATCTTCTGACTCTTTAAAATTTCTTCCTTTTGTTTTATTTGGAAAGCACGCGTAACTTAATAGAAAATTATTGTTTGACATGTAAAATTCCCACTATAATAGGTTATCAATAATGAAGGGTGGTTGTTATGTCAACAGATTACAATATTAGCTTAACTGACAACGCATTAAGGAAAATCCACTCCCTTGTAGAACAGGAAGGAGATGAGAGTTCTATTTTGCGGGTTGCAGTTTCAGGTGGTGGATGCTCTGGCTTCAAGTATGATTTTCTTATGGATCAAATAAATAAGAAGATGTCTTTGGATGACGATTTTGACGATGACGAAGATAGCGAGGATTATAGAAGCCACTCCAGTTTTAGTGAAAAAGGTAAAGATATAGTAATTAATGATGAGAATGGAAACCCTGTATTAATGGTTGATAATTGTTCAGCTAAATTTTTAAATAACTCAACTATAGATTATACTGAAGATCTAAGTGGTTCTGGTTTTCAAATCAAGAATGCTCTCGCTAAGTCTCGATGTGGGTGTGGTAACAGTTTCTCGGTCTAATTCTCCCTCCTGGATCTTTTTATAATATGGGTGATGGTGTAACACTAGAGCTAGCTTCTGTAAGTAAGAGCTTCAAAAAAAGTCCCGCTATTGTCGAAGATATCAATCTGAGTCTTACAAGAGGGCAAGTGGTTGCATTGATTGGTAGTTCGGGATCAGGAAAAACAACTATACTACAAATTGCAGGTCTATTGGATAAGCCAACTTTAGGTGTAGTGACAGTAGATGGAGTAAATTGTACGCAAGCCAACAATAAATATAAAACTCATGTAAGAAGAAATTTTCTTAGCTTTATTTATCAATTTCACTATTTATTACAGGAGTTATCAGTGTTGGAAAACATTATGCTTCCTCAGCTCATTGCAGGAAAAAGTAAAGCTGAAGCAGAAAAAAAATCGCAAGCAATATTGGAAAATTTTGGTCTGGAAAGTAAAGCAAGTAGTATGGTATCTAAAATTTCTGGTGGAGAAAGGCAGAGGGTTGCAATTGCAAGGAGCATTGTAAACTCTCCAAAGCTTTTACTTGCAGATGAGCCAACGGGAAATTTAGACCCAACAAATTCTTTGAATGTATTTTTGCTGTTACATTCATATGTAAAGGAAAATAACAGCTCTATGCTTGTAGTAACACACAACTATATCCTTGCAGAAAAAGCAGATCACATTTTTCAGTTAAAAGACCGATCATTAGTAAAGTTGTGAATGGAAGAAATAGTACAATACAAAGCTACCTATAACTTGTACTTACTTAACCAATGATCATTAACGGAGTATAATTCGCATGAAATGCCTTCATTGCTTTTTATGCACGGACTCTTTAATTTATGCTTTTTACTTGGAAGGCATCCTGACAGCATAAACATCGCTAAAACGAGAAATAATAATTGCCTAAACATAACAAGACTTTTTTTTATTTATATTAATACATTCATTTCTCTCATTTGTAAAGTTAGGCATATTCCTTTACCCTTATCTCTTTTTTTACTTTTTTGGAGGAAGTGACTGCACTGTTTAAGCGTATTTTTATATAATTATCTATAATTTGAGCTACTTCCTCTTCTTTATCCCTTAAAAAGTGGTTAGTATCGTCTACTATATGGTATTCCATATGGTTATTTTTTACCGAATTTATTAACCTTTGTGCTAATTCTGTTACATCGCTTTCTTCTGAAATTGTATCATTGTTACTTTGTATTATAAGTCCAGGAACTGGGCAAGGAGAGAGGAAAGAGAAATCGTATTTAGTTGTTGGAAGAGAAAGGGCAACAAAACTTACTATCTCTGGACGGCGCATTGTTAATTGCATAGCTACCCATGCTCCAAAAGAAAAACCAACTATCCAAATTGGAACGTTGTTAGAGTTATGCTCCTGAAGCCAATCAATAGCTACTGCAGCATCAGTTAATTCTCCTATACCCTTATCAAAAGTTCCGGTAGATTTTCCGACGCCACGAAAATTAATTTTCAACGCAGAAAAGTTATTATCGATAAAAGATTCATATATACTATGTATAATCTTACTATCCATATTACCACCATATTGGGGATGGTGATGTAAAATTAGCACAACCGGTGCATTGGTATCTTTGCTTTGATGGTATCTACCTTCTATCTTTTTCGTTGAATTATTTAAAAAGACTTCTACCATGATGACTCCTAATAAAAACCTGTTCTGACAGGGGTTGGTAATGTAAATTGCTTATTAATTATGTATTAATTTTGCTGTTTTTGCAATAAATTTTTATTGTGTTAAAGTTAACATGCATAATTAGTTGATGGTAAGTGACAAATAAGCCTGTGAGTTTATTCACCCTGGAAGATAGTAATTACGTGTATGCTGATTATAATGCAACTGCTCCAGTGAGTAAAAATGTAAAAAAAAGTATACTTGAGATTTTATCAAAACAAACACTAAATCCATCATCCCTGCATAAAAGGGGACAAGAAGCGAGGAAGATTCTTAAAGAGGTAAGAGATAACGTACGTGATGCTCTTAGCATTCCAGATGATAAAGAAATAGTTTTTACGTCTGGTGCAACTGAAGCAAACAACCTAGTCATGAGAGGAATGAAAGGCTATCTGCATGTAATTTCAGCTACAGAGCATCCTTCAATTCTTAATTCTGCATATAATCCACATATAATACCCGTTAATCAAGAGGGTATTGTTGACTTTTTAGAGCTAGAAAAAATTCTAAGCGAACTTGAAGGGAGTAAAGTAATAATTTCAGTGATGATGGCTAATAACGAAACTGGAGTTATCCAGCCTGTTAAGGAAATAGCTAAAATAGCACATAAATTCGGGGCAATCTGTCACACTGACGCTGCTCAAAGTATTGGGAAAATCGAATTAAATATGGAAGATTTAGAAGTGGATTTACTTACTTTATCTGCTCACAAATTTGGTGGTATAGCAGGTAGTGGAGTTTTGATATTTGACAAAAAGCTTGTAATAGAACCTACTATAACAGGTGGTGGCCAAGAAAAAGGGTTGCGTGGTGGTACAGAAAATATTATTGCAATAGTAGGTCTTTCTGCTGCGTTGCAAAACATTCCAGATCTTCTATCAAAGATGGATGAAGTAGAGAAGCTGCGTGATCAATTGGAGTGTGGGTTATTAAGTCTTGTCAGTGATATCAAGATCTTTGGCAGAAATTCTAAAAGATTGCCAAATACAAGTTTCATTTATATGCCGAGAGTGAAGAATGATCTGCAGCTCATGCACTTCGACTTAAATAATATTGCAGTCAGCAATGGTTCTGCATGTTCTTCTGGAAAAGTTGGACCTTCTCATGTTTTGCTTGCAATGGGAGCAACAAAAGAGCAAGCAGAATGTTCAATTAGAATCAGTATAGGTCCAGAGGTTAAACCGCGAGACATAGAAAAAATAGTGGATTGTTGGTATAGTGTCTATGAGAAGAATGCTTTAGTAAATGCAAAAACTACTTTCACCATTCCCCTTAAATCATGATAGAGGGAATGGTGAAAGTAGTTTCTATTGCCAGAGGTTGTTATAATAGTTAAATGCTGCTGAAAACCGATTTGCTTATAGTTATAGAAGAATTCTCTAATTGCATACCACGCCATTCAATTGGCGTATGTCATTTTATACTTGATAAAAACGCTGTGTTGTATTATAATATATCATCAAGAGATAATAAGGAGTTGCATATGTCTTATATGAAAAACGAACAGGATATTCGCTCTCAGGGCGTTTGTTATAGTGCTGGACTTAGGAGTTACCTAACTAAAGTATACAATTATATGGCTTTAGCTTTAGGTGTTACAGGGCTTGTTGCGTTTTTAACAGTGTTCTCTGGTCTTTTCCAGGTGATTTATTCCAATCCTGTTCTATCGCTTGTGGTAACGCTATCTCCAGTTGCATTGGTGTTTTATATGTCTTTTAGGCTTCAACACCTAAGTGCTCAGTCAACACTTACTGTATTTTTTCTATTCTCAGTTTTAATGGGAATTTCTTTATCTCATGTTTTTATAATTTATACTGCAGAAAATATAGCGAGAGCATTTTTCATTACGTCGATTATGTTTGGTTCTATGGCTTTATATGGTAATACTACAAAAAAAGATCTGACCAGCATGGGTTCTTTTTTGATTATGGGAATCTGGGGATTAATCATTGCATCTATAGTTAATCTGTTACTTGGGAGTAGTCCACTCTATTTTGCAATATCATTTGTGTCAGTAATAGTGTTTACTTTAATGACCGCGTACGATGCTCAGAGAATCAGAGATGTCTATTATAGGTATAATGATGGCTCAGAGGTTGCAGCTACTAAGCTGGCAGTACTTGGTGCAACTAATCTTTACTTTGACTTCATCAATATATTCCTCAATTTACTCAGGTTACTTAATTTATTCAACAATAAGGATTAGATGATTTCCTTTCTAAGGGGAAATAACAGAAATTCTATAGTTTTTTTCCTAGTATCTTTAGTGGTATTGATGCTGTGTCTTGCATATGCTTCAGTGCCATTGTATAGTATCTTTTGCAAAGCTACTGGATATGGTGGGACAACGAGAAAAGCAACTAATACGACAATAAATGCAACTGACCAAAAAATCAGGGTTTACTTCAATGCTGATGTAATGTCCGGTCTGCCTTGGGAATTTAAATCAGAAACTAACTATATTGATACGAATATAGGGCAAAAAAGTTTAGTGTTTTATTATGCAGAAAATTTATCTGACCAGCCTTCACTTGGAATGGCAGTGTATAATGTCACACCTTTTAAAGCAGGTAAGTATTTCAATAAAGTTGCATGCTTCTGCTTTGAAGAACAAATTTTGCAGCCAAAACAAAAAACAGCTATGCCAGTATCCTTTTACATAGACCCTGAAATAATTCGTGACAATAGTACAAAAGATTTAAGTGAAATAACACTATCATATACGTTTTTTAAGCTTAAGTAACAAACCTGTGCCTATTGTCGATTTAAATAATAGTTATGCAACAGATCTATTTAATTGGGCAGAAGCACTTATTTGTTTTTTTTGCACACTAAGTACTTGTATTGCGGTTTTTGGTATTGCGAATTCCCATTTCGTTTTCCAGATTAGTTCCTGCTTTTATTAAAACTTGCGCTAGATTTGTTAAAGTGTACGGTTTATAGTTAATGGCGATGAAAAAAAAAGACTATCTATTGGAAAGTCATCATAATCTTTCAAGTCAAATCTGTGGTTAACATCAAATCCTTTTTTTTCCAAGAAGTATATAAATATTTACAATAATCTCTTTTTTTTATCTGATTTTTGTATTCTATATTCTAACCTTTCTTTTATTTTTTTATTACATTGTTAACATCCAAATCATTATCTTCATCCACTTTGCACAACACATTGAATAAAACACCATAAAGCCAAATTTCTCTGTTCATGATAATTTGTGCCTCAAAACTATTAACAATACGCTTATGTAGTGTATAAACTCTAAATAACATTTTGCAAAATACTAATTGCTAGATAAGATAGTTAAAGTTTTTGTCTTACATTTATCATGGTTAGAGCTATACAAATTAAAAAAACTGGGGGTCCAGAAGTATTAGAATTTGTAGATAAGAGCATAGGTGAACCAAAAGATGAGGAAGTCTTAATACGTCATACAACTATCGGCTTAAATCGTTATGATTTAGAACATAGAAAAGGTATACGCAAAATTAAAGATTTGCCATCATTACTTGGAGTAGAGGCAGTAGGAGTTGTTGAAAAGCTTGGTAAAAAAAATAGTGATGGATTTAAGGTTGGAGATAGAGTTGGATATTGCACAGCTCTTCCAGGGGCATATTGTGAAAAGCGCATTGTACACCAGAAATATTTGATAAAAATTCCGAATGATATACCTAATGAAGTTGCTGCTGCAGTATTGTTTAAAGGTATGACAGCTCACTATTTAGTTAATCAATCTTATAAAATCAGGCCTGGTGCTTTTGTACTAGTTCATGGAGCTAATGGTGGTTTGGGGCAAATAATATGCCAATGGGCAAACGATAAAAAAGGTATAGTGATAGGTTCTATAAGCTCTGACGAAAAAATGAAGATAGCTTTACAAAATGGCTGCACATACGCAATAAACTACAATGATAAAGATTTCGTTTCTAAAATCATGGAGATTACGAAAAATAGAGGAGTAGGTGCAGTGTATGACCCTATAGGTTACGCTACAAGCAAGCTCTCTTTTGAATCTTTGGGTAAGTTTGGCATATATGTTTCCTATGGGCAGATATCAGGTAATACTCCTATTACTTTCTCTTTACTTAGTTCACGTTCGTTATTTGCAGCTGGAACTTCGATATATCATTACAAGCATAATAGACTTACGTTAGTGCTTACTGCAATGGAGATTTTTGAAATGATAAGAAAAAAACTTTTAATTGTACGAATTAATAAAAAATATAAATTTAATGAAATAATAGAGGCTCATCGTGACATAGAAAATAGAAAAGTAAGTGGGCTAAATATTATCAAAGTTTCTTAAATAACTTAGTAACCTAAAATAATTATTCATTAAGTCATATCAACAAGAATTTCACATGGTTAATTTTCTTTCTGGGAGAGTTAAAAGCATACAGCTGTAGCTAAACTGACTGAGATTTACCAACAAGTTTGGAAAACTTGTCATTCTGCTACTCGTTAGTGGCGTGGTAATGAAATGTTTTATCTATAGATATTATGTTCACAGTAGTTTCAAAAGAAGCTGAGTAAATAAGTTATATTTCAAATTAGATTTGATGTCACATCTAACATTTAAGTATTATAACTTCAATAGTATATGGAGCTGTTATTCTCCTTTTAAATAACTACTTTTCTCTATTTTACAATAATTTTAGGGTTAAAGTTATAGTACTTAGAAAGTTTACATTACCCTATGATTGTTTCTGTTGCTCTGACACATCCAGTAATCATAAATTCTCCTTTAATGGCATTCTGTTCTCATATTTTATATACCATTACACTCTTGGACCATACATATAGGCTAAAGTGTGCTGAAAGTCAATTAAAATTCCTTAATAAGTTGACTATATAAATTAAAAATGCTAGTATTATATTATTAATTTTAAGTAAGAGTGCATACTATGAGCTATACAAGAGAACAGTTAAAAGAGGCAAGGCAAGCAAAAAGTAGCCTAGAAAAGAAATTTGAATCAAAACTAGCAATAACAATAGCACTAGGAATGGCAGCTGTTACTGGGGCTCTTGCAGGTTTAACTCTAAGTTATGTTAACTTGCCACCTCTCATTGCAGGTGGAATCATTGGTTCTGGAATGTTATTAGTACGATGTGTAATCAGTGCTTGTTCTTTCTCAAAAACTACAAATCTCAACGATATACCAGAAAGCATGTCCGAAGAAAACAAACAAATTTTGAGAGAATATAGCAACAGTGCTGAATATAAAATTAAAAATTATGCACATACTATCAGTAGTATTGGTGTTTCTTTTGGAGTTGGAGCAGGGCTAGTTGCTCTTGGTGTAAAATCACCAGCAGCTATAGGTGCTTTAACTTTTGTAGTGAATATGATTCCTTGTATTTCTTTAAATTTATTAATTGATAAAGCAATTGAGTGCTTTTTTCCAGAAGGAAATAGACAGCCAGGCAGCTCAGTTGATAGCGACGTAAAAATTGTTGATGGGGATACGTGCAGGAGAGTATTTTAAGAAACGATAGATAGAAGTTTTTGAAGAGGATTTAGCACATTTTCATGTTAAGCATAATTGAATTATCCGCTCAAGTCCTCATCCTGAATAGTTAGTTGATTTTCCCACCCAAGAATCATTTTATTAGCTTGTCTTAATGTTTCAACGGAAGGCAAGTCTTCTGTGCTCAGTGGCAGACGAACAGTTTTGTCTTCTATGAGCCCAATATCATGCAGGAGTGCTTTAGTAGGTATTGGATTACTGGCAGTAAATATAGCTTTGCAAGCTTGTTGCCAACTGTATGCTTGAGGGTTCTTGCCACTCATGCATTGCTTAACATATTTATGTACTACACTTGGCCAAACATTGGCGGCAACAGAAACTAGACCAGCCGCACCCTTAGCAGCCATATCGGGTATCATATTATCATCTCCACAAAACACCTTAATATTTGGTGCAACTTTTTTATACTCAATTAAAGTGTAAACAGTTCCACTTGAATCTTTGATAGCCCAAAATTTTTCGTGGCTGGATAAGTTGAGTACAGTTTCAGCGTGAAGACTCACTCCTGCTCTTGATGGAATATTGTAAAGCATGGCTGGCACATGTGCTTTTTCAAGCAGCTTTTCAAACCATAAAGTTTGCCCCATGATTCCAGGCTTTGCATAAATGGGAGTTGTCATTAGATAGCCATGAATAGGGATATCCTTGCAAAAATCAAGCCATTCAAGAGTCTGATATAGATTCACTCCTGGTACACCAATTATAATTTTCGTATTTAATTTTAGCTCACATACAAATTCAACTAAGGTGCGCTTTTCAGAATCAGTAAGTGATAAGCTTTCACCTGTACTACCGAGCAACACTACACCATTTTTAGCTTGGGCCTGCATTACAAGCAAGCACTGCAAACTTTTGTAATCTACGCTATCTCCATTAAAATTAAAAGGAGTAACACAAGCAGTCCATAAAAATGTAGGTTTCAATTGAAGTTATTAAAATGGTATTTCATCATCGATTAGTTCATCTTTTATATCGTTGTCAAAACTTCCGTATTTATCTTTTTGTTCTGTTTCATTCTGTTTGTATTCACTTGGCTTGTAATCAGAGTTTGACATACTGTTTCGTGAATCTAAAAGGGTAAGGGCACTATTAAAGTTGTATAGCACCACCTCTGTTGTGTACTTTTCAGTACCATTTTGGTCAGTCCATTTTCTAGTTCTCAGAGAGCCTTCAACGTACACTTTACTACCTTTCCGTGCAAAGTCTTTAACAATTTTCACTAGTCCTTCACTAAAAATTACAATATTATGCCATTCTGTCTTTTCAGAGCGAGTACCAGAAAATTTGTCAGTCCAACTTTCAGACGTGGCTATTGAAAAACTTGCCATCTCTTTTCCATTTTGTGTAGTCCTAATTTCAGGATCTTTTCCTAAATTACCAACTAATATGACTTTATTTATAGTACCACTAGACATAATTGTGCTTTAGAATAAACATCCTTATTATCTTATGTGAGAGTATTATTGTCAAATTTAATCAGAAACGCGCTTGGAGGGATTCGAACCCACGACCTTTGCCTCCGGAGGGCAACGCTCTATCCAATTGAGCTACAAGCGCAGATGTATTAGATTATTTAATAGATAAACTTTCTAAATCAAACTTTTGTTCTGGATAAAGAGTAAACATAATACCCTCATGTCCAAAATTTACATTTTTAGAATTGCTTATCCTTTCTTTTGTTATCTTTTGGTTTACGTCCCATGAAAAAGTTACATAATTTTCAGTTACTGAATGCACTTTTAAATCCTTAGTATTTATAAACAACTTTCCATTTACCCATATTTTCCATGTATCAGGGGAAAAGTATAAAATTGAATCTAAACTGACTACTTTACAATTGAAATTTTCTTCCTCTGTAACTCCTGAAGACTGTAAGTTAAACTTTTCCATCTCACTAACTATTCTATTAACCTGCTCTTCATCAAAGAAAATGCTTTTTATGCTACCATATTGCGATAAAGTACTCTCTGCTGCCTCTTTTATTATATCGTCTCGATCTATATAGCTTAGTTCATAATTGTTGATAAAAAAACACTCCTTCGCACGCAAATTTGCTATATCAACGAAATCATTTATTTCTTGATTTCCAACTTTAAAAATACTTTTTAAGTACTCCTTTTCTATAATCATTCCATTGTTGGAATAATGACAGAGCATTTCATCATCGCCTCGTCTTTCTATATATACACACAAATTTTCACTATTTAACCCTAATATTTTATGCTCAATAAAATCTTCATCACTAATATGCTGTTGGCAAGAATATTTTTTACAAATCCCTATATTTTCCACAAGATCTTCACAATTGCAATATGCACTAACATTAAAAAATAGCAGCGTAAAAATAAAAAACAACTTTATATTCATCTACTTAATATGGTATACCAATCAAAAACTATACTAGCTCTCACTATCTCTATCATATTACCACTTAAAATCTGGTTTATAGCTGCAGAATCTATATTTCTCTGCTTATTCAAGGTAAGAGATCTGATCATAACATAACCAGGAAGATTTGGAAGAGACTGTAGAAATAAAAAAATATGCTTATCGCTAATTGAGCTTAAACTTAGAACCACTTCACTTCTTATTACTTTTGTACATTCACTTTTGTTGTGGAGTTCAGCTTCTTCAGGTATAGAAATTGATATTTCAGGTTCTAACATGTAGTGTTTTTTATATAGCTTGTGAAGCTCAAAATTTAAATTTGTAACATATCTGCTACTATGTAAGTTTGAAGAAGAAATTCTTTTCCATAAATCTAGGTTTTTATTTAGAACGACTTCTTTCTTTTGAATTTCAATGATCTGTAAATTAATAGAGCGTATTTCCTCAGCTGCAGTGTGATTTTTATTATAAACCTTTTTGTTATAGAGAATAAAACACGTTGATAACCCTATTAATACAATAGATAACAATAAATAATATATGCACTGAATTGTAGCTTTTCTTTTTAGTTGAGAGATAGTCATCAATCTACATTGCCTCTCCTATTTCAACATCAATAGGTAGATTTTTCTCTTTAGTAGTGGGTAAGCTAGAAATACTAATATCATGAGTACGGAAATTATCGTTTAAATTTTTCTTTAGTTTCTCGTATTGATAAGAAATGTCTTGACCAGATTGAAAATTAAACCTTAAAGTTGTGGTAATATAACTTTTTGCCTCATTGTAATTCCACTCAAACGATTGAAGCTCTGCACCTGGTACTTTTAACTTTTCTACATACTTAATTTGTGTAAGAGGAGAGTACTCTATTTTTGATAAAATATTATTTATATTAATAAAATCGTAAACTTCATCTATCTTTTTTACATTATAGCTTTGGCTAAGTTTTATTAGTTTGTTATTTAAAGCACTCCGCTTTGCAGATAAATTATCAGCAACATTAAAATTTGAATACAAATTTTGCAAACAAAAGGCGTTAATTACAACTAAAACCAAGAGTAGGTATAGAAAAATTTGAGGAGAATTTAAATAAAAATAATTAAATAGATAAAATTCTTTAGTTTCTTTTGTGTTAAAAATATTTATTGGCTTATTCTTAAAGCTATGGAACAAAATTGTAGTATCACAAAAGCTATCTTTTTTGCATATAGCTAATTCTGCTCCCAATAGTTTACCTAGCTCATATGGAGTCAATATGTTCACACTATTCTCTGAAAAATTTATAACTGATAAACTAGATTTAATAGCTTCTGATACTATGATGCAAAGGTCGATAGGGTCATTTTTTTCACATCCAAACTTAGTTAAAGATTGAATTGTATTTTTCACTTCCTGATATATTTCACCAGCAATGATTCCTGGTAAATTATCATTAGTAAATGGTATTAAACGTGTAAATATCATTTTGTTCTCTTTAAGAACCACTTGTCTATAGCCACCTGTTTTAGTTGCAGCAACTATAATTTTCCAGTTACTAGGATCTTTGTGTAGAATCTTTTTTGCTATACTGACTAGTTCTATAGGAAACATTAATATTCCTTTAAAGTTAGAGCCTATTTCAACAAACACGTCCAACCAATATGCTACTAAATGATTTGCTTTTGATGAAACAAATAGATACCACCAGTTCTGATTAAATTTATTCGGCTTTTCGACCAAGAGAATAGAATTTATATCATTATTATGAGCAAAATGCTCTACTTTTGTTTTTGCTGATAGATAAGCACTAATCCTATTTACTCTTGGGATAGACTGTAGCAAATAGTTCTGATCAGTGTGATTGAGAACCAGATATAAGTGTGCTTTTTTATCTGACGAGAGACATGAAATTAAGTCAGAAACAACTTTATTATTTTTGTCCTTAGCAAAATATCTTTTATTTAAAGTATCATTCTTAAAATATAGTAACATTGTGCCTTCTTTTCCTATAAAAAGCATAAACTTACTTTTTGGTTTTGACCCAAACATATTAACAAAGTGCATACTCAAAACATTAGATGACAATATTACTTATATTATAAGTTTTTGATAAAATTAGTAGTAACATTAACCCTTTTGTATGATGAAGGTTTTTTATATTTGTGCTAGACACAACTTAACCTGACAAACGAGGATTAATTATATCTCAGCTTGATATTTTATTCTCCAACAGACTGAAAATTGAATTGAGCTAAAGACTTGATTTGACGCACTTTGTTGCACATTACCATTTAGTATACTTGAACTGAACATTTTCAGTGAATCCATCTGGCATGACTGAAACTTTTGTATTCATATTTATTTTTAAGTAATTTACTAGCTCATCAACTAATATATCAGGAGCAGAAGCACCTGCAGTAATTCCTATTTTTTCTGCGCCCTGTAACCAATTTTTGTTCATACATTTATAATTATCAATCAAATAGGCTCTTTTTCCTCTGGAAATACACAGGTCTAATAAACGGTTTGAATTTGAACTGTTTTTACTTCCTACAATCAACACTACATCTGTAATTTTAGCCAATTTTTTAACAGCGTTCTGCCTATTTTGTGTTGCATAGCATATATCCTTTAAGTCGGGTCCTGTAATGCTTGGAAATCTGAGCTTCAGTGTAGCAATAATTTCTTTGGTATCGTCAATACTTAACGTGGTTTGTGTTACATAAGATAAATTATCTGGGTCTTTGATTTTTAAATTGTATACGTCTTGCATAGTTTGCACTAGAGATATAGGATTACTTACTCTTCCTATAATTCCTTTAACTTCTGGATGATTTTCATGTCCAATTAGAATTAATTCTTTACCACTATCCTCATACCTTTTTGCCTCTTTATGTACTTTGCTAACTAATGGACATGTTGCATCAATCACTTGAACACCCTTTCTTTTTGCCTCATCCTCTACACTTTTCGACACTCCATGTGCGCTAAAGATCAATATTCCTCTATTGTCTTTAATGTCTTCTATGCTGCCTACAAAAACCACTCCTTGCTTCTTGAAGTCCTCTACTATATACTTATTATGAACGATTTCGTGTAATACATAAACTTGGCGTTCATTTTTGTATTTCTTTAAAGTGATTGCTAATATCTCTACAGCTCTTTTAACCCCTGCACAGAAACCGCGTGGTTCAGCTAAGATAATCTCCATCTTTTTCAAATCAAGTAAGTATGTAAACATTGCTAAAAAGTAAGCTCCGCTCACTATGTTTCATATCATGACTGCTTTACTATAATTTCAAATTTATCATTACCAAGATTCTTATTAATATACCAGGAACCGTCATCTTTAATTACAAATTCAGGACCCTTGAGGTCTCTTGTTATTGTCCTTCTATCTTGGTCATCCATGGCAATATGGATATCGAATGTAGCGATGTCTAGATTTATTATAGCCTTTTTTCCCACTGAATGAATTTAGACTAAACTTGCCCAACATGACATCATTGACACTCACTCCTCCTGCATAAGTATCACACTGACCATCTACATAACACTCACTTTCAATATAAAAAAGGTCTGACATATTTACATCTATAAAAAAAAGAACTAAACCTACATACTAAATATAGCTTGCTATTAATAAGCAATTACAGATTACTTTGTCTACAACAATAATGCAACTGGAAGTATAAAATAATTAATTGTATAAGAAACTACACTTTAGAGAAATGGTTGTTTGGCTTTTTTATTAATTTTTCTCACCATACTGTCAATCATGTGTTTTATTCCTTGATATACAGAGTGTATACTTTCGTCACTACGCATATAAGCAGAGCAGGAAAATGTATTATGCTTTTCGTCTTCTATTGATAGCTTTGTATCGCATGTTATATGTTCGCCGCCGAGCTTCTCTATCAACTGGTCTTTGTCCTCCCCTATAGTTACCTTGATCTTACTTTCTTCTTTACCCATCTTGCTACTTAAAATTAAAACAATAATGGCTGAAGATATACATATAGTTCCTATTGGCTTTTTTGCAACAAAGAACTCTGAGACTAATCTTTCAAACTCAGGCATCACTGTTTTATTTTCAGCTAAGTCAGATAAATTTTTCGTAACTCCATATCCACCAGGTACGACTAGCATGTCAAAATTTTCAGCTTTTGCTTCTCTTAAATCATTTATCTCACCTCTTGCAATTCTTGCTGCTTCTACAAGTACATTCCTTTTTTCTTTTACCGCCTCTTTTGTTTTGTGGTTCATAACTTGTGTAATATCAATGTCAGGAGCAAAACATTTGACTTCAACTTCCTGCTGATCAAGCACAAGCAGAGTTAAGACCGCTTCTCTCACCTCTGTGCCGTCGAGGTGGCCGCATCCTGATAAAACCACAGCGGCTCTTAATTTTTTCTCACCCATAAAATACCTTGATTTCATATAATCTAGGTATTGTAATACAAATTCCATATTTGGAAAGGAGTAATTATATATATTAATTATAATATAATTAATATATATATAATTAGGCATATTTATAATTGATGGGAGTTAAATATGGTACAAGGCGGTACAGCAAGCCTAACCAATTCGGATAAGTTCATTGAAAGTATAGTAAAATATATGAGTGGAAAAGAAGATTTGTTACGAAAATTGCAAGATCTATCAGTACTACATAAATTTGAAAAGAAAGGTAAAAATTCTGATGAATCAACTATCAATGATATGTCTAAATTTCTGATGGAAAATAAAGATTTTTTTGGGGATGTAATAAGTCTTATATTGGAAGATTTTGAGAAAAACAAAGTTGAATCAAAAAAAAATTTGGAACAAGTAAATAAAGTAGAAGGCATGGAGAAAGAGCTTGAAACTTTAGGCAATTAACTGTTAGCTCAAGGATTGATAAGTGGAGCAGCAGTGACAACACTGACAGATGCACTAGCAGATTTATTAACAGTAGGAGGAGTGACCGGTGCATTAATTGTTGGTGGAGCAGCATTTGTAGGGTTTGTAGCACTAGTTGCTATAGCTGCTATTGGTTATGCTATATATCAGCATAGAGGTGAGATAAAAGAAGGAGCGATTGAAGCAGGAAAAGCAGTGAAAAGTTTTGTGAAAGATGTGATCGATAAATTAACTACGATTCAAGCAAGAGAGAATAATTTCGGAAAGTTAATAAGCAATTTAACAAAACAGGGTCACAAAGCTAATGAAGAAGAAAGAACAATTCTTGATCATAAAGTAAAAATAATAGAAATGCTTCAAAACAAAGAGCAATTAATGGCAATAAAGGAATTAGTAAAAGATCGAACCATTCAAAATTTTTCAAAAGATGATATGAGTAGACTTCTGGAAAAGGGCCTCAGTACTCATGAGAGTGATGAGAAAGCACTTGAGGATTCTATGGACAAATGAAAAGCTGCAATTACTGCAGATAGAAAAGCAGTAGAAGATTTTATACAAGAGATGAATAATAAAGCTAAAGAAATGAAGCCAAGTTCTAAAGTGAAAGAGTCAAATTCTGAACAAGTTGATGGAAACAACATTACAAAATAGAATTGATACATTTGGAGAGCGTTTTGATGTAAAAATGTATCTGTCTATCTTATTTTGCCACCCTGCTAAGTAGACACAAAAAAAAATTACTTCCGCATATTTTAAATCTGATTATAATAACGATCATAGATATTTTTAGAGCTCAAAAATCTATCTTTGTCTGCAGACCTTTTTATTAAACTCAAAAAAAATGTAGCGTATCCTCTTCAGTGTATACTTAATTTCTGTCATATGTGCGCTGCATTTTTTTTCTAATCTTTTTTACAGGGGGATTTTATGTCCATAATTCCAGATATTTGACTTTTACTTTAGCTAATAAAAACCAACTGTTACCTGCGGTTTTTATAGCTACGTTTCTCAAACAAGTTTCAAATGAATAGATTTCTTGCATGACTGGAATTCAAAAGTTGATGTCATTCTAGCACGTTACTCTAGAATCCAGTACTTTTGTGCAAAAAACGTTGTAAAGTGTTTACCAACTTAGTTGGGTCCCAGTGTCAGCTACTCTGATGACAAGAAAGGGAGTACAGGTTTCAATATTTCCATGTATCTGAACAGATAAGCAATGACTATCAGAAAGAGGGAGACTATGCTACTCCTTTCTATCCTCCTTCTTGAGCAATTCACTTTCAAATCTAACACATATCTCAGTGATTATAATATCCAATTTTTGATCATGTTTTTCTACAGGTAAATTTTTACAATATTGCTTCTCATAGGCTACACCTATAAATATTTTTCCAAGTGGCCGTGATTTTTTTATCATTTCATCATACCAACTACCGCCAAAACCTAACCTATTAAAATGATCATCAAAAGCAATAACAGGAGTAATGATTGTGTCGGGAATTATATCTTCATCTGCTTTATTCCATTCCTCAAATTTTAATAACTTATTTTTATTAGGAATTGCTACTTTATATCCTAAATCGAGTAAATGATGCATCAAAGGCACAACATTAATTTCTCCGTCTGTTGGAATGTACGCTGCTATTGTTTTACCTTTAACGCAACTTAAGTTTTTGTTAAAGAGATTAATAAGAGAATTTGCTGCATAACTAGAATAACTTTCATCAACATCTTTTCTTATGGTTCTATATTGCTTCCTTAGTTCCTCTTTGTTCTGTTTACTGTCTTTGAACATGTTCTATCCATTTTGTAGTGAGCTTTTCTTGTAAACTATTTTGCTTCAAGCGCTCACTTAAAAAATCAAAGTCAATAAGCTCCATATCCTGGTCTTGATTGCTGCAACTATAAACAAAACTTATTTCTCTTGTTTCCTTATTTATGTGTTGCTGAATACATTGAGCGCAGATTTCTTTCATCATGCACTGCATAGGAGAGTTAACTGATGATATTGCTATGTGTTTTGGTTTCAGATATAGCTTTAAAATTGTTTTTCTAGCTTCATTTATAGCTTTCATCATTTTATCAGAACCAATAGTGATGATTTTATCTATAGTGTTTAAACTAATAGTAATTTTACCTAACTTTCCTTGCTGATATGAGATTATTGCATCAACTATATTACCATGAAAGGATTTATCCTGTTCTCTGCTTGTTTCTATCAATCCTTCTTCACATGCCCAAATTACTGTACTTGATGCACGTTCTATCAGTGCTCGTTTAAATACATCACTTAATTTTTTATAGCCAGCGAAATATAAAACCTTATGATTGTTTTCAAGACATGCCTTCCCTATTGAAAATAACACTGCATTTCCAACTCCACCGCCAATGAGCATTATATTCTTCATAAACTTTTTATGGAGTAGAAAACCTCTCTAACTTCAATTAAACTGATAACTAACAGCTGCATTTTTACGTATATTATCCAATAATAGGCTGCTTTGTATCATAATCTTTTGTTGATACATTTCCTGTTTGATTGCTTCTATATCCATTGCATTATTTTTGATATCGCATAACATCATCAACTTTGCAGTGCTATTTTCTCTTAATTCTACTATTTCATTCATATTTGTTTTACTAAATAAAATCTGTAAATCAGGATTTAAATTTCGCATTTTTATTTCAAACTCTTTTGCGCTTGGCAACTTGAAATCATCTGCTAACTTGTCAAAATTTAAACAATTGACCTTTTGCTCCTTAAAATTAGAGAGTAAATTTTCTGAATCTTTAACCACAACTTGTTTTACTTTTAAAATACTTTCCAGCAGTGTATGATTGAGCTGTACCTTATCTATGACTTTTATAACAGAGTAACCTTCGCTTAAACTAATCGGACCTGCTACGTCATTGATTTCTGATCTTTCCAAAACGTCCTTGAGGTTACCTTTTATCTGACTTAAATTAACGGTTGCTTTGCGCATCTTTATTGAAGATTCTGGATTATTACTGGTACATAATTGTTTTATTAAATCTTCAGCCATCTTCTGATCAGGAATTACAAACTCCTGAAATGTAATAAGGTAGTCAGGTTTCTCTTTTTGTTTTCTTACATCATCCACTTCTTTATCGCTGATGTTGACAAGTGGCACAATTCCTACTTCAATAATCTTGTTCCACAGTAGCTGACACTTTACTTGTTTTTTTAGAGTATTGAGATCTATGTTATGCTTTTTTACGTATTGATCAACTTCATCAGCCCCAAGTTTTAAACTTTGAGTTAAGAATAACGTGACAGCATTATTTAACTCCTCGTTACTCAATTCTATATTCATCTTTTGTGCTTCGCTGACAATGATAATTTCGTCTATTAACTGTCTTAGAATTTGAGATTTTACCTCTTTTTGATTAATCTTCTGAGTGCCAAGCAATGAATTTATGAAGTTGATACGTCTTTCGATATCTAAATTTGAAATTGGCTCACCATTTACATCTGCAACAATTTCAATCTCAGTTGCAAGTAACCTAAGCGGCAGCATTATTAATATCAAAATTAGCATTTTATGCATATAAAATTATTTAGCTAATAACTAATTCTATAATAAATACTGAATAAACGCTAGCTAACTTTTTAATAATTAGAAAAGAGGCTGAAATTACTGTAATGAGTACCTAAACAATAATACACGGAAGGAGAGGGATTCGAACCCTCGATACGACTTTTCAATCGTATAACGGTTTAGCAAACCGCCGCCTTCAGCCGCTCGGCCACCCTTCCAAGTTTAGAACCTAATATTATATAATATCAAGACCTTTACTGCCTGTCTAATGCTTTTAATTGCAATATTTGTATCTGTTCAGATGCATGCAAATATTGAAACCTGTACCCCCTTTCTTGTCATCAGAGTAGCTGACACTGGGATCCAACTAAGTTGGTAAACACTTTACAACGTTTTTTGTGCGAAAGGACTCGATTCCAGTGGGCTTTGTTGCATAGCACCTTAAGCAGTGATGGTTTACGAAAAATTTATGTAATGATTTCAAATTTAGCCATACCAATATCAGTGAATTTGTTGAGCAAATAGCACTTAATTAGTAATTCTTTTTCACGGTTTACTTCAGATTTATTCCTACACAAATACTTGCTTCAACCTTGAGAAAAATCCTTCTATGTAAGATCTTCTTCCATAAATTGCTTCCTTTTTCCACTCTTTTACACCATCTTGTCCATATAATTTTTTTACCTAATAGCAGGATTTCTGTCAGACATATAATCTATTTGAATGTTCTGCTGCATCCTTTTTTGGTAGAACTTTTGTCTTTATATCGTATTTCTTACACAATTTATAAAGTTTTTGCCTATCGTATGCCCTATCTGCATATAATGCTTTTATTTTGTGCTGAAAATTAACTTCTTCAAGCAAGCTCCATAGTGGTCAGAGCAGACGCCATTACTGTATCTTGCAGCTATAGCTTTTTTACTATTCACACTTAACATAACATGTAACTTTCTTACTTGCTCATAGCTTCGGTACTTTCTATCTGCACTGTTTTCCTTACTGTGGCCAGGAGTGTTACTGTAAATTTGTACTATCTATGATAATTTCAATGTTTTCTATGTTGCTTTTATCAATCCTGCAATCATTTATCTTAATATTAAGTTTTTTTTTGATGCTTGTGAATAGCTGATAACTGCCAAATTTTTTCCTATTTGTTGCAGATATCCTTTTACAAACCCTACCGTTTGTCTTAAACCAATTCTAAAAAGGTTAACGATTATACACACCAAAATCACAACTTTATCACTATAAATATAGTTGCCGCCCTGCATTTTTGGACTGTTTTCATACCAATTTTTGATAGCTTCACCGATGTAACGAAAAATATTCCCCCTTTTTCAAGGAATTTGTTATACCCATTTTGGTTACTGACTTTCATTTTCTGTGGCATATTTTCTTCAACAATTAAATGGCTGTTTTATAATGAATTTTGTCAGTAGCCACCAGATTTTTTTTCAGTTGCTATGCAACAAAGCCATCCCAGTGTCACGCACTGGGATGAGAGGAGAGGAAATATTGGAACATTTATTTTTGAAAGCAAGTTGAATAGTAGATGATTTCATTCTAGTACTTGATACTGGAATCCAGGAATTTTGATTCTAAATTAGGTATTGGTCTTAAATTAAAATAAAAGTTTGTGATGAGATTATATGAACACTGGATCCCAGTGTCGGGGCACTGGGATGACAGGAAAAGGAAACGCTGGAATGAAAATAGAAGATCTAATTCCTTATATCAATTAATTCTCATCCACCTTTTATGTTACATAAACTCATCACTTTTATAGAACATCTCATTAAAATCATTCAAAATTCCAAAATCTTGATTTTTAATAAATAGATGCCCATCTGCAATATAGGACTCAGCAAGAGTAAATGGTTCATCATGATGCTGTGATGCTGGCCTAACAATTTCATTGTACAAAACCATTACTTGCTCATAATTGTATCCACTACCATCATGATATTTACCACGTATAGTGTCATAAAAATTTCTTACATCATCATACGTAACTTGCAGTTCTACCTTATATTTCCCTATTTCAACAGCCTCACCCACTTTGATTTTTAAAGGATGCTGTGATTCTTCTTTTACATTATCTATAACAATTGTTTCCTCTTGCTTCTCTTCGTCTCCTCTTATCGATCTTTTACTCCTTTCTTCACTTGCAGGTTGATCTGCTGGCATTTGGTCTATATCGTTAGAATCTTCTTCTTGCATAGTAATTTTTTTGAGATAGCTAAGCATATCCTTTCCAGCTTTTTCCCAAGTTGCAGCTTCTTTTGAAAGCTCACGATAATAAGAATCATTATCGCCTTTGCTATCTATTACATCTCTTGCTAGTCCTTTCTCTTCTGCCCATAACTCAGCATGTTCAACAAGTTTCCTGCCATCTTTACCTACAACGTCAACGTCAGCTTTGTTTTTTATTAGATATTCTATTGTATCTAACTTTCCATGCCTCACTGCATGAACTAAAGGTGTCCAACCATCATTATCCTGAGCATTAATATTCGCACCTTTTTCAACTAACTGCTCTATCATCTTCTTATTCCCAAGATCAACAGCAAGATGCAAAGGTGTTAAGCCGTAGCTATCCTGAATATCAATATCCGCACTATGCTCTATGAGATATCTAACTACTTCCATATTTTTCATGTGCATCGCAAAATGTAGTGGAGATTTACCAGAGCTAATATCACGGGTATCAACATCTATACCACGATCTATTAAGTATTTAGCAATTTCCGTCTGTTTTAGCTCAATTGCATAGTGCAGCAGTGTTTGAGCTGACGTGTTTTTGATACCAAGATCTGCGCCATGCTCAATTAAACTCTTAACTATTTCCGCATTCCCTAGCTTAATAGCAGCAAGTAACGGAAAAGTATAATAACTTTTGCTATTAGGATCTGCGTTATGATCTAATAGATACTTCACTATTTCTGTATTACCTGAATAAATAGCACTGTATAATGGCGTTTTGGAATAAGCATCTTGAATATTAGGATTTGCACCACGATCTATTAAGTATTTAGCTATCTCCATATTTCCAGACTCAATAGCATAGTGTAAAGGTGTCTTATAATACACATATTTAGTATTAGTTTTCTGATAATAATTGTCATGAACATTAAGATTTGCTCCATGATCAATAAGATATTTTGCTACTTCCGTATTTCCTGACTGAATAGCATAATGTAGTGGCGTTTGTCCATTATGGTCTCTTGTATCAATATATGAACTGTGTTTTAGTAGCGTTGCTACTTTGCTTAAATCTCCCAATGAAGCAGTAAAATGTAAACTAGTCTCACCTGTTACCTTATTTATCTCGTTTACTTTTCCTATAGTATTTTCTACATTATTGTCATCAATATTTGCCTTTAAGAAAGGCTGTTTATTATACTTTATAATTTTTGTTGTAACAGCTTTTCCTTGTTCGTCTTCACTCGCTTTTTTAGCAGGTTGCATAGAATCTTCTCTACTGACACTTGATTTAGATTCTATCTTGGTTTTATCACCACTTACATTATGTACTAGGCTATAACCGTATAGACCCTTACCTGCACTTTGTTGGCTTGTTGAACTTTCAACACTGTTAGATTCAACAACATTATATTCCATATGTTGTTCACCACTCAGTTCAGCTTTGACCCACTGTTTAAATTCCTGAGTATAACCTTTTAGCTCAGTCAAAAAATCCTCAAATGATTTATTACCTTGAGACCTATTTGCACCAGATTTAGAAAGGATCTTGAGCAAATTATCAATCATATCTGGGTGTTTATCTTCAAGAAATTTGATCACTTGTTCAGCATCCGAATGATAATGTTCCCCTTTATTACTCCAAATATTATTGCGCAATATTTCATCTGGTTTGAGACCTTTACTCTCTATTGCAATCAAGGCCTCTTTATCTCCCTGGTCATTGACATGCCGACCATCTTCTAAACTTGCCATATAGTTAGCAACCCCTTCATGCATAGCCTTAGATAAGACATCACCTGTACCATAATAGGAATTAATGATAGTTAAGGCGTGTCCCAATTCGTGTTTCAAAGTTTTACACGAGTCATCAAATTGTTCTTGTAGATAAAAATAAACATGAATTTCTGAGCCACGCCCTTGAACTGTTAAGCCAGAAGCGCCTTTATAGTTAACGCTCAACTCCTTAAGATAATTTTCGTAGTCACTCTTTGTATTAAATACGAAAACATTAACTTTATTTGGTATGTTGTGCCAAGGATGAGAATTATTAATGCCAAATGCTGAATCAAAATCTTTTATAGTACTCTCGATGGCATTTTTTACACTACTCAATTTGCTCTGAGTTAATTCCTCATCATCATATTTTATATTTATTTGAAGCTTGTGTTCGCCGAAAGTCATAACTTCATTATCTGGCACAAGATCTGCCACAATTTTATCGCCACTTTTTACATCCATCCACTGCTTAAATTCTTTTTCAACTTCTGAGTTATTCAAAAGATGCTTGAATTTTGATATCGCTTCTGCTCTATCGAAAGACATCTCAGTAAGCAATTGCTTTATGAATTGAGGATGTTTTTCTTGTAGGAATGTCACTAAGCAATCTGATATTCTACAGTCGTTAGACATACTTGCTATTTTATATGGTGTATCATGCCCAGATTCATTCATTTTATTGTACGCTTCTTTTATATAATGCATATCGCGAGTGCTTTCTTTTTTAGCCGCATCATAGCTCCACATGAAAAGCTTCATACCGGTACGTAAAACTTCAGGTACTGTATCCATATTACCGGTAGAGTACTCAAGAAATGCATCGCTCATTTTTTCCATTAAAATTTTAGATTTTGCACAAAGTAAGCCATTTACATCTCCAACAATAAAAGTCTTTGCTATCGTGCCGTCAGCTTCGTGTGCTCTCACTGTTCCACCACCCCATAATTCTCTATGGTCTTTACCACCTGAAAGTTCCTTTATGTGAGCCTTGTAATCATCGTAATTTTTCAGCACATAAAGCTGCAATTTTACTGGACCAGAATGAACGCTTTTTTGTGAATAGAAATTATCAGACCAGGCTCCGTAAGCATCTTGTACAGTTTGTTTTATATACTCAGGGGTATAACCAGCCAATCCACCATATTTCACTTCTATCGTAAGCTGATCGTTTATTACTATACTTTCCTTATTTGGAAATAACTTTTTAATCAACGTTTGTGATTTATCACATTCAGAATTTGTTTTAAATTTCATATTCACCTCTTAAAAATTTTCACTATAAATAAGTCTTGAGAAAAATGCGTTAACTTTAGATTCAGCCTTTACCTTATTTTTGCACAACTGCTGAGACAGTTGATCATCGCTGAAAAGCCGATTCTTAGTATTGAGATATTTAGCATAGCTTATAGAATTAAATTCAGGGATTGAGTAGAACCCACTTTCAAGTTCAAGATAAGAGCTGCTATTCAGAACAAAAAATAAATCGCTCTGGTCAAGCAGTACGTCATAACCAGAGCTCGTGCAATGTAAGTATTCATTGCTTTCGTACTCTGCTATGTAGTATTTACTTGCATCAAGATCACCATTAAGCTGTAGAATTGCTGCTGAACGTCCATTTTCAGTACTATGGCCTTTTATTACTTTAAGTACTTTAATCTCATCATTTTCTATGAGTTCTCTTAACTTTTCATTCTCTTGATTTAATTCTTCCTCTGCTTTTCTTCTGTCTTCTTCTAATTTTGTTTCTTTTTCAACAAGCTCATTTTGTATTTGCAAAAACATATCTTGAATGGTGAAGCCATTTAGAAAGTAATCCAATACACTTGACACAAACGGCTGCAATTCACCAGTATCTTCAAAGCTCTTTTCCTGCTTTTTATCATATTGAGTGGGATTATAGATTGCATACAGAGGATAAAAACCATAATTCACCTCGTCGAATGATAACTCTATCGAAAATCCGCTCTGATCAAGTGGAAGTTTAGTAGCTAAATATCTACCATTATCATCTCTGACATGTAGCTCATTTATACCATAGTGACCACTATATTTGTTGTAATAAATGTAAAAATTTTCAGGACTCAGATCAAAGTAATTATCTAGATTATCAAGCTGAATTGTACTTCCAAGCTTTTTACGCAAAAGATTTTTGCTCTTATCTGTAAGTTTGGCACGTGTAGAAAAGTAACACCGATCTATTCGGTCACCTTTTTCTACTTCAAAGTCTAGGACTATTTTATCGCTAAACATACAGAATTTCCTAACATTTCCAGTATTTATGATTATAAATGTGTACTATGAAAAAAGCATTAAGGCTTCTCTATGTATCTAAAAACAGCGCTAACTTATGACAAGAACAGTTGACGTATTACTGCCACTTCCAATTGATCAGCTATTTTCATATGCAGTTGAGGAAGATACTGAAGTTTCAATTGGAGATTACGTAGTGGTGCCGTTTGGCAGAAAGCCTTTGATCGGAATAGTTTGGAGAGAAAATAGCAAAAGCGGTCGAGAATTAAAATTTATTGAACAAAAGGTCGATTTGCCAAGCATCAGACCAAAACTGATCGAATTTGCAGAGTGGGTTGCGCAATATAATGTAATACCTATTGGTATGCTTGCCAAAGTGATAATGGGAGGAGTATTAAAGGTAAATCAAATAGATAAGTTAGTTTGCACTAAGCAAAAGCAGGAAATAAGTGAAATAGATTACCAATTAAACCCTGAGCAGCAAGCAGCTCGAGATAAAATAATAAGTAATTTGAATGAGTATTCAGTAACTTTACTTGACGGTGAAACCGGGTCTGGAAAAACGGAAGTTTATCTCTCTGTAATTGCACAGTTGATTAAGAATCATAGCATTTACGAACATTGTGATTTGGGTCTACGAGTAAGGTGTCATCCCAGTGCTCAGACACTGGGATCGAGTTTTTCATATAATCTCATCACAAATGTTTATTTTAATTTAAGACCAACACCCAACTTAGAATCAAAATTCCTGGATTTTAGTGTCAAGCACTGGAATGACACCTTTGCATTTAAGGCAAAACCCTCTGTAACATTTAGCATACTGCTTTTGCCAAGTACTGGAATGACACCATTTGCTATGCAATTTACTTTCAAAAATAAACGTTATGTCATTCCAGCGTTCAATACGCAACTAGACGAATGTTACAATATAAGAGTAATTTTTACCAACAAGGATGTCATCCCAGTGCCCCGACACTGGGATCCAGAAAACTTAATTTCAAATCAGTACACTAAGCAGTTGTACGATAAAGACTGGATTCCAGTGTCAAGCACTGGAATGATATCATCTACTACTAAAACTACCTGCAAATGTTCAAACACCAAAAGGTTACACACTGGAATGACACCAGAAGAAGGTAATGCACAAGTGCTAATCCTCTTACCTGAAATTGTCCTAACTTCACAATTGGTAAATCGCGTTCGCAGTCAGACATCTGGAAATATAGCTGAGTGGCATTCAGGACTTACTCCAAAAGCTCGCCGAAATAATTGGCTCAGTATTGCAAATGGAAGTGCGCAGATCATTATTGGGGCACGGTCAGCGCTTTTTTTGCCTTGTAAAAACCTAAAATTAATTATCGTCGATGAAGAGCATGACTCATCCTTTAAACAAGAACAGGGGATTATATATAATGCTCGAGATATCGCCATTATCTTAGCCAAGCTCGAAAATATTCCGATTATTTTATCATCCGCCACTCCGCTACTTGAAACAATTTATCACGTTAAAAAAGGGAATTACAATCATGTAAAGCTAATCGAACGATTCGGTGGTGCGGAGTTACCGCATATAAAAGTAGTGAATAATAAGCAATGGATTTCCAATGAGCTTTTCGAAGGAATAAAACAAACCATAGAGAAAAAACAGCAAGTTATGCTCTTTCTAAATCGCAGAGGATACGCACAACTTGCAGTTTGTAAAAAGTGTGGATACAAAATTTCCTGCTCAAATTGCACTGTATGGCTTACTTACCACAAGAAAAAGAACGTCCTTTTGTGTCACCATTGTTCTTATCAATCAAAACTTCCAGAAAAATGCTCTAATTGTCGAAGTGAGCAGTCATTGATTCTTTATGGTGTGGGAATTGAAAGATTAGTTGAAGAAATAGTGAAATTAATACCAAATGCAAAAACTGCAATTATCAGCAGCGATCAGAAGTCGCTTGGTAGCGTCATTGACTCAGTGCTCAAGGAAGAGGTGAATATTATAATCGGTACACAAGTGATTGCGAAAGGACATAATTTCCCTAAATTAACTTTAGTTGGAGTGATAAATGCAGATTTAGGACTTGAAAATTCTGATCTTAGGGCAGCAGAAAAGACGTATCAATTATTGCATCAAGTTGCGGGTAGATCTGGGAGGTTCAACGAAAAAGGAACGGTAATAGTGCAAACTAATAATCCTGAAAGTTTGATAATAAAAGCATTGCAGCAGCAAAAAAGGGATTTGTTTTATGAAGTTGAACTTGAGTCAAGACGCAAAGCTAAAATGCCCCCATTTAGTAGACTAATAGCGCTTATAGTTTGTTGTAAGGATCAATTTGCAACGCAGAAAGCAGCAAGTGAGATAACAAGCTTTTTGCATGATCAATGTTCAGCTACTATTCCTTCTGCGTTGTCATTCCAGTGCGTGAATAGAAAAGAAGAACTCGAAATTTTTGGTCCATCACCAGCAGCAATAAATTTTTTAAACAATAAATATCGTTATAGAGTGTTACTAAAGATACATACTAAACATAGTCTATTCATAAAGAAAAAGCTGAAACATTGGATTAAAAACTGTAATTCGAGTTCAAACATTACAGTAACAATAGATGTTGATCCTGTGAGTTTTTTTTAACAAAATTACGGAATTTATTTGACATTCACAGAATTAATTGTATTAATTTTTTAATTAAGAATTTGACTTTTATTAGAATTAATTTTATTTTTAGTATAAAATAGGTGGATAACATGACTTTACTTGAACTTGTTGCTAATAGAAAAATCAAAGAATTGCAAGATTATCTTAATTATAATAGCGAATTGTGATTAACAAGACGTTATTCATACAAGCTATTTCAAATAGAACCCCTGTAAATGGTGATCTTATCAATAAGGAAGGAGGAAAGATAGTATACCTATCTTGCATTACTGTATTAAACACGATAGCGCAAGGTCTGAAGAAGGAGATATATTACCGTTTCAAAACGCGTGAGGATTTTAGATGAAGCGGTGAATAGATTTGTTACTCCTCAGTATTTCTACAGATTGATCAATTTTCGAGATCAAAGTAGTGAAAGTACATTATTACACCAAGCTGTTATAAGTAATAACACTGACGCAATAGAAGCACTTTTGAAATATGGTGCAAATCCTTTGTTAAAGAATAAAGAAGGTAATATTCCATTAGATTTAGCTCAAGGAAATGCAAGAGAAGCACTCATTCAATCTATGAAAGACCAAGCTCAATCGAAAAAAAAGAAAGTGCTAGATGTAATAGTTTGATTGGCATTATACCTGGCGTTTTCTTGGCATTGGACTCGTTGTTGGTGGTGCTTTAGTCCCTTCAATGACTATTATATTATGCGCACTCGCGGTATCTGCTCTTGTTGCTGGAATAGCAATTGGAGTAGCTATATATTTCTTAAGTGAGGACTATAAACAGGCTAAATTAATAGAAGAAGCTGTTAACCCTCAACTCTCTTCTGTCAAGCAGAAAAAGTCTTATACAAATGAAGCAATTCTAAAAGATGAATAATAACTGTGAGTTTTTTAACATTAGATTCTTGCATAACTGGAATTCGAAAGTTCCAGCACATTTTTCTTATTGGATCCCAGTGTCAAGCACTGGGATGACATCTGATTGTGCAAGAAATCTATTCATTTAAAACTTATTTGAGAAAACGTAGCTATAAAAACCGCAGGTACCAGTTGGTTTTTATTAGCTAAATTAAAGGTCAAGTATCTGGAATTATGAACATAAGATCCCTCTGTATAAAAAAGATTAGAAAAAATGCAGTGCACATACGACGGAAATTAAGCACACTTACATGCTCTGAAGAATATACGCTACATTTTTAATGAGTTTAATTAAAAAGTCTGCAGACGGAGATAGATTTGTGAGCTCAATAAATATCTCCAATTGTAATTATAATGAGATAAAAACATGCGGAAGTAATTTTTTGTATCCGTTCAGCAGAGTGGTAAAATATGATAGACAAAAACATAGGAACAAATGGTGTCATTTGGCACGGGCATGACAGGGAAGGGCTTTAGGACGATGAAGGGAACGAGTAGCAGATGGTGTCATGCCAGTGCTTGACACTGGCATCCAGCTTTTTCATAATCATCAGAAACGTTGATTGCTTTTATACTCATAAATTTAACTGGATCCCAGTGCCTAGACACTGGGATGACAAAAAAGAAAGCGCTGGTTTCAATATGTTCACATTAGCCATGCATCTGAAAAGATGAGATACCCTACCTGAAATGCAACTTCTGTAAAAAAGAAATATGAAAGGCGAAATAAACGCTGCAGCAAATTTTCAATCAGAAGACTTTGTATCTAAAATACGGGTTTGATTGTTTAGCTAACTCTATAAGTGCTTCGAATGCAAAGCTAGAGAATAGTGTTAAAGCTAAAGATAAAAAGAATGAGGCGCCTTTTTCCAGTAGAAGAGGCAGATCGCATGTTTTAGAACTTTTTCTAATGAAAATATTGAGATTCACATTCAAGATAAAACGCCTTGTTCTGCTCGGAGTGAATCAGGTATAGCTGGAATATTTAGAGGTATAGCGGGGTTGTTTAAAGGTAGGAATAGTATGAACGCAACCCTTTCAATCTAAAGTGCAACGTAGCTCTGCAATTGATTACAGTACTACAGAAAGTATAGGGTCACGGCTACTAAATATCTGTGAAGGAGAAGAAGATATCTCTTTTGATCAAGAGATTAATTTTATATAAAGAGGGTTGTTTGTATGATGCCTTATTGTTGCAAGATGAAAAAAAATCAGGATACACCTTTACATGTGGCTATTAAAAAATCATGCTTATTTTGTAGAAAAGCTTTTGTGTATCCTTAATGAGCCATGCCGTGCAAATGAGTTTTAAAAGCACAAATATTTTGAACATGAGGAAGAGAATGAAAAGCCGCTTTTCAAAGTTATTAATACTAGGAACAAAGACGAAAAAGACGTAATTACTCTGACTATTGAAGGTAATAATTCAGAATGCATTTCAGCTCTTTTTAACTACTTAACTGATAAAAATATTAACAGAAGAAAAGATGTTGAAAATGAGTACACACCTCTACACGAAGCTGTGCTTCTTAACAAAAATGAAGCAATTAAAGAGCTTCTCAAGTCAAAGGATATAGATACTGAACTCATAGATAAGGAATCTTACAAAGCATATAATTATACTAATAACCAAGAGGCAATAGAATTGTTTATTAAGCACTATGGTAGTAAAATTAGTGAGTTGCGTATAAAATTAGAAGATAATAATAAAAAACTAGCGCGAATTAAGTGCATCCTAAGCAAAACAAAACTTACTTGTGTATGCTTAGCAGCCTTTGGCTCTTGTTTTAGAATGTATAGAAATTCCCATGACATAATAAATGAAGAAGTGAGCGAAGATATGTTATATTATTCTCTTGTGTTGCTTGTCAAAACTACAGGTCTAATATTATTCTTAATTATTTGATCGATACAATACTTTCCAAGTATGAAGAAAAATTCTAGTTTGAATAAAGAATCAGACAATTATGCAGAAGAAAGAAACATGTTGAAAAATAAATTGCGTCACTTTCAAAAAAAAAGAGGTACTGTGGCAACTATGCAAATGTATGAGATAATTTCAGTTACACCCGAGTCAGACTTAAGTTACAGTAGATTGTGATGAAATTACTTTTTTCAAGACAGTTTCTGAGAGAAGTGGAAAAATTTTTCTATAGATAGTCAAGATAAAGACTTACTACTTTCTTTACGAAAGGTTTGATGTTATCATTTTTGAACTATCTTGAATTTACTGAATGAACATTAATATAAGGAATTTAGTTCATGCTTTTTCTAAATTGCCAAGTTTAGGGCCATCGTCATCAAGAAGGTTAGTTATACATTTGCTCCAAAATAAAGAGAAAGTTATGCTACCGCTTGCATCTTTGATTAAAGAGCTAGCGAATCTTATAATAGAATGTAAGATCTGTGGAAACCTGGATACTAAATCACCGTGTTCTATTTGTACTAACCCAAAGCGTGACAGCAAGTTAATGTGTGTAGTAGAAGAGTTGGGTGATCTATGGGCATTTGAAAAAGGAAATATATATTCAGGTATGTATCATGTTTTGGGTGGAAGGCTATCAGCAATAAATGGTATAGGTCCAAAAGAACTGAATCTTGATAACATTTTCAAAAAAGTTACAGAATTTAAAATTGAAGAGGTCATTATTGCAATCAATCCGACATTAGAAGGCCAAGTTACTGCGCAATATATAATTGAATTGCTAAAGAATTCGAATGTAAAAATATCTCGCCTTGCTTGTGGTATACCGATAGGTGGAGAAATTGACTACCTAGATGAAGGTACGCTGAAGATAGCGCTTACGTCAAGACAGGATATTAAATAATATTCCATTTCTTCCGAGCAACATACCTTAAAAATACTATAACACACTTCAGCCTAGAAACTTGCTTGCTAATTGAAAATATTATACGTCTAAACATGGTGTTTTAAAATGAGGGGTTATGTTAACTTTTGCACTAGATGGAGTGCGTTATACTTATAATTGGTTAATCAAAAAATCAAGATCAACCGCTCTTGATTTCATTGCGCTATTTAACAAAGAATACGCAGATAGTAAACGAATTTGATATATAATAGAAGATCATCTGGTTGAAAAGGATCTGATAAATATTGAGCCTGAACTTAAAATCAAATATGAACTAAAAAGAGATCTGATGAATATTGAACCTAAATTTAAAATCAAAGAAGAACCTTTCCATTTCTGCAGTGATAGAAAATTGTGGATTATTTAAGTAAACTGATTCTTAACTTATAAAATACTATAGTAAAATATAGTGTAGGAGTCTTATGTGCTTAAAAAAACTTACATCCCTAATAACCTTCAGAAAAAAAGAAACGGAACATCTACCAAAGGTAATAACATGGGAAGGTGATTGCTTAGGCTATAAGCAAGTTGCAAGTAGATTTAGTAATATAATTAAGACAATTGATCAGTCTTTTTCGATCGTATCCTTAGAAGGATATAATGAGTGGGGTAAGACATTTTTTTTGAAAGAATGGGTAAAGGATCTAGAGCAGCAAAATGAAATTGCAGCTTATTACAGCGCATGGGATATTAGTGCGCTAGATCAACCATTGCCTTCTTTTTTGCATTTCCTGTTTGAGGATCTATTTGCGTCATACAAAGTAAAAAGAAGCGTTATACAGCAGTTCAAAAACATAAACCAAGAACTATTTTCTCTCAATACATTAGGAAAGCTAATCAGCAAATCTCCACTCGCTATGCTTTCAGTATTTCTCGATGCTGCAAAAGAAGATGATAAGAAAGACATAGGTTTTGTCTTGGGTGAATTAAATCTTCTCCAAAGGAGAAAAGAGAACATTAGAGATTTTAAAATACAACTAGTAGATGTGGTTAACAAAATCAGAAAAGGTAAAAACATTTATATAATGGTCGATAATCTTGATATATGCCGCACCAAATTCATTGTCGATTTTTTAGAATCCATAAAGTACATGCTTGATGTTGAGGGACTAGTTTTCATTATTTCTGTTAGTCAAGATAAAAGTAACGTGCACAGAGCAATCAGCACAATACTTGGACCAAATTTCAGTCTAAAATCTTTTACTGATCTCTCTTTGCATTTGCCAAAACAGCCAATAGAGAAATTTACAAGAAAGCTGTTTCAAAATATTGAATTGCCGAAAAAATCAAAGAGCTTAATTATAGATAGCTTTATATTTTATGCAGAAAGATTCTCATTATCATTGCAGGCAATAGAATACTGCGTAAAGAAAATAAAGGTATGTTATGCGAAAATTGATCCGAATTTATTTACATTTTTAGTAATACTAAAGTCAGTAAACACTGGTTTGTATGAGGAATTATATTCATCACCTCAGAAGGCACTGGAGAAGATTGAGAGCGCTTTGATTCTAAACGGTCAGGAAGAATGGGAAAATCTTAAAACTTCTCTTGAGACTACTTTTAAAGAAAAAGAATCAAAGACTCAAAAATCTTTGAAGCAAATAAGAAATATCTTATTCTAAGAATAAAGAGAATTGTAGAACAGAACCCTCTTCTTACCATTTCAGCTTGTATGACAAATTGGCTCACATAAATTTTAGCATATATGACCTTGAAAGATCGCTGTGCAATACCTAGATCATTAGAGTAGCAGGCTAATAATGGAGCTCAAAATGCATAACACACAAGAAACTGAAGATTTAAAATTTGACGCTGAAGTAGGCAAAGTACTAAATATAGTAATTCATTCACTTTATACCAATAAGGATATTTTCTTACGTGAGTTAATATCAAATGCATCAGATGCATGTGATAAATTGCGCTATGAATCGCAATTAAATCCTGATTTACTAGATTCAAGCGATGAATTGAAGATTACTATTAGCTCCAGTAAAGATAAGAATGAGCTGTATATAACCGACAATGGAATTGGCATGAACAGGCAAGATTTAATAGATAATCTTGGCACGATTGCAAGTTCTGGTACGCAAAAATTCTTGGATGCGATTAAGAATAATAAAGATTCAAACCAAGCTGTAGAACTGATTGGGAAGTTTGGTGTTGGTTTTTATTCAAGCTTCATGGTTGCCTCAGAAGTTATAGTAGAGTCAAGGAAAGCCGGAGAAGAAGAATCTTGGGTATGGAAATCTAAAGGAGATGGAGAGTATTCAATCAGCAAGTTAGATGGTCAGATCTCTCGTGGAACAAAAATTATGCTCATCATTCGTCCTGAAGAAAGCGAATTTTTAGACAAATTCCGTATTGAAAACATTGTTACTACTTATTCAGATCACATAAATTTTCCTGTTGAATTTGTAAATGAAGAAGGGAAAAGTGAAAAATTAAATAGTAAAGCTGCAATTTGGACTAAGCCAAAAAATGACGTTACTCAAGAAGAGCACAACGACTTCTTCCGCGGTGTTGCGCACGTAGGCGGTGAGCCTTGGATGATACTGCATAATAAAAATGAAGGTGCAATAGAATATACGAATTTGCTTTATGTTCCTTCTATCAAGCCTTATGATTTGTTTCATCCAGATAGACGCTGCTCTGTAAAGTTATATGTCAATAAAGTGTTTATTACCGAAGATAATGTACAAATTATACCACAATACCTGCGTTTCTTGAAGGGTGTGGTTGATTCACCAGATTTGCCTCTTAACATCAGCAGAGAAACACTGCAGAATAATCGCGTTGTTGAGCAGATTAGGAAATCCCTAACTAAACGCGCGGTATCAGAGCTCGGCAAAAAAGCAAAAGATAATTTGGAGGAATATACAAAATTCTGGGGCAATTTTGGTGCGGTGTTAAAAGAAGGTCTTTGCGAAGCTATGCCAACTGATGAAAGAGAAGCATTGCTTTCCATTTGTAGATTTCATAGCACCAGTGATGATAAGCTAGTTAGCGTTGATGATTATATAAGCAGAATGAAGCCTGAACAGGAACATATCTACTATCTCACAGGAAATAGTCTCGATTCAGTAAAAAACAGTCCACAACTTGAAGGATTCGTCAGCAAAGGATTGGAAGTGCTTCTATTTGTTGATCCAGTTGATGATTTCTGGACTAGCGTGATTCATGAATATAAAGATCAAAAATTTAAATCTGTAACTCGTGCTGATGTTGATTTAGAAAAATTCTCCTCAGAAGAAGGTAAGAAAAATGAAGAAAATAGATCGGATGAAAACAAAAGCGAAGAAAACGCGGATTCTATACTCGAATACTTCACCAAGGTTCTTGGAAGCTTAGTAAAAAGTGTAAAGATCTCTAAGAAATTAACCGATAGTCCTGTGTGTCTAGCAGTTGATGAAGGAACTATGGATCTTCGTATGGAGCGTTTTTTACGTGAACAGAAGCAGCTAAATTACCGCACGCCAAAAGTACTTGAAATTAACATTAAGCATCCTTTGATAAGAAACATGATGGAATCTCACGCTGAAAATGGTGAAAATCCAACACTTGGAGATATGATTTACTTATTGTTCTATCAAGCTTGTATAGTCGAAGGTGAAGAGATGGAAGACGTAAGTCTGTTTGCTAAAAGACTCAATAATTTGCTTGGCAAAATTTCTGTTTAATGCTATAATTAACTTGGCTAGTGTTCGGGGGTAAATCATAGGTGGTTGGAATTTATTCGATGCGCTCATGCTGCCAGCAGTAGATACTGCAGAAGAAAGGGAGCGTCGCTAGTCTGGAGATTTAAGTAATGAGAGTCAAGAGGAAGCTGATGTGAGGGATTCTGATGTTGAACCTAGTGTACCAATTACGTTACAGTTTCAACTGACACAATCTCTGCTAAGTCAAGTAAAGGCAAGTGAGAATAATAGGGATGCAAATTCTGGAAAGCAAGCTTACAAAGACCTACCCAGGATAGATTTTGTAATTAATGGTCAAGTTATAGACAAGAATTTCGTTAGCCAGCTTTGTGATAAATGTAATCAGAATGACCGACGCCAAATCGCAAAACATGTTTTTACAAAAATGTTTGAACATGCTAAAGCAGAAATTCCAAATGATAATCTATTAGAAGAATTAATTACTAGTTGCAATCAGGCTGGTTATGATGGCTCTTTGTTAATGCAGCTCTCTCCTATATTTTTGGGACACGATTTGCAATTGCCTGATGCTAATGATAGACATATAGAGATTGTCTGTAGTGATCAGGATTCTTTAAACGTTAAATATTTTCCAAATATGCCTATTAAGCAACTGGGTAAAGAAATATGCAGGGTTGATGCTATTTTAGAGTTCACCCTTAAGTTTTTAGATAGTAAGGTAGAGTATGAAAACGGCAAAGTAACATTTGCCATTCCTGAACAATTAGAGAATTACAAAGCTGATGGCAAAAGTTTGTTAGATGAAATAAATAGGCATTTCGAAGATGAGGATAATAGAATTACAGAGACTCTTGAGAAAAATATGAATGAAGGACCTAAGTCATTTGCTGCTGAAGAATTGTCTATTACTGAGAGTTCATCTGATAGCAGTGAAGTAGCAAACAAAGTAGTTGCTGATCCAGGCATTTTAGGTAATGTTGCGAATGTATTGGTAGGTGTTGCAGAAGTTACGGCAGTTGTAGCAACAGAGTTATTTTGGCCTCAAGATCAGGTTAATATAGAACCAAGGCATAATGAAGAAGAATTTACCATTATCCCTGAAAATTTAACCTTTGATGGATTAATAGACGTTATAAATAAAGCAAAAAATTATGGTGATTACGCAGATTTAGATAAAACTATAAATAATATAGAGGAAAGCGATAGATTTATTACTGATTTGAATTATGGTAATTTGAAGGATTTTTGCTCTCAACAGCTTAATTTGGCTGATCATATGCACAATGTACTGTTGAATAATAGCTATGATGAAACAAATGGTTATTGTAATCATTCAGTAAAAGAGCTTTCACTACTAGCCATTGCAGCTGATGACACACTTGTGGAAAGGTATGCAGAAACGCATAAAAGTATATTATTTACGCAAGATGAAGGGCTCGATAGGCTGCTTATTGGTGTTGGTGGACAACGTTATACTAAGCTTTTATTAGAAGATTTGGAAAAAAATCGAAGTACTATTCTACCTTGGCATAGCATATGTGAAAAACTTCGAAGGGCGTTGTCTATTCGTAATCAAGAATGCGTGAAAGCGGTATTAGATAAATTTAAAGATACTGAAGCCAAGTCTAGAGTTTCTGATATGTCAGAAGAATTTTTGCACTATGCTATACAACAAGATTTTATAGATGTAGCAAAGACTATTATTAATCATAAAATTGCTGATATTAATAGTATAGACAATTCAGGGCATGCACCTTTGAATTGGGCTGTGGCACGTAATAATTTAGAATTAATCGGCTTGCTTATTAAAAATGGTGCTAATATTGATGTTCAAGATGAGAGGTATGGCAGAACAGCTTTACATTGGGCTGCTTACCATGATAAATTTGAAATAGCAAAATTACTGGTAAATAAGGGAGCTGATTGCAACATTAAAGATAGAGATGGCAAAACAGCTTTAGATCTGGTAGGAACGAAAAGTTTATATTTGGTGAGGGAAGAAAACAGGGAAAAGTCTTCTGGTGAATCAAAAATCACAAAATTTCTTGAAGGTTTAGATGATAAAACACCTTTGCATTTAAATATTAAAAAAGATCCAGAATCCAAAAATATTGATAATCAACAGCCGCAAAAAAATATTGTTGATAAAGTAGAGAATATTATATACAATGGAGAGGCTTCAATAGAAGCTATGGGTAATAGTTATGAGGAGGGTGAGATGACCAGAAGAGATAGAGAAACTATACAACAAGGATTCTGTGATCATTCAGAGTTTCTTAAACAAGGAGCACTGTTGTCTGAAAAAAGCCCCGAGTGCGCTGATGCATCATCATCAGGCAGTGATGTGGGCGCTACTGCAATTGGTCAACAAATTCCTATGAAAGAGATTAAAGGAAGTGAATCAGATTCACCATCACTGGGTTCTGAAGATGATGGTTTTTCTAAACTTGAAGATAGTGGGAGTGATTGCTCTGCCGGAACTCCATCAGACTCTAATAGTAATTCTTCATTTAAAAAAGATAGTGGAGCAGTTCGTAAAACAAGAATCCCTGTAATTGACACAAAAGATGTTAATAGTGGTATTAACGTTAATCAACCTAATAAGTGTGTAGAACAAGTTGCTAAAGGAAATGGACAGCCAGAAAGTGGGAGTGATTGCTCTGTCGGAACTCCATCAGACTCTAATAGTGATTCTTCATTTAAAAAAGATAGTGGAGCAGTTCGTAAAACAAGAATCCCTGTAATTGACACAAAAGATGTTAATAGTGGTATTAACGTTAATCAACCTAATAAGTGTGTAGAACAAGTTGCTAACGGAAATGGACAGCCAGAAACAGGATTGCCAAGCATTAATGAGCAAAACAGCAAAAGTGGCCTCAAAAAAAATCCACAAAATACAAAGAGGCATGTTGTAGCTGCTTCTGCGCTTGCAATAGCCAGTATTGTTTCAGGGGTGGCTGTTGCAGTTTACTTGGAAATGTTAGCAATAGGAATAGCAGTTGCAGCTTGTTGTCTTATTGCGGCTACAATTACGTACTGCTATAGGCCTAAAAGCTTAGTTGAGGATAATCAGGTCAAAAGGGTTATACAGACAGAAGAATGTCAGTCTAAGTAATAAATATAGTAGTCTATCATTTAATAATTTATTATAGTTATACTGGTTGTTAATAGATAAAAACTTGGTAGACTACGAAGAAATATTCTTAAATAAAATCAAAGATATAAAAGAAGAAGGGCGCTATCGCGAATTTACGCACTTTGCGTCATTACCTGGCAAACTTCCCTATATTATGGATTATGAAAGAAATAGAGAGGTTATTGTCTGGTGCAGTAATAATTATCTGGGCATGTCACAAAACGATAGTGTCATTGCTGCTATTCAAAATTCATCTGTTGGTGCTGGAGGAACAAGAAATATATCAGGTACAACAAAGGAAGTTGTTGAGCTCGAGAAGTCTTTGGCTGACTTGCATCAAAAAGAAGCTGCTTTAACTTTTGCTTGTGGCTATCTTGCCAACCAAACTACACTTAGTACTTTATCGTCTATTATTCCGGGCGTGGTAATTTTTTCAGATGAGAAAAACCATTCTTCAATGATAGAAGGTATAAAATCAGGAAAAAGACCGAAGCACATATTTAGGCATAATGATGTTGATCACTTAGAGCAGTTGCTAAAGTCTATAGATATAAAAACGCCGAAAATAATAGCACTTGAATCTGTATACTCAATGGATGGTGATGTAGCACCGCTTGAAGCGATATGTGATCTAGCAGATCAGTATAATGCAATTACCTATTTGGATGAGGTACACGCAGTTGGCATGTATGGAACGCGCGGTGGCGGAATTGCAGAAAGAGAAGGTTTGATGGATAGAATAACTGTTATTCAGGGTACATTATCAAAGGCTTTTGGAGTGATGGGTGGATATATAGCGTCTTCAAAGAGCTTGGTGGATGTAATAAGAAGTTCAGCCCCAGGATTTATTTTTACTACTGCTATGTCACCCGTTTTAGCAGCAGCAGCAAAGGCAAGCGTTGAGCATTTGAAATCGAGCAATGTTGAAAGAGAGAAGCAAAAGCAGTCTGTTGAAAAGGTAAAAGACTCACTGAGAAACGCAGGAGTGAATTTTATGCAAACAGAAACTCATATAATTCCAATCATAATTGGCGATCCTGAGTTGTCCAAAAAAGCATCAAAATTGTTATTTGATGATTATGGAATATATGTACAACATATAAATTACCCAACAGTTTCAAAGGGGACTGAGCGCTTCCGTATTACTCCTACGCCTTACCATACAAATGAAATGATAGAGCATTTAACAAAATCTCTTGTAAAGGTTTTTAAGAAATTGTCTGTTTGTGTCTGTTGTTGAGTTTAGAGTTGCCAAGAATAAGGTATCTATTTAAAAGCATGGTTAATGCACAAAATCAGTGCTTTATTTCTTATCATGAAAGTAGCTAACACTGGGATCTATAGCTCATACAGGTAAAGTTTACTCTTTTGTCATCCTATGGCTTGACCATAGGATCCAGTCTAAACAATCTTGATTATAGTGTCACGTGCTGGAATGACACCTATTTGTTCCTACAGTTGTCTTTTCCCGTCTATCTTATTTTGCCACCCTGCTGCAATGAGGAGTAGGTAAGGAAAGATAACCATTTATTATTGTTACTACGTGACTTTTGCTCTTTTGAATGAACTTTAGTTTATATCTCCAGCAATGACAAGCGCGTTATCTTTCCTTAATCTCCCACCGCTTTCTTGCAGAAAAAGCCTACCGAGTGAAGTTTTATATTTATTAATTCCAGAGTAAATTATTCCATTGTATCTTCCGGCAGCAAGATATGCAAAACCTAGTACCGTTGAGCCAAGGGAGCGTAGATTATTATTGTCAAGTGGTAATTTATTTAACAAATTACCACTTATGTCTATTATTCCCCCTTCACGAGCTTTCATCCGCATTTTTATATGGCGAGATTTGAAATCTTCAAGAAAAGCTCCTTTCTTTTCCTCTGCCCAGAAAGTTTCTCTAAGTGCTGGAGCATCAATCACAGCTGCTACAACTCTGTTTTTATGAATGAGACAGACTGATACTGCAAAATAAACCATACAACTAAAAAGGTTTTCCTTGCCTTCTATAGGCATAATAAACCAAGTATAACTGCCTTCTTTTAGATCTTGGCCTACATTGTCTTCAAAAATAAAGTCATAGTTCTGGTTGTAGTTTTTCAAGCAATCGTACATAAGTTGCTTGGATTTCGAATAAGTTTTATTGATAAAGTCTGCTGACTTAACGCTTGAAATTTGCAATTCATTAAAATCACGTATAAGCTGCTTGGAGGCGCTGCGTACAGAATTAAGCATCACATTGATTCGTGGTGATGAAATTGCCATTTACTCTTTCACTCTTTCGTAATAGCTGTTATCAGGAGTATGTACTACAATTTTATCACCTTCTTTTATAAATTGAGGCACGTTAACGCGTATTCCGTTTTCCAAAATTGCAGGCTTATAAGAAGCAGTAACAGTCTGCCCTTTGATAACAGACTCTGTTTCTTTTACAGTTAGTGTAACGTGATCAGGCACATGTGCAGAAATTATTTTATCTTGATAAGTTACTACTTTAATTTTCATATTATCTTGCAAATAAGCCTTCTTTTCTCCTAATAAGTCTAAATTTATAACAATCTGCACGTAATTACTTGGATGCATAAGATTTACGATATTTTCTTCAGTAAAAAGATAAACATATTCATCTTCATCCAAAATAGCCCTTTTGATTGTTGCATCAGAGCGGAATCTTTCATAGTGCTTTGCTCCTGTTTGGATATTTTTCATTTCAGCTTGTATATATGCACCACCTTTACCAGGTTGAGTATGCATAATACTTACAACCAAAAATAACCCACCGTTATGTTCTAGTACCTGACCTGGCCTGATATCATTAGCCCTTTCTGCCATAATTACACTTTTAATTTAGTCTGATAATTATAAATAACTTTATACAAATATCAAAATTTTTATTGGCCAATGAATTCTGGCATGTTGATTACTATATATCTTTCCTTCATGTTGATGTATGGAAATATTTCTTTAGTGAAAGATAACATAATGTTTTTTTTTGTGCTGATAACTAAAATTTCTAATATATCCCCCGAGCCTAAATTATTCACAGACTTCACATAGCCATATAATTCATTACTCTCTAGTCTTACTTCCATGTTTACAAGATCATCTTGGTAAAATTCATCCTCATCATTTAACTGTGGTAGCTTATTTCTTTCTATATATAACTTTTTATTTCTAAAAAGTTCTGCTTCATTACGGGAATTCACACTGCTAATTGTTGCTATTACTAAATTATTACTGACAACAGACACCAAACTTATTTTATAATTTTCACTTCCGATTATTAGTCCACCATACAGGAAAATATTTTCGGGCTTTTCAGTAAAGGTTTTTATCTTAACAGCTCCTTTGATTCCATGGGGAGAAGTAATTATTCCGAGGCATATATTCATATTAATATGATAGTTGAAATCAGCTTTTTGTCTATAGAATTGACAATTTACTGAATTAACATACAATTAATATTGTGATAGTTATAGTGGGTAATGTGTGAGTTCTATCAGCAATCAAGAAAAGCAAAGTATTATAAGTGGCTTAGAAGAAATCAACTATAAGTTGCAAGGTGAATCTATAAAACTTGATGATACAAAGGAATCTATAATAGCAGCACGTCGTAAACCTGTTGTTGAAGGAGTATTAGAAACATCTGCGCAACCCTTCTACTACTAACTGTAATGTTATGATCGATGCAGAAACTGGGTTTGGCAAGACTTACGATATTGGAATACTGAGTCACGTACTAACCCAAGCAGGGTTTCATCATCTGGTTGCAGTACCAAGTGGTGACCTAGTGAATCAAGCTAAAAAATGATGAGCAGTGCATTTACTGTAAACATTAGGACACCTAAAACTTCTGAGGAAATTAAAATGCACTGAAGGCAACTAAACCTACAACAATTATAGTGACACATGACCTGTTATTAAAGCAAGAAAATGATCGTAAATTTAAAGACCAAAATACCAAGTTGTGGATTGGTGTTGATGAAGCAGACAGTATTAACAAGCAGCAGGATTTTGAGAACATGTGCAAGCTTGATGAGAAATATCCTAAGACTTACCTCACTGCAATACCAAAGAGAAGGATTTTAAATAGATGCGGAAAAGTTATCAGCCCGACAAGATTGAGTAGACGTTGTATTGCAAACGCCATCGAAACAGCAAGTGTTATTGCAAAAACCAAATAGGATAACAAATTTCAATCAAGAACTTGTAGTGAACATTGCTACCTCCATCATATCTTTAGCTATATTGTTTCCTATTATAAATAGTAATGTTGCTGACGTCATTGGTCTCACTTCAGATTATTGGCTGTATTCTGCTTGGATTGGGCAGCTATACTATACAATCTATGTTTATATTTGGTATGGTAATGTTGCCAGTTTGGTGGGTGCTAACTAAAGCAACTGGAGTGGAATCAAGAGAACTGCTCTCTAGATTTCTTGCTAACGTGCGTAGCTTGTTTACTAGAGAAAAATCCAGTCCAGCTCATGAGTATGTTGAAGAAAGCGAAGAAGTTTTTAATTACAGTAAACTTGTCGATAGCAATGATTTATTAACTTCTATAAGATGGAATGTGCAAAGCCCAATTGGAGAAAGTGCTCTGCTTTTAGATGATGTAAATAGTATAGTTAACCTTAACTTTGCGTTGCAGGGTAGAGATAATTTAGTATATGAAGGTAGTACACGTTATAAAGTGTATAATAAATTTTAGCCTGAAGGAATGTCATATCAAGACTAAAGGCCCCAATTACGTCAATTAAACTTTATAAACTGCGTTAAAAAGCAACATCCTAGTTTGACAGAAGAGCAGATATCTGAATTAAAAGAAAAGGTGGATTTTCAGTAGTACTGCTGAATATATAAAATATAGAGTAATGCATTCAATGATCGATCTTACTCTCTTATATTTAATAAAGTGTGATAATATTACCTTAGATAAAAAAAGAAGAGAAGATTTGAGTGAATTGATAGAAGATGTTAAAAAGAATGTTAGCACCACTAATGATAACAATATTATAAGCTACTTAGAGAGAAAAGGCTTTAGTGAGTAATTTGCTAGAGATGAGCTCTTACTGCAAATAAAGACAGTAATTGAAGCACTGAGTAAAAGTGATAATGAGCAATGCAGCTTAATAGTTGATAATTGGCGCTTAAGCAAAGAGCTCCATGACCTCATGGAAAGAGAGGAAGGTATACGACATAGTCTCATTGATTTCTGCAAACAAAATAAATGTATCTTTGCAGGAATTGGGAAAATGACTTGGTATTGGAGAAAATAGACCCTTTTCAGCGATAATACGTAATCAAATAGGTAATCGAACTATTTATTGTAATTATGAAAAAAGAGATTTTGATGCATTAGCTAAATCTGCGTTGGCAACGGTTATAGATGGATCGAAAGTTCGTGGATTTGATAGTGAATATAATCATGTTGCATCAATATTTGCAGATTCGGTTAGTCAGTTCAATAATCCATCTGAAGCCCTACAGAATCTTGGAAGAAATAGAGAGCGTAATGAGCGCAGACAATCATGGTTTTTCGCTGCTACAGGTCAAAAAGTTGAGCTATTTGTGAATAAGATCTTAGCAAATTTTAAAAACGAACCACAGAAATTTTGTCAGAAAGTTTTGTTTCCAGCTACTAATAAATACAATAAGTTGCTAAAAAATAGAATGGAAGAAGAACTTGGAAGAAAAGTAGAAATCTATATTAGTAGAAATATTGATGATTCAGCTCTGAAGAAGTTTTCTAGTGATTTGATAAAAGAAATGTATGAAAAAGTTCATGATATAAATGATTTTGATGTCAAAAAGACAGAACAAGATTCGCATAGGATTTTAAAAAGTACAGAGGCATACCTTCGTTCATATGAGAACAGAATTAAAAACAACGGTAAACTATCTTGCACACGCTCAGCTTTATTTTCTGTGGGGAGTGCTATAACAAAGGTAATGTATTATCTTTGGGCAGGGTTTGACTATTTAGTCTTTTTGGCTAAAGCGTATAATATAGATAAATCTGGAGATACCAGTGCAAGAGCGTATGTACACATAATCAGAAACTGTCACTGTGAAAGTAGTGTGAAGGCGCAAAATGTATTGGTTCATGAATTAGAAATTGCCAAAGAACATGACAGCAGTTTCAAAAGAAATAGTTTGTACGAAGGCAATGAGGATAGATGTAAAGAAAAAATCATCTCATAGGTAATATAGGGATTGATAATTGTAGTATAGATACAATTTGTCAATTATTGAATGGAGACTCGATAAATATAACAAAACAAGGTCTGGACTTTAGATTTACCAAGGAAGCAGTGGAATTTATGAAAAGAATGTATAATGAGTCTTTAGTTTTATTTAAGAATATCTTAAAGGTTGATTGCAGAATTTTGAAGCACTTTAGAAGTGTTAAGCTATTGGATAGTAGCTATATCAGCCATACCTAATGGTATGGAAAATATATATAAAGGTTATGGTACTAGCTACAGTGTTTATGAAAGTAATACTAAGTATAGAATAAAGTTACAATTAGTTTTTGACTACCTAACCCAGACATTAGAGCAGCTTAATATAACTGAGGGAATAAGGTCAGATCAGGGGTATAGAAGACATTTAAGCAATATATCGAGCAATGATTGACTAATATCTGATTTGGGTTATTTTGTGCCAAGTTCCTTTAAACAAATCAATGGAGCCGGAGCTTATTTTATAAGTCGTTATAAATCTGGTACCAACATATATGGTACAGAAACAAATCAAAAAATAGAGTTATTAGAATGTTTAGAGGATAAATTGTTTCTAGAAAATGAGGTGCTATTAGGAAAAGAAACAAAAATTAAAGTGAGAATTATATGTCACAAATTAACTGAAGAACAGTCTATAATTAGAAGAAGGGCTAATAGGTTAGCAAAATCACATGGATATACATCTTCTCAAAAGAATCAAAAATTGCTGGATTGGTCGATATTCATAACTAACGTTCCAGAAAATAAAATTAGTGCTGATCAGGTATTAATAATTTACCGAGTAAGATGGCAGATTGAATTATTATTTAGATTGTATAAGAGTCACATCAGGCTTGACGAACTTACAGGAAAACCATACAGAGTATGGTGTAAACTATACGCTAAATTGTGCGCAATTCTTATATTTCATGGAATAGTTGGTTGTACAGAACTAAAAAAGAGTACAGAACTTAGTCTAATAAAGGAATTTATTGAGCTTAAAAGGCGAGTTAGACAGCTATTCTTAACATTAAATTGTGTAGTCAGTAAGGTACAAATTTTCCTCAAAAAAACTCGTCTTAACCTGATCAAAATTCTCCTTAAAAGACAAATATAGAAAAACAAGAATATCAACTTTGAGTGCACTAAATTTCCTCATTTTCCCTTAACTTGACGCGTATGCCATTCAAGACGGTGTCATTCCAATACTTTCTCTCTTGTCATTCAAGTATCCTCTTTGGTATCATTAAGTAGCTCCTTTAATGTCATTCCAGTCTGGAATTCGGTAAATTTATTTATTATATATGAAAAGTTATTATATTTATACACTTGCAAGTGAACGCAATGGAACCCTATATACAGGTATAACATCAAATTTGACTAAAAGTACAATGTTTGTAAACTAGTCTATTTTGAAGAATTTCAAGACATAAATTTAGCAATTAGTAGAGAAAAACTCCTGAAAAGTTGGCAGAGAAAATGCAAAATAAACTTAATTGAAAAAACAAATTAAGAACGGAAAGATTTATATGATGAAATTGTATCTGGATGAAAGTGTCTGAGTACACAACTTTACGAGCATTGTGATATGGCGCATTGTTGGCACTGGCTTCCATTCAAGACGGTGTCATTCCAGTCTGGAATCTAGAAGAGAAAATGGATCCTAAACTGGAATGACAACTTTTTTAAAACTAAGTTCTCTGGATCCCAGACTGGAATCCAGATAAAAAACCAGTCTGGAACGACAAAAAGAGAGAGAACCTTCACACACTTCTCTTTTTGCTAACTGAAGAAACATGGTTTTCAACTCTTACATTATCAGTTAATCTTCCTGGCAGTTCAACAGAAGCATTAGACTTAGTAGCTTCTCGCTGATCACTATTGCGGTTATATTTAGCTCCTTCTTTACTTAATTTATTTGCATCGCAATTAAAGCGCCTAATTCTCCTGTGTTGCTTTTGCTCTGGAGCAGGTGGACAGACAGCTAATTTTTGTTTTTCATTTTTCCCTTCTTTTGCTTCTTTCTTTTCTTTATTCATTTTTTCCACTTTTTGTACCTCACTATTTTTGTGACTCATAACAGGTTTAGGCAGAGTGTCTACTAATTTTTCTACAGGCTTTGGTAAAATAGCACGTTCTTGCTTGTCTAGAACAATTGGCATTGGAACTTGAGATGAAAAATTAAATGGGGAAATTGGTGTGATTTCATTCACTTTTGTTTCTATTTCTCGACAAACTCCTTTTGATTCTGTTTTTTCTGCTTTTTTGTCTCTTTTTCCCTCAGTTACATCTTGCTCTACTACTGCTGCTAAATTAACTGTAAAAATTTCTGCAAACATTGCAATGACTGAGCCCACGAGAAAAGTTTGAAGCTTCAATTTTAAATTTTGCAACGCTTGCAAACGTTCGAGTATTGCTATTTCCTCTTCCGGAGATAACCCACCACTGAGTAATTTCTCCTGCAATTCTTTTATCTCTTTGTCTAGCCTTTTATCCCAATTTAAGTCTAAATCTTTTTTGAAGAACTTTTTAACTAATTTATTAAGCTTATCACGCAAAAACTTAATTATCGAAAGAAGTAGATTTTTCTCTTTCTTCTCCTTGAGCACTTTGTAGACTTGCGGATCTACATTTACTTCAAAAAGATTAAAGAGGGATTCAAAGAAATTTGCGAATACCCTTTGATTATTATCAGTAAAGTAATCCTCATTATCTTGTATCTGTAGCTCTACTTGAGATAATGTTTCATCAATGCAACTCACAGCCTGACGCTCAAGCTCTATTCTCTTGAGCTCAGCTTTCCTAGCAAGCTCCTCCATGAATCCTTTTAATTCATTGAGCTTCTTCTCTGCAGAGAGATCTTGCTGCCTGATTCGATTAATGAAGATTGAGCTACCGTCCTCTTCGTTGTTATTGATTAAAAAATTTTCCATTGCTTTTTCTCCATTAATTGAATTACTGTTTCTATGATCGTTTAGAAAGGTTTTTACCATTTTATCTTAGGTCTATAAAACATAATAATTCAATCTTACAATATGAAGTATTTAATAAGCATTAATCTTAAAAAATATCAATAAATTATTGATATTTTTACATTTATATTATGTAGAGACTAGAATATATTACGTAATTTTTCAAGAACATATTCACTATAACAGAAGACTTTCTTATTTGCCTCCAAAACACCTACAAATCATATAATAAAAGAATATTATAATTTTTAGTGTAATACTATACAATGTTATAAAATATAGTATAATACTAGCATACCACTGAATTAATGATGAGATATTCCTTTGCTTGATCAGTTAAAACACGTCCTCTTGGTGTGCGCTTTATGAAACTGACCTTGATTAAATAAGGTTCTATTGTTTCTTCAATATTGCCAACATCTTCAGATAGTGCAATAGATATGGTGTCAATTCCAACAGGTCCTGAGGTGTTAAACAAAAATCTCAGATAATCCATATCTAATTTATTTAGTCCCATTTTATCTATACCCAATTTTGATAGTGCAGAACCGGCAATTTCACAGGTAATTTTTTTATCATCTTTTACTTCAACAAAATCTCTTATTCTTCTCAGTAATCTCAAAGCAATTCTTGGAGTACCACGGGCGCGGCAGGCAATTTCTTGCACAGCATCCTTTTCGATTTCAGCACAAAGAACTCTTGCACCTCTTTTTATAATATCAACCAGTTCCTCAAAAGAATAAAACTCAAGATGGAGGGGAATACCAAAACGATCCCTCAGCGGTGCAGAAAGCAGTCCAAGACGTGTTGTTGCCCCAATCAGTGTAAATGGTGGTAAATCTATTCTTAAAGTTCTGGTAGATGGGCCCTCACCCACTAGTATATCTAGGCAAAAATCTTCCATAGCAGTATATAAAACTTCCTCAATGCTACGATTTAATCTATGGATCTCATCGATAAATAGAACATCTTTTGCATTTAAAGTAGTGAGCACTGCAGCTAAGTCCCCAGCTTTACTAAGCAATGGACCAGAAGTTGCACGAAAGCTAACCCTTAATTCCTTAGAGACAATTTGTGCTAAAGTTGTTTTACCAAGCCCTGGAGGACCATAGAGCAATACGTGATCCAAAGCTTCAGCTCTCGTCTGTGCAGCATTTATAAACACTTTTAAATTTTGTATTAAGTCTTTTTGCCCGACAAAATCATCAAGTTGCTCAGGCCTGATATTTAAATTACGTATATCTTCAGAGTATTCCTTACTACATGATATTGACTTCATATTGTTTTAAGCGCCATACGAATAATATCTTTAGTGTCCAAGTTTGGTGATTCATCTTCTATTTTTTTTATTGTATCATAAGCTTTTGTTCTTTCATATCCAAGATTGATCAAAGCTGAAAGAGCATCTTCACTAATTGAGTGAAAATGATTGTTATTTGTTTCTAATTTACTTACTTTGCCATTCAGCTCAGTAATAATTCGATTTATGAGTTTCAGGCCAAGTCCACTCACCTTAAGTGCTAGTTTATCCTCATTTATAATTGCCAAAAACAGTTGCTCTGGAGTTAATTTGCTCAAAATTGACATTGCGGTTTTATAGCTGACACCGCTCACTTTAACTAATAAACGCAGACACTGCTGTTCTTCTTTACTTATAAATCCATATAGCTGAGTAACGTTTTCTCTGCCATTTGCATAAGTGTCGATAAGTAATTTTACTCTACTTCCAATCGAACAAGCACTTAAAGTTTTGGCTGAAAGATATACGATGTAGCCAACATCATTCACATTCAGGACTATGTGATCGCTACACACCTCATCAACTATTCCTCTTAGATTTCCTATCATTTCTAGTACTTTATAAAATTCAGTTTAAATGCTCCTGAATCTTAGGTCAAGCAAACGAACATTATAGAAGTGGTTCCAGTTTCAATGTAGACAGGTTTGCAGGAAATCTATTTGAATATATTATTCCATACCAGTATGTGACTGGACCACGGAGTTACTTAGCAGCAGAATTGTGGTCTATTAACTAAGTAATAGAAATTCTATCTTTGGTAGAATAAAGGTAATTGTTTGCAGTTTGCGAAAATATTTGCATAATTTAAGTAACATTACTTGATAAGAATTAACTATGGAGCTTAATAAGATTGCGGCATCGATTTTGCTTTCTGGACTAATAATTATGATAGTTAGCAATGTAGTTGATATGCTTTATAGTCCAGAGGAATACAAGATTGAACATAAAACGATAGTAGCTGCTGGCAGCAATGAGTCTCAGCAAAAAATCGAGCAAGTGGTCCTCGATATTGGAGCGCTCATGCAGAATGCTAGCTTTGAAAAAGGCAAGTCAGCAGCAAAAAAATGTATAGCTTGCCATAGTTTTGAGAAAGGTGGAATGAATAAAGTGGGACCAAACTTATGGAACATAGTTGAAAATAAAAAAGCCCATCTTGGCAGCTCATTCAATTACTCAAAAGCACTGCTTGAAAAAGGTGGGAAATGGGGGTATGAGGAATTATTTGCTTTTTTAAAAAATCCAAAAGCCTACATAAAAGGTACACGTATGGCATTTGCAGGCATTTCCAATCCACAAGAGATTGCAGATCTAGTCAGCTATTTGCGTTCGATGAGCGATAGTCCGGTTGCCTTGCCAAAGTAGTATGAATTATTGTAAATTACTCGATGGAAGTAATGGCCGTATAGCATATCGAAAGCTACAAGGAAAGAAGGCTTCTATAGTTTTTCTTAGTGGTTTTGCATCCAATATGGATGGAACTAAAGCAACTGCCGTTTACAAATTTTGCCAAGAAAATGATATAGCACTTGTGCTCTTTGATTATTTTGGCCATGGTAATTCAAGTGGTGATTTTGCTGATTATACAATAAGTGATTGGCAAAAAAATTGTGCTAAAGTGATAAGTGAATTAACTAGCAATAAACAAATAATTATAGGTTCAAGTATGGGAGGATGGCTGATGCTGCTCACTGCCCTTCAATTTCCAGAAAAAATTGCAGCATTAATCGGCATATCATCTGCTCCTGACTTCACTGAAGGTTTAATATTCAAGCAATTGTCATACAAGCAAAAAGAAGAGCTAAGCTCTAAAGGTGTAATAGATTTTACTTCGGAGCACTGTGCATACAAAATAACTAAAAATTTGATCGAAGATGGCAGAAAGAACCTTCTTTTAAACAGAGAAGCAATAGATATAAACTGTCCTGTGCGCTTATTGCATAGCATTAATGATAAAGATGTTCCTTATCAAATTTCATTGAATTTAGCTGAAAAAATTAAGTCAACAGACGTTGAAGTACACCTAATAAAATCAGCAGAACACAACATGTCTGATAATCATTCACTGAAAATTTTATTTAAGACCATCAGAGAACTTTTGCCAGGAGAAATATATAATTGAAGTAATTCAGATGTGTTTGTCGTAAGAGCTGCAGTTATAGCTTCAACAGTAGGCACTATTCTTGATCACCTCGACATTTTCTCTTGGCAATTCTTTAATAAATCGAGAAGTGCGCATTGGTTGCCACTGATTATTAATTTCTCTCCTATCTGCACATGAAATGATCAACCTTTCTTTTGCTCTAGTTATGCCAACATATGCAAGTCTTCTCTCTTCTTCTAAAGCTTTACCACTTTTATCTTCAAAAGATCTTTGATGAGGAAATAATCCTTCTTCCCAACCAGGTAAAAACACGCATGGGAATTCAAGCCCTTTAGCCGCATGAAGAGTCATAACATATACAGTGTCATCGCTATTCATATTATCCACCTCCATCACCAAACTAATATGCTCCAAGAAGGTTATAGTGCTGTCAAAATTCTTCAAAGATGAAATGAGCTCTTTAACATTTTCTATTCGCGCTAAGCCCGTCACCCCTTCATTCTCAAGCATTTCCATATATTCTGATTGATTTGCTACGATTTTAACAAATTCATGAAGTGGTTTTACGCTTACTATTTCTTCCCAAGCTTTAATTTTATTTAAAAAATCATTTATTGAGAGTTTAATTCTTTCGGTTACTTGATCACTATTAACCAATATTTTTGCTGCCTGAAAAAAAGAAATTTTGTTATCCTGAGCAGTCGTATATATTTTCTTTAGAGTTGTAGCTCCTATGCTTCTTTTGGGACGATTTACGATCCTTTCAAAAGCGAGATCGTCATTATTATTTGTAACAAGCCTCAAATATGCAATTATATCCCTTATTTCTTGACGTTCGTAGAATTTTACGCCACTTATAATCCTATAGGGAATTGAATACTTTATGAAATACTCTTCGAACACTCTGGTTTGAAAAGTCGCTCTTACGAGCACTGCAATGTCACTAAATCTGTATTTATTGAGCTTTAATATCTGTTCGCTTATGAACCTTCCTTCAGCTTTCCCGTCCCATAACTTTATTAGATTTACCTTTTCCCCTTTAATGTTTATTGTCCACAACTTTTTTTCTAAGCGAGTCTTATTGTGATTGATGACATATGATGCAGTTGCAAGTATGTGGGATGTTGACCTGTAGTTACACTCCAGTTTAACGGTTTTTGCATTTTTAAAATCATCGGAAAATTTCAAAATATTTTCAACTTCTGCACCACGCCAACTGTATATCGATTGATCGTCATCTCCTACACAACAAATATTTGAGTGCTCTTTTGCAAGGTATTTTAGCCAAAGATATTGTATTGCATTTGTATCTTGATATTCATCTACCATGATATATTTAAACTTGTTTTGGTAGTAGGATAGAACCTCGTTCTTTTGATTAAAGAGTTTTATGTTATATAGCAATAAGTCACCAAAATCGACAGAGTTAAGGATTTTCAACCTTTCCTGATACTGGTGATAGACTTTGAGTGCAGTTACGTACACTGGCCTAAATGATTGAACGTCTTCCACTTCGAATGGAAGTAAACACTTCTCTTTCCATTGCTGAATAATATTCATAATGGTCTTACATTTTTCTGATAGGTAATCAGGGTTGATTTCATTCATGATGTTTTTTATTACCTGTAATTGGTCATCCACACCAATAATTGTAAAATTGGAATTTACCCCCACGACCTCAGCATGATGACGTAGAACTTTTGCTGCAATTGCATGGAAAGTGCCAAGCCATGGTATGTTTGTGCCCGTGAGTTCAAGCACTCTTGATATCATTTCATTTGCTGCTTTGTTCGTGAATGTAACTGCTAATATTTCATCAGAATAAGCGTGACCGTTTCTAATTATGTGCGCTATTCTTGAAGTAATCGTTCTTGTTTTTCCCGTTCCCGCCCCTGCCAGTATCAAAATCGGCCCATTTAAGTTAGTTACAGCTAATTGTTGTTCTTGATTTAACAGTGAGAGATAATCGTTCATTGAAGACCTATAGACTATAACTTCGTAAAGTTAAACCTATGATCCAAACATTGTAAAGATTTTATTGAATAGAACAGTTTAAAGAATGCTTCACTCAAGTACTACATATTTAAACGTAGGTTTTTTATCTATCTTGTTTTAGTAGCTTCAGGTGTATGTCGAGTAACAACAACTTGATTTGAGGTATTGGCACTAGAGCTTCTGCTTGTTGGATAGGTGGAGTTTTGAATGGCTTAGGCTTACGATTCAGTTCCTTCATCTTATTTCCTCAGCTTTAACAGAAAGTTTTTCTGGAACATAGAAGTTATGCATTTCAGGTCGTTCAGTGAGATTTTCATATGTTTCTTTCAACTAATCTCCGATATCATATATAAAACCATATGCTTTTTCTTTAAATCATCTCCATGATCTGCCTAGTGTATTTTATTGAAGTAAATTGTCACATAATCTCTTGTGGTATATTAATAATTCTCTCTATTTAATTTTTCACTTTGCTTGTCACAAGTTTTGAAGTAACCAAATATGTTATACATTTTGAGCCATTACTAACTATTAACATGCATATATTATACATTAATAAATTAAAATTGTCAAGAGTTTTTATGTGACTGAGAAAATGCTCTATTTAAAATGGAGCTGAAGCTTGTAGTAGAATATTTTCAAACGTTTAATATAACATTGACTTTACAGCAATAATTACTTTAAGTTAGTAGCTATTGTTGCAGTTAAAGTATCGATGCCTTTTTTCTTTTATTCTTTTGCAGTTCTAAGCATCTTATCTGCCTTTTGTGTAATTAGCGTAAGGAATCCTGTGCATGCAGTGTTATTTTTAATTTTCACTTTTGTTAACTCTGCAGTGCTTTTTATTCTCCTTGGAGCTGAATTCATTGCTATGATGGTGCTGATAGTATACATCGGTGCAGTTGCAGTGTTATTCCTCTTTGTAGTCATGATGCTCGATATCGACTACATAAGATTGCATCAGGGTTTTGCAAAGCATTTAACTCTTAGTGCTATGTTATGTGTTGTGTTTTTTCTAATCATCGGATTTGTAATCCGCAGCTCAGCACCAAATATAAGCAATGTTATAAACTATAATACCAATAACGTGAAAGCTATCGGTAATTTGCTCTACACTGACTACATGTACGCTTTTCATCTTTCTGCAATTTTGCTACTTGTTGCAATTGTCGGTGCAATTGCTCTTACTTTGCAGGACAAGAAAAAAGGAATTAAAAAACAGAATGTATTAAAGCAATTGACACAATCTTCATCTGTAAAATTGATTAAGGCTAAATTTGGAAAAGGAGTAGAATGGAAATAGGATTAAATCATTTTTTGATAGTTGCTGCTATTTTGTTCACTATTGGCGTGTGTGGTATTTTCATTAACCGTAAGAGCATAATCAATATACTGTTATCAATAGAAATATTATTGATGGCAATTAATATCAATCTAGTTGCTTTTTCTGCCTTTATGAATGATATAGTTGGGCAGATTTTTGTGATGTTTGTGTTGACTGTTGCGGCAGCAGAGTCAGGAGTTGGGCTTGCAATATTGGTTGTATATTATAGAAGCCGTGGCAATATAGATGTTGAACAAGCAAACTTAATGAAAGAATGAAAGTATGATGGATATACTGAAATTAATAGTATTTTTGCCACTCTTTGGTTCGCTATTTGCAGCACTTTTTAGAAAAAGTCAGTTAGTTACAACGGCAGGGATTGGAATATCTGCAGTTTTATCTTGGTATGTTTTTCTCACCTTCTCTGAAAATTATCACTTGAGTTTATTTCCTTTGTTTTCATTGAGCATCTTAAAAGCAAATTGGGCAATTAGTGTGGATGCTCTCTCATCCTTAATGCTTGTTGTTATTACCACCGTTTCACTGGTAGTACATCTCTACTCTATCGGTTATATGGAGCATGATAAGGGGAAGTCGAGGTTTTTTTCTTACCTATCGCTATTTACGTTTTGCATGATTGTGCTGGTTGTGAGCGATAATTTCGTGCAGCTTTTTTTTGGCTGGGAAGGGGTTGGCCTATGTTCTTATTTACTCATAGGATTTTGGTTCCAAAAATATTCTGCAAATAATGCAGCAATTAAAGCATTTGTTGTGAATAGGGTAGGAGACTTTGCACTATTGATTGGAATCTTTCTTATTTATTATACATTTCACTCTTTGAATTTTACTGAAGTTTTTGACACAACTGATCTTCTTGGCACGCAGAACATTAGGTCATTCTGCTGTGAATTCAAAGTAACTCATATAATATGCATATTACTTTTTATTGGCTGTATGGGTAAATCTGCACAGCTTGGTTTACATGTTTGGTTGCCAGATGCAATGGAAGGGCCAACTCCTGTTTCTGCACTTATTCACGCAGCAACGATGGTAACAGCAGGTATATTTTTAGTAGCAAAGTGTTCTCCATTGTTTGAGTTATCAAATGTGGCACGAGAATTAATAGTTATCGTTGGAGCACTCACTGCTTTTTTTGCAGCCACCGTTGCAATTACTCAGAACGATATAAAGAAAATAATTGCTTATTCAACCTGCAGTCAACTTGGTTATATGTTTATGGCATGTGGGCTTTCTGCTTACAATGTTGCTATTTTTCATTTAATGACACACGCTTTTTTTAAAGCTCTACTATTTCTTGGTGCTGGCAATGTGATTCATGCAATGCATCATGAGCAAAACATTCAGAAAATGGGAAATTGCTGGAAGAAAATCCCTTGCACTTATACTCTCATGTGGATTGGATCTCTTGCGCTTTCTGGAATATTTCCATTTGCAGGTTTTTACTCAAAGGATTTGATAATTGAACATGCTTATAGCACGGATAGCTTTGCTTTTGTAATAAGCCTAGTTGTTGCATTCTTCACAGCTTTTTACTCTTGGAGGTTATTGCTTCTTGTGTTCCACAGCCAAAAACAAAGTAAAATTAATATACATGAGGTACCAAAGATTATGCTTATACCATTACTGATACTCGCTTTTGGATCAGTATTTTCTGGAATATGGGGAGCAAATATTTTGAACATAACTAGTAATGCGTTTTGGAAATCAAGTTTAGTGATGATTGATGAGCATGGAGTTCATAATTTCTTTATAAAACTACTACCAACCTTAGCAAGCCTAAGTGGAATAGCACTTGCGTACCTAATTTACCAATATCAAGTAATTAGGCAAATTAAGAGTAAATTTTTACTTAAGTTTTTGCAGAATAAATGGTACTTTGATGAGGTGTATGAGTTTGTTATAATTGCACCGATAAGGTTTATGTCTAGGCTTCTACGGAAGTTTGATGTTAAGGCTATTGATTCATTTGGACCAAATGGTGTTGTAAGGTTGGTTAATGAATGTTCAAAAAGTTCTATAAAGTTGCAAACTGGTTATATATTTGATTATGCATTTATTATGTTTGTTGCTTTAATAATCGGTGCTTTATATATTATTGGAATTAAATAGAAGGTGTTGTTACTTAGTATATTCTTACTTCCACTGATAGGAGCGTTGATTTTATCCTTAATCAGGATTAATCATCAATCTATACACTTAAGATTCCTTGCTCTATTTTTTGCTGTACTTCCATTTTTGCTTAGCATTGTAGCTTGTATAGAATTTGATTATAACGATACGAACTTTCAGTTTGTCAGCTACCCAATTAGAAATGTTGGAATAGGGATAGATGGTATATCGTTGCTTTTCCTTCTGCTTACAACTTTCTTGTTTGTAATTTGTATACTCTACAACTGCAAAATGAGTTATACAACCCTTAGGCTATATATGGTATTATTTCTACTGCTTGAGAGTTTTGTAGTCGGTTTTTTCGTTTCACTGAATGCTATAAGCTTTTATGTGTTTTTTGAAGCTGTTTTAATACCAATGTTCTTTATTATTGGCATTTGGGGAGGAAAACACAGGGTATATGCAACGTTTAAGTTATTTCTTTATACATTAACTGGCTCATTATTATTTCTACTTGGATTGGTGTACATCTATAGCACTTTTGGGACGTTTAATATACAAAAATTAGCTACATTAGTGCCAAACCTTGATCTTGAAGTGCAGTCATTGCTGTGGATTGCATTTTTTATTTCTTTTGCAATAAAAGTACCGATGTTTCCATTTCACACTTGGCTTCCTGATGCACATGTGCAATCACCAACTTCTGGATCTGTGATTTTAGCTGGCTTGCTTATTAAGATGGGGGGATATGGATTTTTAAGGTTTTCTATTCCAATGCTTCCTCAGGCAAGTTTGTATTTTTCAAATTTCGTTGTTGTGCTGAGCATTATTGCGGTGATATATGCTTCGCTAGTTGCGTTTGCTCAAGATGATATAAAGAAGTTAATAGCTTATTCTTCAATAGCACATATGGGGATCGTTACCGCTGGCCTCTTTTCATTTTGTGAGGAAGGAGTACTGGGTAGTATATTTCAAATGATTAGTCATGGCCTTATTTCTGCTGCTTTATTTTTATGTGTTGGAATGCTATATACTCGAACTGGGACTTTGGAGATTGCAAAATATTTTGGCATAGTAAACACAATGCCAAAATTTGGTTTTATGTTCATTTTATTTTCAATGGCTTCAATAGCGCTACCTGGAACATCTGGGTTCGTAGGTGAGTTTTTGGCTATGGTTGGGATGTTTAAGAGCATAGGGTTTTTTACAGGATTTGTCGCACTTGGCACTATTTTAAGCGCAGTTTATGTGCTGAATTTATGTAAGCAAATAATATGGGGGGTTAGCTATTCTAAATTATTAAATAACCGTTTGGATAGCATAGAATTTTCTGTCTTAATTCTGCTTGCAGTGTTTGTTATTTTCCTTGGATTTTACCCAAACCTTGCACTGAATTATTTGAAGCCATGTATGGCAAATTTGTTAGTCAAATATAATGCGTTATGAATTATATACAGATATTGCCGGAAACGTTCTCTATTATCTCCTCGTTGGTGTTGTTGCTGCTTGGGATTATATTTAACCGCAGAACTATCAACTTATTAGCACTTGGCTGCACAGTGGTAACTTTGATTATTTTAATTCTTTCTGCAGAAAACAATGAAATTTTTCTCTTTAATTCGTTGTTAAAACTCAATTTATGCATCAGGTCAGCCCAAGGGTTAATTCTCAGCACAGGAATTTTAATACTTTTGATGCTGAATTTATCAAAATATGACTATAAATATGAATTTTCAATACTGATTCTTTTTGCACTGTTTGGCATGATAACTTTAGTTTCGGCAAATAGTATGATTTCTTTTTACTTAGCTTTTGAGTTGATGAGTATATCTTTGTATGTTCTTGCGAGCTTTAATAAAGATTCGATTTATTCATGTGAAGCAGGAGTGAAATATTTTGCACTTAGTGCACTATCTTCCTGCATTATGCTATATGGAATGTCTCTGCTTTATGGATATACAGGACAAGTCAATTTCCCTGAGCTCGGTTCATTCTTGCAAAACCATCAGATAACTTATGGAATAGTTTTTGGGTTAGTCTTTCTCCTAATTGGTTTGTGTTTTAAGCTTGCTATTGCTCCTTTTCATATGTGGGCTCCAGATGTCTATCAAGGTGCACCTACCATAGTAACTGCGTTTTTTTCTACGGCCCCAAAAGCTACACTTGTAACATTTTTAATTCGATTGGTGAATGAAGAGTTAGTAAATGTAAAAAGTTATGTTCAGCCTATTTTCTTATACGTTTCAGCATTGTCTGTGCTTATCTCAGCTTTTGGGGCCTTGCGTCAGCAAAACTTAAAAAGGCTGTTTGCTTACAGTTCAATTGGTCACATTGGTTTTATATTTGCTTCACTTTCTATTTTTACACAAGCAGGAACAGATAGTGCCTTAATGTATCTGGTGATGTATATCATCACAAGCATAGGGCTATTCTCATATCTCGTACAAATTGACGATGATGATTGTGATATTGCAAATTTATCTGGTATAGGAAAAAAGCAACCAATTTTAGCATTCCATCTTTCTATACTATTACTCTCGATGTCGGGAATACCTCCACTTGCAGGTTTTATCGCTAAATTTTTTATATTCAAAAGTTTAATAAATTATGGCTTTATCAGCCTGTCTTTGATTCTTGTAATAGCGAGTGTGATATCATGCTACTATTATTTAAATATCATGAAAGTTATGTATTTTGATAAAGCTAGTGGTAATAAGGTTGCTTATTCTAGGGGTCTATTCATTATCACTTCAGTGGTTTCACTGATCAATCTCGTTCTTTTCTTGTATATAGAAGATCTTGACTCACTCATTAAACTAAAGGGCTGACAAGGTGATCCTTGAAGGTTTTCGTATTTATCATTACAAAGAAGTTCTAAGTACTAATAAAGAAGCATTGGGTTTAATTGAGAAAGGGATATCTAATGAAACTATTATTATTGCCGATAAACAAGCAGAAGGCAGGGGACGTACTGGAAAAAGCTGGATTTCTCAAGAGGGTAATCTCTATGCAAGTTTGATAATTAACCAAGAAAAGGATGTCAGCAAATTGACAGAATTGACTTTTGTGACTGCTCTTGCTGTTGGAAATACTTTATTATCGTTAAATTTCTTGAATAATCAAATACACTGCGACGTCATCCCAGTGCGTGACACTGGAATCCATACTTTTTCTTCTGGATCCCAGTGTAAAAGCACTGGGATGACAAGAGATCAATTCATAAACGATCTCAATCTTCAACATAAATGGCCAAATGACATTCTAATCGATGGCAAGAAAATAAGCGGAATATTGCTTGAAAAAAAATTCAATTCAAATTGGCTCATTATAGGAATTGGAGTTAATATCAATCATGCGCCACTTCCAGGCACAACGTGCATTAGCAATTACGGTGAATCTGTGTCTTACATGGATCTATTAAAAGAGTTAATAATAAACTTTAATAAGCTAAGAAAGCAATGGCTATTTGATGGGTTTTATGCTATAAGAAAAATGTGGTTAAAAAAAGCATTCAAAATGAATGAGCAAATCAGTGTAAAGTTAGCTGACAAATTGTATGAAGGAATTTTTGCTGATATAGATAAAAGTGGTAAATTGGTATTGCAGCGAAAGGATGGAAGCTTAATTTATTTTGATGCAGGTGAGTTATTTATTGGCAGTGCATTATGAATACGTATGTAATTTTTGCTTACCTTATTAGTTTTACGTTGATTACCGGAGAACTGATCCTTACCATTTCTTGCTATACTAAAAGTAAAAAAATTCTAAAAAGCCTGAAAGATAATAATGAAGAAGAAATATAAGCGATTAATTATAACTTTAGGAATTTTCTGCTTTTTAAGTTGCATAGTCTTTTTTATTTTAACAACGCTCAAAGAAAATATCTCATTTTTCTATACAGTAAGTGAAGCCATAGTCTTGCCAAATAATCAAAAGCCAATCCGTGTTGGTGGAATGGTTGTTGAAAATAGCGTGATACGGAGCGAAAGCGAAGTGGTTTTTCAAATGACAGATTTTAATAAGAGCATTATGGTGAAATATCAGGGAATACTTCCACCAATGTTTTCAGAAAAAAGTGGTGTTGTTGTGCAAGGTAAAATATTTGATAATAGTACCTTTCTTGCAGATACGGTGTTTGCAAAACATGATGAGAACTATATGCCAAAAGTTTTAAAGTAGATTCCCTAATGCAGCTGTATTGAAATGATATGTAGAGAGAGTAACAGCCTGCTAGTAAGCTGTTACTTTCCTAACTACCATAGTATATCAGAGTGAGTTGGTGCTTCCCATTCTACGTTATTATGGTCAATTATTGCTGCTTTTAACCCTTGAACTTCTCCCCTTAGGTGATCAAGTTCTTCTGCCCATGTTCTATAGTTTTTATTATTATCAATAAATCCATCCTGTTGAATTAACTCATTCAAATGAGATAAACCTTTGGCCAAGCGTTGGTTTGTATCAAGAGAATCTTTTCGAAGTTGTACTATGTTTTTGATAAGTGAGACATTCAAATTAGAAACAAACTTCTCATTTAAATCGTAGATTAACTTATCCATAACTTGATAGACGTAATGAATTGTTGCAATTTTATCTTCAATGTCCTCAAAGTTTGTGGGCTTAACTTTAACTTCTATATTGTCTATTTCTTCAAAGTTATTTTCGCTTTCTTGTTTACTGTTGTTACTCATGTTAGCTCCTATTGAAATGGCATATACAGACTGGTATGAGGCTGTTACTTTCTTATACTTTACAACATGTCATAATAGGGTGGCGCCTCCTCAGGTAACATATCATTTAATTTAGCGGTTAAATCTGCTAGATTTTTTTTGTAATCCTTGAGTTTCGTCGCCTATTATATCTTCCAAACTTTTAACTTTAGCTTGCTCTTTTTCTAACATAGTATTCAAGCTAATAATAAGTTGTTTATTAATATTATTAACTAATTCATCAATTGCTTTTTTAACAGTACCACCACTAACCGCTTTTTTAAGGTCCTGTATATCCTTACCAGTACCTGTCTTAAGTGTAATAAGATCAAGAGCGCTTATAAGTTGTTTTCCACTATTATCAGTAACATTATCCACTCTTTGTAAAAGGTTTTGCGAGTTCTCACTCATATAAATTACCTCTAAATTACCTCCATAAATTATTAAAGTTTAAATTATTTTTTAGTTTCACATGCACACTGTTGATTTATCAATATCCAAGTTCACAATAAATGATCTGTTACTGCAAACTCAGCATTAACATTTTGAAGAACGTAAGTTGATGGATGTGCATCATTCCAATTTGCTTCACTCTTCTCAGGAAGCATTCGTTCAACCTTACTCATAAGGTCTTTCATTTTTTCATTTTGCTCGTTAAATTTTTCCTTCAATGCATTAATAATAGCACTAGACTGATCTTTACTGCCAAGATCACCAATCACAGATATAACTTTCTCGTGAGGCAATCTGTGAATAATATCTTTAAGCTCTCCTGCACCTAAATTATCCAAAAGTTCTTTAAACTGCTCATGAGACATACTATGAGCAAAAGCTTTAAGTTTTTCTGGGTTGTTAGCTAAAGACTTAACAACCATCTGAATCTTATCAGAATCATCAGTTAACTCTCGAGTTACTATTGCAAGTTTCTCATGGTCTAGCTTATTAATTAAATTATGTAATTTATCTCCTTCTAACATTTTACTAGAGTTGGAAGTCGATCTTTTAATGTTTCATATAAAAAGAGTGTTGAAAGTTTTCTCATCTGCATCTTTTATTAATTCTACAAACTGATCATTGTATTAATAACTTCCTGAAACTGATCCATTTTCAAGTGAGAGAAAGTTTCTTTTACTTGATCTAGGTTAAAGTCTTTTACTAAGTTTGCAACCTGATCCTTATTTAATAAGGGGACTATTATTCCTAACTTTTTTGAATCCAATGTGTGAGTAAGGGCTTTTAATTGATGATTGGTTAGATGATTCACTAAAGCTAGGAATTGGTTATCTGTTAAGTGCTCCCCTAAGACCTGCAACTGGTTTGAGCTCAGCTCAGGAATTATTTTGTAATTGCTCATTATTAAAAGTATTGGCAAGAGTTTTGAGTTGGTTGCTTGTTAGACCCTGAGCAAAGATTTTAGTAAACGTGTTAGATGACATCATTTCTTCCAATCAATTAGACAATATTATTTCTTTCAAATTACTATAATCATTATATGATATACTCTTGTTTAGTACTACACTGTGTAAGAGGCTAATAGTAGGCTCTTCAGAATCTCTGTCTATCATATTTCCTTGATAATCTGACAAGTAAATTTGATAATCATCACCGCTATTTTCAAGTCTAATATATTGGTATTCCACTGGTTCTATAAGAATACATGAGGATCCTTCTAACGATGTGGGTTTTATACTTACCAACCTGGCATTAAAGTATGCAAGAGAAAGGCATGGTATTGAAGCAATTACATTTTTTGCTTGGTCACAGACAGTAATGAAAGGATACTGTATTATTCCCGGTCTTACTTCAAATTTTGGGTAAAGAACACGCATTTCATCATCTAACGCTTCAAAATTCACTTTGGCAAGATTATATTCAGAATATTTTTTCTGCCTGTAACGTAGGGAGATTGTTGAAACTGTTCAAAAATAGGAATATCGTTAGTATCACTAAAAGATTCTCCAGGCACAATCTTAAAAATATGTTTTTCTCCACTCATAGGTATTACCAAACCAATTTAATTATATCTATTATAACATTTATTGATTAATTTATTACCAAGTTAGAATGTGTTGGAATTATAATGACAAACATCACTTGTGTTAGGAAAAGTTATAAGAAGAAATAGGGATTTTTGGGAAATAGCTTAAAATAAGCTGTTTTGATAGGACTTATAGTATCCTAGGGATAATATAGATTGGTGGAGGCAAGCGGGATCGAACCGCTGACCTTCTGCGTGCAAAACAGATGCTCTACCAGCTGAGCTATGCCCCCAATTCCCACTTAAAGCATAAATCACTCACGCTGAAATGCAAGAAATATTTATCTGTTATGTTATTACTCAATAGTGTGCAAACTCTGCAGTTATGTAAAATTCTCTATCTTTTTAGAGTTGTATTTCAGCTTTGCCAAATAAATCTGTTAATTAACAAGAAATTTTCCTTCAAAAATTTTTAATTAAATTACCACTAACGCAGTATATTATATAATTTATTTAACCACGCATGAAAATTTTAGTTTGATTAAAACAGATAAAAACTATATTACTGTTTAGTGTATCTGAAAAATAAAATGATCCCGTAGCTCAGCCGGTAGAGCAACTGACTTTTAATCAGTGGGTCACGCGTTCGAATCGCGTCGGGATCACTTACAATCTTAAAAGCATGCTAAAAGAACAGGACAAAATATTCACAAACTTAAATGGTAAAGAAACACCACTACTTGAGGGTGCAAAAAAACGTGGCAGTTGGCAAAAAACAAAGGAATTACTGGATTTAGGATCAGAAAAAATCATTGAGGAAGTAAAGAAATCTGGCTTGAGAGGTCGAGGGGGTGCAGGATTTTCTACTGGCCTTAAGTGGAGCTTTATGCCTAAAAATACTTCAAAAGCGTATTTAGTAGTCAATGCAGATGAGTCAGAACCTGGTACGTGTAAAGATAGAGATATATTACGATATGAGCCATATAAGTTACTTGAGGGAATTCTTCTAGCTGGCAGAGCGATCAGCGCATCAGTTGCATATATTTATATCAGGGGTGAATTTTATAATGAATATTTAGTTCTAAAAAAGGCACTTGAGGAAGCCTATAAAGAAAACTTAATTGGAAAAAATGCCTGCAAATCAGGTTATGATCTTGATGTATTCATTCACAGAGGTGCAGGAGCTTATATATGTGGAGAAGAAACAGCTCAACTTGAATCAATTGAAGGAAAAAAAGGCTTTCCTCGCATGAAACCTCCATTCCCTGCGGGTGTTGGACTTTTTGGCTACCCAACCACAATAAACAACGTTGAAACTATAGCCATGGTTCCAGATATTCTAAATCGTGGAGGAGAGTGGTTTGCATCTCTGGGTAAACCAAATAATACTGGCACTAAGGTCTTTTGCATTTCAGGGCATGTAAATAATCCATGTAATGTTGAAGAAGAGCTCGGAATTTCACTGCGTGAATTAATTGAAAAATACGCAGGTGGAGTGAGAGGAGGTTGGGATAATTTACTTGCTGTAATACCTGGTGGGTCTTCAGTCCCATTAATTCCAAAATCTATATGTGATACTATTGAAATGGATTTTGATTCATTAAGGGCTGCACAATCAGGGCTTGGTACTGCTGCTGTAATAGTGATGGATAAATCAACTGACATAATAGCTGCAATAGAAAGATTATCACATTTCTATATGCATGAGTCCTGCGGACAATGTACACCATGCCGTGAAGGCACTGGATGGATGTGGAGAATTATGAGAAGAATGGTAGCAGGAAATATTAAACCTGGTGAAGTAGATAAGCTACTTGACCTTACAACTCAAATAGAAGGGCATACAATTTGTGCACTTGGCGATGCTGCAGCTTGGCCAGTTCAAGGATTAATCAGACATTTTCGTCATATAATTGAAGAGAGGATAGTAACTTAACTTATACTTTTAAATGATTTTACTACTTAGCAGCTAAAGTTAAAGAATATTGATTTCCTTCCCTTTTAGGTGCTAATTCTACTTTTGCAATATCTTCAGCGTCTCTAATTAGCCGTTCTAATTTTTTCAGCCCAACTTCAGTGTTTATAAGCTCTCTCCCTCTAAATCTCATTGTGACTTTAATTCTATGTCCATGCACAAGAAAATCCCTTGCTTGACGCAATTTTGTTTCGTAGTCGTGATCACCAATATTAGGACCCAGTTTAATTTCTTTTATAGTTAATGTTTTTTGTTTCTTTTTTGCTTCACTTGCCTTCTTTTTTATATCGTACTTTTGTTTGCTATAGTCCAGTATCTTACATACTGGAGGAGTTGAATCAGGTGCGATTTCCACCAAGTCTAAATTAACACTTTGTGCAACTTCCAAGGCTTGCTCTATTGGAACAATTCCGACCATTTCACCACTATGATCAACTAAGCGTACCTCCCTAGCTGTGATGAGTTCATTAATTCTGTTTTTATTGTTCTTTTTGACTTGCAAATTTTAGCTCCATTAATTCAAATTAATAATTTCTAACAGCAATTCAGTAGCATTCTCCAAAGAAAAAGACTCCTGTTTTTCCGATCCTAAATTTCTCACTGACACGGTTTTATTTGTAACTTCATTTTTGCCTATGATCCATAATATAGGTACCTTACTTGAACTATGCAAACGTATCTTATAGCTAATTTTTTCATTGGTCAAATCAGTTTTGATTCTCACACCTTGTTCTTTTAAAACGTTGCTGATTTCTGTAGCATAACCGTCAGCCTCATTTGTAATGGTCAGAATAGCAAGCTGTGTTGGAGCAAGCCAAACTGGAAATTTTCCTGCATAATTTTCTATTAAAATTCCAATAAAACGCTCAAAAGTTCCAAGAATTGCCCTATGTAACATGACAGGGTGATGCTTGTGCCCGTCTTCTCCTATATAAAAAGCTCCAAGCCGCTCCGGTAAAATAAAATCAACTTGCAACGTTCCACATTGCCAATTTCTACCTATTGCATCTTTCAAAACAAACTCTAATTTTGGACCATAAAATGCACCTTCACCAGGATTAAGTTCATAACTAAGCCCTGCTTCCTTAACTGCTTCAAGCAGTGCTCTTTCAGCTCTATCCCACACTTCATCATTACCTGATCTAGTATCTGGACGGTCTGAAAATTTCACAGAAATTTCATTGAACCCAAGTTCTGAATATACTTCTTTTAAAAGGTCACAAAACTTCACAGTTTCAGAATTCACTTGTTTTTCCATACAAAAAATATGTGCATCATCTTGCGTAAAACCACGCACTCGCATCAGTCCATGCAATGAGCCTGAGCTTTCATTTCTATGGCATGTGCCAAACTCTGCCATACGTATCGGTAAATCACGATAGCTTCTGGTGCAAGAATTAAAAATCTGCACATGACAAGGGCAATTCATGGGTTTTATTGCTAGTTTTTTACTTTCAGATTCATCAATAATGAACATATTTTCACGAAACTTATCCCAATGTCCCGATTTTCCCCACAGCTCTTTGCTTACTAAAATAGGGGTTTTTACCTCAAAGTAGCCATTGTTCATTAACTTTTTTCTGATGTAAGACTCAAGAACATTATATAAAGTATATCCCTGTTCATGCCAAAAAATCTGCCCAACAGCTTCCTCTTGAATGTGAAATAAGTCCATATCCTTAGCAATTTTGCGGTGGTCGCGTTTTTCTGCTTCTTCCAGACGTTTAAGATAAGTATTTAATTCATCCTTATTTCTCCACGCGGTGCCATATATTCTTTGCAACATTGGGCCCTTAGAATCGCCACGCCAGTATGCACCTGCTACTTTCATAAGTTTAAACGCTTTAACTCTGCCAGTTGATGGTGAGTGCGGACCACGACATAGGTCTACAAAGTTGCCTTGTTTATAAACAGTTAGGTTTTCGTTTTCTGGTATTGATGAGACAATATCAACCTTGTATCTTTCACCTATATCACTAAAGAAATCAATTGCCTGCTTACGAGTCCAAACTTCTCGGACGAATCTGTGGTTACTTTTTATAATTTCCTTCATTTTTTTTTCTATTGCAGTAAGATCTTCCGTGTTAAAGGCACGATCTGTGGCAAAATCATAGTAGAAACCATCTTGAATTGTTGGCCCGATAGTAATCTGAGTATTAGGAAAGAGCTCTTTTACTGCCTGTGCCATTATATGAGCAGCATCATGCCTTACTATATCTAAACCCGCTTCGTCACTCAGTTGTATTACCTCTATCCCTGTATCAGATTCAATTTCACGTGAGAGATCATACAACTCACCATTTACCTTGAAGGCAATTGCTTCTCTCAAAGCATCGGGTTGTAATATATCAAAGCCAGTGACTCTACCACTGTATTCTTTTACTTTTTGTTCGGCTAAAAAGGTAACTTTTATCATTCATGAGACCTTTTGTCATCCCAGAGCTTGACATTGGGATCAATGTTTCTTTCTTTTCTAGACTCCAGCGTCATGCGCTGGAATGACACCAAAAGATGAGCTACTGATCTTTCAGTTAAATAACAGTTGTACAAGAGATCTATTACATACTTGCTGTAAGAAATTTTAATTGTTGACATACCTAGTTAATAATAGGGACTGTTCTTTTTTAACCTGAGTGCAATTGCTTCCTCCCAAACTTCACCATTACGCAATAGCTTTTCTTTATTATACATTAGCTCCTCTCTTGTTTCAGTAGCAAATTCAAAGTTAGGACCCTCCACAATTGCATCAACTGGACATGCTTCTTGGCAAAGTCCACAATATATGCATTTTGTCATGTCAATATCATAGTGTGTGGTGCGGCGACTACCGTCTTCTCTTTCCTCTGCTTCAATAACTATTGCTTGAGCAGGGCAGATAACTTCGCATAACTTACACGCTATGCATCGTTCTTCACCATTTGGGTACCTACGCAACGCATGCTCACCACGAAACCTTGGACTTAAAGGGCCCTTCTCTATAGGATACCTCAAAGTAACCTTTGGTTTAAACATATATTTTAATGTAATAACAAACCCTTTAATTAACTCCACAAAAGACCAGTACCAAGCTAATTTCTTGAGCATAAAATATTTAAAACTTGTGTTAGTCATTATAAATCATATTATCAGTTTTCAAAATAAATATTTTCACCTGGGTGACTTTTTAGGTATTTTGGTTTCTTAAGTGTAATATTGCTAAGTAGTTAATATCAATAATGACAAACACAAATGAAACTATTTTCGCTCTATCGACCGTATTTGGTAAGTCAGGAGTTGCAGTAATCAGAATTTCAGGCAACTACGCGCTTAAAGCTTTAAATCATTTTCATATTAAGAAAGAAATTAAACCAAGATTTGCTACTTTAGTTGATCTATATGATGATTCCAGTCAATTGATAGATAATGGAATAATTATCTATTTCCCTGCTCCAAACAGTTTCACTGGCGAGGATGTTATAGAGTTACAAGTGCATGGAAGCAAGGCCGTCATAAAAATCATCTTGGAGGAATTATCAAAAATTTTCGTTATGGCCAGGCCTGGAGAATTCTCACTTAGGGCTTTTCTAAATGGTAAATTTGACTTAATGCAAATAGAAGGGATTGCAGACTTAATTGATGCTGAGACGAAAATGCAAGCTAAACAAGCGATTAAGCAGATATCAGGAGAATTGGAGAGAGTATACAGCAATTGGAGGCAAAGATTGATAACGATACAATCCAAAATCGAAGCATATATAGACTTTGCAGAGGACATTTTGGCAGAAAAAAGTGAATTGGAAAAAATTAATAATGAAGTGCAATCTCTTATGCAGTTGATACAAGAGCATTTAAATGATAATAGACGGGGCGAAAGGTTGCGTGAGGGTTTACATATTGTAATAACTGGTGAACCAAATGTCGGTAAATCAACTCTGTTTAATTTCTTAGCCAAGAGTGATATTGCTATTGTTTCTGAATATGCAGGCACAACAAGAGATATACTTGAAGCTCATATTGACATTGGTGGATACCCAATCATTCTCTCTGATACTGCTGGAATTCGTGAGAGTTCAGATCCAATAGAATCAGAAGGTATAAGTCGAGCGAAAAAAAGGTCTTTTGAAGCTGATTTAAGAATAGAACTATTTCCTTTTGAACAGCGTCATAATATCAATTGCAACGTTGTAAATAGCGATACTATTTATGTATTGAGCAAAGCTGACGATGTTATCAATAATCACAATATAAAAATTAATTGCATAGATCTTTTACCCATTTCTATTCTAAAGGGGATAGGTACAAACAAATTGATCTCTCTCATAAAAGAGAAGGCAAAGGAAAAATTTGGGCATGATAGAGACACTCCTGTGATTACTCGGCAAAGACATAGGAATCACATGCAGAAAGCACTGGAACATTTACAGCGTTTTAATATCGATAATCCAATTGAGTTGATATCTGAAGACTTGAGGCTTGCTGCATTTGCACTTGGTGCAGTGATTGGAACTATTAATGTTGAGGAAATATTGGATAGTATATTTAGCAAATTTTGCGTGGGCAAGTAAAGCTTTTATAGATTGCTTAAAATCAAATATTGTGATACAAAAGAAATGGACGGATGGCCGAGCGGTTTAAGGCACCAGTCTTGAAAACTGGCGTACGTGATGAGCGTACCATGGGTTCGAATCCCATTCCGTCCGCACAGCATCTCGCTATGATAGCTGATTTAGAGCTTATTGAGACTATGTGGTTCATAACGCTAGAAATCTTATCTAATCTAGCCACACCTTTTAAAAATACATCCCTTTGTAATTTGACCTTGTTAGCAAAGAAAGCTAATATCTACAAATAGATCACCATCTGAATATGGAAACCGATATCGTAATAATAGGTGTGGGGCCTGTTGGAATATTCACTGCTTTTCAAGCGGGAATGCTTGATATGAGATGTCATGTAATAGATGTTTTAGATCAAGTAGGAGGACAATGCACAACTCTTTACTCAGAAAAGCCGATATATGATATACCTGGTTATCCTGTAATTACTGCCCAAAAATTAATTGAGCGACTAATGGAGCAAGCTTCACCGTTTGAGCCTGTTTACCATTTAAGTCAAAAAGTGGAAAAGATTTTAAATAACGAAGGTGAAAACTTTACTATCATAACGAACATAGGTACAGAGGTAAAATGCAAAGCCGTTGTCATTGCTGCAGGTAACGGAATGTTTGAACCTAACCGTCCACCCTTAAGTGGTATATTAGAATATGAAAATAAATCTGTATTTTATAATGTAAATAAAATTTCTGATTTTCATGACAAAACTATAGTCATTGCAGGGGGGGGGGATTCTGCGGCTGATTGGACTGTAGAACTTTCTAAAGTTGCAAAGAAAATTTATGTGATACATAGGAGAAAGGAATTTCGCTGCACTCCTGAAACTAGAAATAAATTAGAATCACTTGAAAATAATGGAAAGATAGAACTGGTAGTGCCATATCAATTACACAAACTAGCAGGAGGTAATGGGCAATTGAGCGCAGTGATAGTAAAAAACATTGCCTCTCAGGAAGAAAAAGAAATATCCGCTGATTTTTTGCTGCCATTTTTTGGATTGTCAATGAATCTTGGACCAATAAACAGTTGGGGTATAGAGTTAGAACATGGCCGCATAACTGTCGACCCCGCTACACTTAGAACCAGTAGAGATAGAATATATGCAATCGGAGATATAGCTGCTTATCCAGGCAAACTAAAATTGATACTAAATGGCTTTGCTGAGAGCGCCATGGCTTGTTATCACATATACAAAGTAATTCACAATTCTCCAGTTAATTTTCAATATTCAACTTCAAAGGGAATTCATGGAAATTAAAGAGTCAGGAGATCCATGAACCTACATGGAGTTATCTCAGGCATAAGGGAATACAAACGAAAAAGATTACTTTACAAATTTCCCCAACTCCCTTGCCATGACAATAAGAGTACTTATCCTTGTTTTTGACCTGCAGGCTCAATGATAAAATTCAGTAAAAAACTCAGATATTTATTGGCAAATTACACAAAAATTATAGCGGTTGCATGTCTTTTTTATTTTTTCTACATTCAGCCAAAACGCCCTTTAAATAAGCGTTAGCACATTGTTACAATGCCAATTTACATTATTATAGGGTCAAAACTCTTTACACGGGGGTTCTTTTGCCTTTTTCATTTGGTAAATTCTTAATACTTGTAACTAAAGCTTCAGGCCAGAACTTGATGCTGGAATCCAGAAATCTTTTGAGCACAAAAGTTATGCTAGGTTTTTGTTGGTAAGAAACCAGTGTCAGCTACTCGGATGACACCAAAGGGGCACTTGGATAGAGGCTACTTGAATAAAACCATCATAAGGTGAAACTAGATTCCAGTGTCAAGCACTGGAATGACAAGAAAAGGGCTACTTGGATGACAAGAAAAAGGAGGCTGATATGACACCAAAGAGGCTGACACCACCATAAAGTAAATTCCACTCACACTATAGGAGACTAACATGAACTTTTTAAAATTTGTCGAACTATTCTTTCAAACGGTAGTACCGGGGTGTGAGTATAATGATTATCAATATATAAAAGTCATAGCGGATAGGCTTGAAGCGGCAAGTTCAGGTGAAGTGAAAAGAATAATATTCAATATGCCGCCACGTTCAATGAAGTCCATTTGTCTAAGTGTTGCGTGGCCTGCATGGATACTCGGGAATCAGCCAACTGCAAGAATAATAGTTGCAAGTTACTCTCGGTTGCTTAGCGAGAAGCACTCACTCGATACAAGGTGCATAATGCAATCTGATTGGTATAGAGAGCTATTTCCGAAAGTATAATTATGCAAAGATCAAAACACTAAATATAAATTTCAAACAGTGCAGAGAGGATGTCGAATTGCAACCTCAGTTGGAGGAACATTAACCGGTGAAGGTGGAGATTTCATTATCGTGGATGATCCACTAAGTCCCGCACAAGCTTTGAGCAAAACATTTAGAAAGCGTGCTGCAAACTGGTTTGATCAGGCTTTAGTAACCAGGCTCAACGACAGAAAAAAAAGGAGTTATCGTTCTTGTGATGCACAGACTCCATTTAGAAGATTTAACTGGTCACCTCCTCTGTAAACCAAGAAACATATTGCATCATGTCTGTTTACCAATAACAGCTGAAGATAAGGAGATTACTTATTCAGTTAATAATCTGATTCCAGAGCATGAACAGGAAATATACTCAAGAGAAGAAGGTCAATTGTTGTATTCCCTAACTGAAGGAAAAGAAGAAATTGAGATGATAAAAGCTGAACTTGGGAGTTATGGTTTTTCTGCTCAATACCAACAAAACCCTCTGCCACTTTCAAGTGGTATAATTAAACGAGAGTGGTTGAAGAGCTATAAAAATTTTCCTGATATCCTCTTGCATCTAACACAAAATTGGTATACTGCAATTTCAACGAACAATACAAGTGACTTTAGTGTCTGCACTACCTGGACAAAAGTAGAGAATACATTCTATTTACTCGATGTATATCGCGCAAAACTTAAATATCCAAAACTTAAAGAGAAAGTTCTATCGCTGGCTGCAAGGTGGAAGCCACACGCAATTTTAATCGAAGCAAAAGCAAGCGGTCAGCAATTGGTTCAGGAGCTCAGGAAAAACAGTGATTTACCTATTATTCAAATAGTACCACATGATGACAAATTAACTAGATTTCACCGAATTGTCCCAATTATACAATCTGAGCGGGTTTTTCTCCCTAAACAAGCAGTATGGCTTAGCAACTTTGAGTATGAGATTTTAATGTTTCCAGAAACCCGTCACGATGATCAAGTAGATAGTATCGTGCAATATCTTCAGTGGGTAAGAAATAATATTGCTCTAGTGGCAGCTATACGTTCATTGTAGCTTGAAAAGGTTCTTCATAATTGTGTATAATTTTTTAACTGAGCTTATTTAACTTATCCATTTTCTGAATGATACTTTAGGGTTTATTGAAATAAATACTACACAAAAATTCTATCTCTGGGTGCTTAGATGAATATCTTTATATTAGACGAAAATCCTGTAACTGCAGCACAAATGTTATGCGATAAGCACATAGTAAAAATGCCGCTAGAAACTGCTCAATTGCTTAGCAGTGTTTTTTCAATAGCATTAAAAGAGCCAAATCCTTTAGTCAGCATTACAAACCAGAATATAGAAGTTCCATATAAAATTACTCACAAAAACCATCCTTGTTCTTTATGGGCTAGACAGTCAAAAGGAAACTTTGATTGGTTAATAAAACATGGAAAAGAATTGTGTATAGAATATAGCTTGCGATACAAAAGAACGCATAAATCCGAAGAAGTTATAGATTGGTGCGATAATAACAAGGATTTGCTAATATTTCGATCAGCTGATATACAAGCTTTTACACAAGCGTTACCTGATCGATATAAATGTAGTAACCCAATAGAAGCATATAGAGAATATTACCTAAAAGAAAAGAGGAGATTTGCTAAGTGGGAAAAAGGTAGAGAAGCACCAGGTTGGTTGCTAGACAAAATGCTATAGGTTATAAAATTATCCAACCGATCGTAAAAAAGGTAGAATTTAAGTTGCAAAAGCAATGCTGGCTGATAACGTTGATGTTTATCAAGTTTATTGATCTTTCCATTTGTGAGATTAAAGAATTCAGTAAACTGTTATTCACAGTGTATGGTAGGCTACTTCCACTACAGAGTGTCATGTACACATCTGTACTAACAAGCAGAGGTAAATCTAAGTCAGTTTAGATATAACATTTACTTTAAAAAACTTTATTTTACGCTGATATTCTAGCGCTTTTCTGTGGTATTTTGTTGGGGTGTAATTTGCAAAACTATCTTCCTTATAGGTTAAAAAATTACACTGCTTTATATGTAACTCTATCCACTCTGCGTAATCCTGATGATCAGTTGCAATAAATATTTCCCCTGTGACAAGTATTTTTTTTGCTAATAAATTTAAAAATTCCGTATTAATTAACCGTCTTTTGTTGTGACTTCTTTTTGGCCATGGATCTGGAAAGAGAATAAAGAATTTTTCAACACTGTGGTCAGGAAAATTGACAATTAATTCTCTTGCATCTTCTGTCCATATTAAAATATTTTTTATGCTGTGTGCTTCTATGCTTTTTAGCAAGGAAGAGACCCCCCTTAAATAAGGCTCACATCCTATAAATAATAGATCAGATTCATTGAATGCCTGATGGAGTATATTTTCACCATTACCGAAACCTATTTCTACCCGTATTCTTTTTTGTAAGTCTACGATCTTTTTTATAGATTCCTTGCTATTTTTAATAGAATGCTTCTCCAAAACATTCAACTTCAACCTAGATCTTCTGGAAAATGACCTAATCCAATTATTATTCCTAGATAACATATCTTATATAACTTAATCTTTTATAGCTTAAACAATTCTCGAAATGAATTAATGAGAATTTACTTGTCACTAATTATTAATATTATATAATATATGAGTTCTAATGAAGTTGAAATTAAAAGGTATGGAAAGTACAGTTGCTATCAAGAGGCTATCATCAAATAGGTTCATAGAAGAGATATTTCAAGATCAATTTGATAATCAAGACAATGACTTTTGTGAAGATTCTTTTGCTAACAAAATCAAAGAAGGAGATGTGGTAGAAGGTATAATCACAAGAAGAAATTCTAATGACATTGTGGTTGGTGTTGGTTTAAAGTCAGATGGAAGAATTCTGATTAAGGAGCTCGGTTGTAATGATGATATCACTGTTGGCTCGAAAATTAGAGTTTACGTTGAAAGAATTGAAGATTACCATGGTAATGTTGTTCTTAGTCGTGAGAAAGCAATCAGAGACGAAAAATGGAATAAATTGGAAGAAAGCGCAGTTACAAAAGATGAAGTAACAGGAATCATTAAACGCTCAATTAAATGCGGTTTTATTGTTGATCTTGGTGATGGAATAAGTGCGTTTTTACCTCTGAGTCATGTGGATTTGAAGCAAATAAAAGATGCTAATCACCTTATTGAAACTGAACAAAAATTCATCGTTCTTAAAATGGATAAGAAGCAGGGGAATATTGTAGTATCAAGGAAGTTGATATTAGAGAAATTGCATGCTGGTGAAAAAATTAAGTTTTTAGAATCTTTAAATGAAGGTGATGTAGTAGAAGGCAAAATAAAAAGCATCACTCACTACGGTGCATTTGTTGGCATTCATGAATCAGATACAGTGGGAGTTATAGATGGACTGCTACATATTACAGATATCTCTTGGAGTAATGTAAGTCATCCATCTGCAATTTTTTCTTGTGGTCAGCATATAAAAACTAAAATTATAAAAATAGATAGAGAAAATGGAAAAATCTCCCTTGGTGTAAAACAATTAGGAGATAATCCTTGGCAAGATCTAGAGTCAAAATGTCCAATTAATAGCGTACACAAAGGATGTGTGACGGGTATAAAAGATTGTGGATTCATTGTTGAGATTAAACCTGGGATTGCGGGTTTGGTACACTCATCAGAAATAACTTGGAGCAAGAGTAATTTACCAATCAGTAGTTTTGTAACAGTAGGACAAGAAGTGGATGTAAAAATTCTCAGTATTGACATTATTAAAAATAAGATGAGTTTAAGCACAAAAAGGTGCGTAGAGAATCCTTGGCAAGTATTTATTGATAAATATCCTCTTGGTTCTATTGTTTCTGGTAAAGTTAAAAGCAACAATGGTTCACAAATATCTGTGACTTTTGATAATTCTGAGATATCTGAGGACGTAGAAGGGACAATTTATATGCAAAATCTAAGTTGGTCGAAAAACAATTCAGATGAGATAAAAAAGTATAATGTAGGTGATGAAATAGAAGCAAAAGTGATAAGGGCTAACGTAGATCGGACAAGAATTTATCTTGGAGTAAAGCAAATAGAGTATGATCCTCTTGAAGAACTGATAGAGAAAGTTAAAGTAGGGGATAAAATTCATGTTACTGTAAGTAAGAGAGAGGAAAATGGTCTAATCGTTGAGCTTGAGAACAATGTAACCCTTTTAGTAGATCAAGAGCATTTGCCAGAAAATAAAAAGTTTTCTATATCAGAAAAAATACAAGTTGAAGTAGTAGGTATTGAAAAATATAATATAATATTATCTGCCAAATAACTTCTTGTGCTTCATATAAATGGCAACGAAATCTGATATAATAGCAAAAGTGGCAAAAAAACACCTTTTGTTAGATAAGGTCATTATAGCAGTCATAGTTGATAGTTTCTTTCGAGTGTTTTCAAACACGTTGAAATATCATAACAGAGTTGAAATCAGGGGCTTTGGTTCTTTTTCAATTAGAAGCTATAACTTGAAAGAAGCAAGTAATTTGAGGTCACAGAAGATTGCAAAACATCAATACTTTAAAACTTATTTTCGTAGCAGTAAAAAGTTATCCCTCTTGATAAATGAATGAAAATCTATATTGTAAATTTGAGAGTTGCACAATATAGCATCATATGCAAGTAGTAGAAATAGTTATACGTAATAACACATATAAAATATCTTGCGAAAGTAAAAAGAAGGACCATTTATTACAACTTGCTAATAGCTTCAACAAGCTAGTTACCTCCATATCTCAAAGAACTGGAGGTAAGGGCTCAGATGCATTAAATTTCTTACTTGCAGCATTGACTCTCGAGGACAAAATTTTAGAATTAACAAAGCGATTAGACGAAATAAATCAAGAATGCAAAAAGTATAGGGAGAAAAAAAGAGTAGAATATGCTGGAGTATTAGATAGGGTAAACAAGATTATTGGGTGTATAAGTGATTAAAGCAAGCAATCAAATTGACTACCTCACTACTTAAATCAGGTGGGAGAAGTTTCTTACGAGTTATGTAACAATACAATTCGCAATCATCAAGATCAACTATTTTTTCGTATTCAATTAGTTCACTTAAGGAAAATTTGTCAAGATATTTCAACGCAAAATGCCCTAAAAGTATATCAGTTTCTTTACAACCCCTATGCCAACTCCTATACATCAGTTTTCTTCTTAATAAGGAGGTATCTATCATTGTCATTAAACTTTCTTTTTAATTTAAAGACTAAACTAAATACTTGTCAAGCAAGGCGCATTTTAATATACTCAACGTTTGATTAAGATTTAGAACATAGGTGGAATTAGTTTCTCATCAACTTGGCGCTGGAATATATTATTTTTTATCGTTTTCTTTAATAATTTCTATCATAGTATTCGTGCATGAATGTGGGCATTATATTGTCGCTAAAGTATGCAAGGTTAAAGTTGAATCTTTTTCTATAGGCTTTGGTCCTGAAATTTTTGGTTTTAACGACAACTCTGGGACTAGATGGAAATTAAGTGCCTTTCCATTGGGTGGCTACGTTAAAATGTTGGGGGATACTAATGCAGCAAGCGTTCCTGTCGATCAACAAAAATTAACTGAAGAAGAAAAACTATACTCATTCCATACAAAACCTCGATATCAAAAAGCAGCAATAGTTTTTGCAGGGCCTTTTGCAAACATGATATTTACCGTTATAGCTTTCACAATATTTTTCAGTGTGGTAGGTTATTATCGTACTCCACCAGTAATTGGTAATGTAATTGAAGAAAGTGCAGCAGAGCAAGCTGGCCTATTACCAGGTGACACTATTACACAGATCAATGAGTACAAAATAAAATACTTTGAAGATATTTCACGCGTGATAATGTCCAACCCTGAAACAAGAATAGAAATTAGGTATAGCAGAAATAACGAAGAGTACAGAACTATTCTAACTCCGTTTACAGTTGAGGATAGAGATGTCTTTGGTAACATAATAGAAAGAAAAACTATAGGAATTACCTCAATGAATATGATAGGGTTAAAACAGTCATCTTTTCTTGGAGCTGCTAGCCTATCAGTGAATGAAACCTACCATACTATGTGTTTAACAATCAAAGCACTCTTTCAAATTGTTGTTGGTAAAAGGAGTATAAATGAAATAGGTGGGCCAATAAAAATTGCAAAATATTCAGGGCAATCAGCTAAAAAGGGACTTATGATGGTTCTATATTTTATGGCAATTATTTCAGCTAATTTAGCTGCAATTAACTTGCTGCCAATACCAATACTAGATGGTGGGCATTTATTTCATTATATTATAGAAGCAGTTATACGTAGAGATTTGAGTTTGAAATATCAAAAATATGCAGTCACTTTTGGTGCTATCATACTGTTTTTGTTGATGGCAGTTGCAATCACAAATGATATTAGGCATCTTTTTTAAGATACATATGAAAAAGTTATTTCACATACTAATAATAATACTTACTTCTTTTCCTACTCTACTTGTTGCTCTAGAAAATAAAGAAAAAGTACAGATAAAAAATATTAAGTATATTGGCAATGAGCGAGTAAGTGATCAAACAATAAGGTTTTATACAAAATTAGAACCAGGTAGTCATATAAATGATGATGATGTAGACTCAGTTATAAAAGATTTATACAAAACAAAGTTATTTGCTAGTATTAACGCCTATATCGACGATGAAAAAAACTTAGTAGTAAAAGTTCATGAGAGCCCATTAATTAATAAAGTAATATTGAAAGGCAATAAGTTATTTAACAGTAAAGAGTTGCTAAATAACGTTATCCAGTCAAAATCACTAACTATTTTCACTGAAACAAAATTACAAAACGATTTAATAAATCTAGTTACTCTTTATAGGAACAGTGGTAAAATTGGTGTTAAAATTGCATATGAGCTAGATAAACTTGGTAGCAATAGGATAAACCTAATTTTTAAGATAAAAGAAGGAAGAACATCTAAAATTAAGGGTTTACGATTCATAGGTAATAAAAACTTTTCAGCAAATGAGCTAGAGCAAGTTATCAAAAGGAATAGCAATGATATATTTAGTAAGTTATTTAGAGCCATTTTTAAAAGAGGAACTCATTATTCACCTCAATATCCACTGATTAGCACAGAACTGCTTGATCGCTTCTATTCATCTAAGGGGTATATTCAAAATAATATCCAACCAATTGTTGAGGTTGATAATAACAACCAAATAGAGTTAACTTTTTTGCTTAATGAAAAGCAGCAATACTTATTTGGAAATAATGAAGTTGATATTGAAACTGAGATTCAGGATTTAAGTTTAAGGGAAGAAATATTAGAATTTATCAAAGAGGAAAATAATCAAATATTTAATAGAGTTAAAATTAACAATACAGCAGAAAAAATCAGTAAACATTTAAATGAAAAAGGATATATATTTGCAAAAGTTAATCCAGAATACACACAACATAACAATATTGTGGATGTAACTTACAAAGTGCTACCAGGTAAAAAGATTTATATAAACCAAATTACTATTGATGGCAATGACCGCACTTTAGATAAAGTAGTTAGAAGAGAACTTAGCATAGCAGAAGGTGACGCGTATAACACATCTGAGATTCAAAAATCACGTAGAAAACTTCTATATAGCGATTTTTTTGAAACAGTAAAAATAAATAGTTATATAGTGGATGAAAATGCAGCAAATCTTGATTTAAATGTCAAAGAAAAAAGAACTGCCTCGTTATCTTTAACAGGTGGCATGTCCCTTCCTGGTGGAGTATTTGTTAAAACCGATTTCACAGATCGTAATTTATTTGGTAGTGGTAAAGAGGTATCTTTTGCTCTTGAAAAAAGTCAATATGTCTTCTCTACTAGTATAGACGCTGTTGAAAATAATTTTAACGATTCTGATACTTCACTAGGCATGAGTATTTTTTATGAAAAACAAGACAAACCAAACACTACTTTCGATACCTCCAACTGGGGAGGAATAGCAAAAGTATCATATAAAATCTCAGAAAATCTAACCAATTCCTTTCAATATTCTTATAAGTATAATCACATACACATGGACAATAAGGGTGGAAAAGATGAGGATATCTCTGAGATAATAAGAGATCAAGAAGGTAAGTATCAGGTTTCATCAGTGGGATACACGTTAGCGTACAATAAACTGGATAACCTCTATACTCCTAAAGAGGGATATTTATTGCGTTTAAGTCAGGATATTTCAGGATTATGGGGAAATGTAAATTTCCTAAAATCTGAATTCTTATCTTTTTATATACACCCTATATTAAGCAAAATTGATGATGATATAACATTGCGCTTTAAAGTAGCAGCAGGTCATATTTTTTCCTATACTAATAAAGAGCTCAACATTGGCCAGCACTTCTTTAAAGGTGGCAATGAGATTAGAGGATTTGACCTTTCCGGAATTGGACCAAGAGCAGAAGACAAAAATCAAAGCTCATTGGGAGGCAAAACTTATTTTAATTTAACACAGCAAGTAGATTTTCCACTATCTAAATTATACGACTATGCTGGTATCAAAGGCTCACTATTTGTTGACTATGCAACACTTTTTGGTTTGGGTGAAAAGAAGGGATATAGTGGGAAATATTACGATAGTAAGCTTATGAGAGTATCACTAGGTTTTGGCTTTTCAATGCCTTCTCCTTTTGGTAGGCTGAGATTAGACTTTGGGTTTCCTTTAGTAAAGGAAGCTTATGACATAATACCATCGACAAATATTAAAATTTCTATTGAAGCGGGGATTTAAATGAAATATATACAGTTATCTACATCAGTTATTGCCTTAATTATTTCCTTATTAGTGGGGTATAAGTTTGTAGGGTATCAACCTCAGAGCGCGATTAATACAAAGGCTGCCATTGTTGATAGTGACAAAGTTATCAATGAATCTCTGGCTCTGCAAAATATACAACAACAAATAAAGGAGCAGAATTCTAGATTACAGCAAGAATTTGAAAATGAGTTAGAAAAATTTAAGCCATCGAAAGAAGAATTTGACCTTTTTTCAGAAGAAGCAAAAAAAGAAAAGACGGAACAATTTAGTAAGCATACTGTAAGCGTTAGGGATGATTACGCCAAGAAAATGTCACATTTAGAAGAAAATTATCGAGAAGCAGTAGAAAGTGTCCTTAAAAAGATAAAAGAAGTTGCTAAAAGAACGGCAGAAAGAAACAATATAGATTTAGTACTATTTATTTCAAAAAAGAATCAAGTTTTATACTCCATGGATGAAGTCGATTTATCGGATGTGGTATTAAAAAATGTAAACAAGGAAATACCTGAATTTGCTTTGCAAAGTATTGAGTAGGATTATGCAATGTAATATCAATGATATTATAAAAATACTACCACATTCTTATCCTTTTCTCTTAGTAGATAGGGTTATAGAATGCGAACCTGGTAAAAGTATAAAAGCAATCAAAAATGTTACTTTCAACGAGCAATTTTTTATTGGTCATTTTCCTGGCCATCCGATAATGCCAGGAGTTTTGATAATTGAGTCTTTAGCTCAGGCATCTGCTATATGTGTTCTCGGTAAAAAAATAGTAGAAAATAAAGTTGTATACTTTATGTCCATTGAAAATGCAAAATTCAGAAAGCCAGTCACTCCAGGAGATACCTTAATTCTTCAATCCAACTTTGAAGGTTTGCGTTTAGGTGTATACAAATTTAAGTGTGTTGCATCTGTTGAAAAAGAAGAGGTTGCGGGAGCAACAATCTTAGCAAAACTGCAAGATAAATAAAATCTTCATCTATAAGAAACAGTATTTACACTGTATAGTATAAAGATGAAACTGAATTTCAAAATCTCATTTTCAAACTTATATACTCGTAGTGAATTAATAAAGTTAGATAAGGCGTTTTTGGATTACATAAGATCGTGCGATGAAAGCTTGTTTTATTCATTAGTTGAAGCAAGAGAAAAAGCAGCTTCTTTTTTGATGTCATCTCAGTGTTCATCCCAGTGCTTGACACTGGGATCCAGAAAACAAAAAGGATGGATTCCAGCTTGGATGGAAGATGGTTGTAATAGCCAGTTAATAATGGATCTCTCACATTTACTTGATGAATTTATTGCAAAATTTTTCAATATTGAAAAAGAAGTAGAAGAGTTAAAGGAAAAACACAACGACTTTGCTGTAATATACAGATGCAAAAGATTATTTGTTCAGCGTTATGCATTGAAGAAATACACTGATGTAGCAAATATTGATTATGTCACTCACAAATTAAATAGTTTCATTACTTTACCGACAACAGAAAAAAACTTTTCTGAGCAGGTAATGAGTTGGCTTGAAAATAAAGAGGATCACAAAGAAGAAATAGAACTTGCGGCTCAATATGCAGTTTGGAGAGTGAAAAATAAACAGAGTATACTATTTAGCATACATAAGAAAATTGATTACGAAAATCTCGTATCATTCTTGAAAAAAGAAGTAGATGAGGTTGAGGTTATGTATTCAAATGAGGTGAAAAGAAGATATGGTTTTGATCTAATAAGCAAAAAGGTGAGTTTGAATAAAGCACTAGATGATGCTCACTACTGCATATTTTGTCATAAGCAAAGTAAGGACAGCTGCTCAAAGGGGCTAATCAATGATGACAACACTTTCACAAAGTCTCCACTTAGAGTTGAGATGCACGGCTGCCCACTAGAGCAGAAAATATCAGAAATGAATCTGGTAAAAAGCGAAGGATATAGCATAGCAAGTCTTGCAATTGTGATGATAGATAACCCATTATGTGCGGCTACTGGACACAGAATATGCAATGACTGCATGAATTCGTGCATATATCAAAAACAAGAACCCGTAAATGTGCCAGCAATTGAAACAAGGATTCTAGATGATGTGCTTAGTTTACCGTATGGATTTGAAATATATTCTCTGTTTAGCCGTTGGAATCCTTTAAATTTTCAGCGTCCATTGCCAAAAGGAAACACTGGAAAAAACGTCCTAGTTGTAGGACTTGGTCCTGCGGGTTTTAATTTAGCTCATCATTTATTAAACGATGGGCATAACGTTATCGCCATTGACGGACTAAAGATTGAACCTTTGATCGATAATTTACAGCTAATTAAAGATTTTGAACGCGAAAAATTGAGTGAACGCACGGCAGATGGGTTTGGTGGAGTTTCAGAATACGGCATTACTTCTAGGTGGGATAAAAATTACTTAAAGATTATTAGATTACTGCTGGAAAGACGTGAGAATTTTGCACTTTATGGAGGCATTCGTTTTGGCAGCACGATAACTGTTGATGACGCATTTAACTTGGGTTTTGATCACATTGCCTTGGCACTTGGCTCTGGTAAGCCACGAATGATCAAAGTAAAAAACATACTAGCCCGTGGAGTGCGCATGGCATCTGACTTTCTTATGTCGTTACAACTGACTGGTGCTCTTAAATTTGATTCTATAGCAAATCTGCAAGTTCGTATGCCGATAGTTGTCATAGGTGCAGGACTCACTGCAATTGATACTGCTACTGAAGTTTTAGCTTACTATCCGATTCAAGTAGAAAAATTTCTTCTTCGTTATGAAATATTAGTTGATAAGTATGGAAAGAAATATGTTGAAAAAGATTGGAAAGAAGAGGAATATGAACTTGCAAATGAGCTGATATCGCATGCACAATTGATCCGAAAAGAGCAAGAATCAGCAAAAAAAGAGAATAGAGAAGCAAAAATATTGGAACTAATGCAAAGTCTAGGGGGAGTGAAAATTTTATATAGAAAAGAGCTAAAAGATTCACCAAGTTATCGATTAAATAGCGAAGAGGTGCAAAATGCACTATCAGAAGGGATTTACTTTATTGAAAACTTAGAGCCGATTGAAGTTGTAATAGATAAATATAACCACGCTGAATCAATAAAACTAATAGACACAAAATCTTATGAAATCAAGCATATAAAAGCACGTTCTATTTTGATAGCATCAGGTACTGAGCCAAATACAGTTATTGCAACAGAAGATAAAAAGCATTTTAAATTAAGTAACGGATATTTTACTCATTTGAATTCATCGGGAAAAGAAATAGATCCTATCTTTTCTCCTAAGATGCGAGATAAAGATAGAATATTAGTGTATAAGGAAGGCAATAAAACAATTAGCTTTTTTGGTGATCTTCATCCCTCGTATAGCGGCAGTGTAGTCAAAGCTATGGCAAGCGCTAAGAATGGTTACCCTATCATTTCTCAGCTTTTGAATAGAGTTAATAGCTTCATTTATGTCACTCCGGCTAGACTCTCGGAGTCACATGCACAATTGTATGAATATTGTAATATAAGAGTAACTTTCACAAAAAAAGATGTCATTCCAGTGCCCAGACACTGGAATCCAGAAAACTTAATTTTGAATGAGTACACCAGATGGTTGTATAGTCAGAACTTGATTCCAGTGTCAGCTATTTGCACGACACCACCTGCTATGCGAATTACCTACAAATTGCAGCATTTGCACGCTAAAGCGTCACGCGCTGGAATAATATCAGAACACCCAGCTAACAAAGAATTTTTCAATAAAATAAAAGAGCAATTCACTGCAAAGGTTATAAAAGTTCAATATTTAACAAACAAAGTTGTAGAAATAGTGATCAAAGCACCACTTGCGGCAAAGAATTTTAAACCTGGACAATTCTTTAGGTTGCAAAATTTTGAAACCAATAGCAGAAAAACCAATAATACAAACCTTGCTATGGAAGGTATAGCAGTAACCGGCACTGAAGTAGACAAAAAAAAAGGATTTATTTCCACTATTGTGCTTGAAACTGGCGGTTCCACTAATTTATGTAAATGTTTTAAAAAAGGTGAACAAATAATTCTTATGGGTCCAACTGGCAGTCCTACTGAGATTGGTTAAACCTATTTTGTACTAATTATACCATAATATATATTATTTATTAATAAATCTATACTGCAATAATAATTTTTATTAAGGTAGTATTATGACACAGGAGTTTATAGCAAAAAACGAAGACGTAGGTATGAAATTTCTTATCTCTACTAAAGATGATACTGGCAAAACAGGAAAAATGTCCCTTTGTAAAGATAAGTAACGGTCAAGATTAGTGTACAACATCCTACACAGTTCAATTTCCAGTAATTTATAATGATCTTTTTAATGATAGCTTGAGCTACGTAAGTGTTCTTTTGGATCATGATAAAGGACATTTAACCAGGATGCGCAATGAATTCGATAAATATAATATTGATTACACAGTTATGGACAATGATACAACACAGAATATGTTGTCAGAGATTTTTATATAATCTAATTTTCATTATACAGCTACTCAGAGCTCTCTTGGTTCCATTATCTCTACTCGAATGCCGTCATTACAGTGCTTGATACAGGGATTTATAGATAAACAATTTAATATTCCACTACGTGTTAGCGGAACCTATCCATATCATTATCCAAAAAAAACATAAAAAACTAAATTAATGAAGAATTCTTTAATATAATCAGATATTGCGAAGAGCATAAAAGTCGAATGAGTGCATTAAAAACTGGCAGCTCCATTATATTTATGCAAATACTGAAGAGAAAGAGATTAAATAACTCTCAACTGACAGACTTCATGAAGTTCTAGATATTAAAGTAATGCCAAACTTTATCTCAAAAAGTAAATAATTTACTAACGCTCGCGCACAAATTAAAAATAAATTGTGCGCGAGTGTAGCACTGTGAATTAGGAGTGCTATATTGAAGCTTACCTCACTATTAAAGCTATCGGTCAGATTAGATTAAAACCTAATCTGACCGGTTTCTCCATAACCTCGTAGACCCTGATATAATTATATGGTAATTAGCTTAACTAGTGGTTAATATGCAAATTGATTTTATTTGTATGTTGAGGTAGCATAAACCATACTGTTTTACATCATTGTGCAACTTTATAAATTTTTATTGCTATTTCTATTGGCTACATTAATAGTGATAGCCCTAGTATTACCTGAAAATTTAGGTACTACACTGAATTTCCCTCATCCAGTTCTAAATTTTGATTTATCTTTTCGTATCGTACTAATATCTTTTTTGTCAGTTGCATTTTTAGCTGTTCTACCAGTACAAAATTTGACTTTTTCAGAGATGCTATCTTTTGCTGCTTACACTATTAGTTCACTTTATGCAGTTTTATCTGAACATATGATATTGGTTATAATATTCTGTGAATTAATGACTGTCAGTGCATTTTTTACTATCGCATCTGGCTGTAGAGATAGTGGACCTGCAATAAGGTACGCTTGTGTACACTTTTTCGTTGGAGTTATGTTAATAGCAGGATTGGCACTTCAAAGCACTAACCTGATAATTTGGGGTTTATTGATAAACTGCGCTTGTTTTCCTTTTTCGTTTTGGATTGTTGATGCATATCCTGCTGCATCGCTACATGGCACCACATATCTCTCTTTATTTACCACTAAAGTCTCTTTTTTAGTGATGCTTTTACACACTTATAACCTATGGCAAGATTGTACTGAAATATTAGCGCTTGTAGGTGCCATCACTGCAATTTACAGCATTATATTTTCTTCTCTTGAGCAAAATATTCGCAGATTTTTATGCTATAATGTTGTAGGACAAATGGGCTTGCTGATTATTGCAGGAAGTTTACTCAGTCCTTCGGAAAAAGCAATACCAATTTTGATACTACATATAATCTTTTCTCTTGTTTATCAATCATTATTGTTTGTGGTCAGTAACTCGATTATTGTACAAACAAAAACAATTAGTTTTAATGGAGTGGGTAAACTGATGTCAGTGGAAGGCATGTGTGCTATAATCGCAATACTTACAATGGCTGCATTTCCTGGAACCGTTGGATTTATCAGCAAATCATATATCACAGCTGAAATTGAAATGAACACTGTTGCCTTAAAAGGGTATAAAAATCTATATAAGCTTCTAAATTTGCTGCTTCATTCAAGCGTGGGGCTAAAGTTTCTTTATTACTTATTTATTGCAAAAAGTAAGTCAAAACCTTTAGCAGAGAGGGGAAGCAAAATTACTATGATTATTTTAGCATTTATATGCGTAATCGCTGGCAATCCTTACTTACCTATTTACAATAAACCTTCGATTTTCGATTTTGTGTACAACACAAAAAATGTTTTGTCGCAATTAAATTTATTACTATGTACCACTTTATTGTTTATTCCTTTACGCAAGTTACTTTACCCGAGAGTAAATTTTAAAATGGATGTTGATTGGATTTTTAGAGTTTTCATATCCTATATTGTCTTGTTGTTCAATCAGTTAGTCTCTCAAACTAGAGAAATGTTTGCTAATGTACTGCAAAACTTGACTAATTCACTTACTAGTTTATACTCTGATAATATTACCAAACTTAAAGAAGTGCTGAGTTATAACTCGGTGAGTTTTGTTTCAGCTTCTTCTCTCTTTTTAATGAGTATTCTGCTAATGCTGTTATGTTTAAATCGTTAACCGAAAGTTTAAATTCCGTATTTAGTAAATTGAGAGGAAAGTCAATCATTTCTGAAGATGATTTTAATCTTGCCATGCGTGAAATACGTATAGCTTTAATTGAAGCTGATGTTTCACTTGAAGTTGCGAAAAAATTCATCAATGACATTAAAGATAAAGTGATCGGGGAAAAAGTCATAAAAAGTGTTTCCCCAGCGCAAATGATAATCAAAATTGTGCAGGATAATTTAGTTGCAGTTCTCGGATCAGAGAAAAGCGATTTAAACCTAGCAACTAAACCCCCTGCTGTGATTATGATGGTGGGCTTACAAGGTGCAGGTAAAACAACTACCTCAGGAAAGCTTGCTTTAAAACTAAAAAAGCAAAAGAAAAAAGTGATGCTTGCCTCTTTAGACATTTATAGGCCTGCTGCCCAGAAACAACTTGAGGTGCTGGGTAAACAAATAGACGTACAAACTTTATCTATAATAATAAATGAAGGGCCTATTGCAATTATAAAAAGGGCACTAGCAGCAGCAAAGAACGATAATTATGATGTATTAATACTAGACACCGCAGGCAGGCTTCATATTGACAATAATATGATGAATGAGTTGAAAGTGGTAAAGGAAATAGCTTCACCTACAGAAGTTATTTTAGTAGCCGACGCGATGATAGGCCAGGATGCGGTCAACATTGCCAAATCATTCAATGAGGTAATAGGTGTAACCGGCATTATTCTCACCCGTGTTGATGGTGATGCACGTGGTGGTGCTGCTCTTTCTATGAAAATGATCGCCAATTGTCCAATTAAATTTATTGCTTGTGGTGAAAAATTAAGTGACCTCGATGATTTTTATCCCGATAGAATTGCAAAAAGGATACTTAGCATGGGTGATGTTGTATCATTGGTTGAAAAAGCTGCTGAGATTGTTGGTCAGGAAGAAATTGATAAGTTACAAAAGAAAGTAAAAAAGGGTAAATTCGACCTAAATGACCTAGTGGGAATGTTAAAAACTCTGAGTAAAATGGATGGCATTAGCAACATAATGAAATTCATCCCTAGTTCATTCACAAAAAAGCTAAGTAGCAGTGTGCCAGATGACAATAAAGTGAAAAAATATATAGCCATCATAAACTCAATGACCGAAAAAGAAAGGCAAAATCCAGATATTTTAAATGGCAAAAGAAGACTTAGAATTTCTAAGGGGTCCGGAACAAGTGTAACTGACGTTAATCTTCTAATTAAGCAGTATAATCAAATGAGCTCTATGGTGAATAAGTTCAGTAAAGTTGACCATAGTAAACTCAAAGAATCTGATTTGATGGATATGCTAAGCAGAAAGTAAGTCAGCAGGTAGTGGAATGAAATAAAATCATCAGTTGTAATTGCTGTTGAATAGTAAAGTATATTATTTTAGCCTGAAGTAATAAGTTCAATAAATTTCTTCAGTTGGAATTGACATGATAATAAAAATTGATACAAGTTACTTTATCTATATTTAATGCGCTGTTTTATAGCTAGCACACTATACCACCGTAGCACTACACTAGTAACAGACCGAAGGTTGTCGATATCTCAAGTTGGGCTAGTTGCAGCATCCACAATATCGTTTGTAAACCTGTAGCTATATACAATAAATGAACTTTTTTATATATTCGTTGTTAGTATTTTGTATTTCCTGAACAGTTCCGTAAAAAATGATCTCCCCTTCATATAATACTGCTATTTTGTCAGCTATTTTAAATGCACTATGAATATCATGTGTAATCGCGATAATTGTAGGACGAAGATCTTGAGATAATTTTATTATTATCTCGTTTACTACATCTGACATGATTGGGTCTAATCCTGAAGTTGGCTCATCCAATACAATAATTTCTGGGTTGTGTGCAATTGCTCTTGCAAGTGCAACTCTTTTCTTCATTCCACCTGATAGTTCTACTGGAAACATTTCTGCTATGTTTTCTTCCAGTCCAACGTCATTTAACTTCTCGATTGCTAGGCGTTTTGCCTCCTTTATGCTGATATTAAAGCGTTTTTTATAATTAAAAGATATATTTTCCCACACTGTAACGTAGTCAAACAAAGCGGAATTTTGAAATAAGACTCCAAATTTATTTTTGCTTTTACTATTTATTTTAATAGACCCTGAGTCTGGTTTCAGTAATCCAATAATTATTTTTGTTAATACAGATTTACCACTTCCTGAGCCGCCAAGTATGACCAATGATTCTCCTTTCGATATATTGAAAGTTATGTTGTTTAATATCGTTCTATCATCAAAGGATAAGCTTAGATTCAATATTGATATTATCGGGCTATGCATGTATTAAAGTAATTAAGTAATTTGCTAAAATTATCAATATAGAGGATATAACAACAGTTGATGTTGTTGCAATACCTACTCCTCGTGCACCTTCCCTACAATGGTAACCGTAATAACAACTTGAAACAGAAATTATGGCGCCAAAAGCAGTAGCTTTCATTAGCCCAACAATAAAATCGTACATATTAAAGAATTGCGCTGTATATTTTATGTATATATTTAAATTGTGGTTAAACTCAAAGACTGCAGTGACATACCCTCCAAATATTCCTATTAGATCTGCACATACTGTAAGTATTGGAAATACTATAACTGACGCTAGAATTCTTGGTACAATTAAATATTTGAAAGGATTGATGTCCAAAGTTGTAAGTGCATCTATTTGTTCAGTGATGCGCATCGTGCCAATTTCTGCTGTAATTGAGGACCCAACCTTTCCTACCATTATTAAGCTGATCAAAACTGGCCCTAACTCTTTAATGATAGTGATCGTAACAAGTTTAGGTACTACTTGTTCTTGATTAATCAATATACCACTTAAGCTACTCTGTAAAACTATCACTGCTCCTATAAAAACTCCAGTGAGCCCAACAATTGGCAAAGAGAAAAAGCCTATCTCTATAATTTGTCTTGCCACATTGCTAAAATAATATGGAGGAATAAAGCAGTGGTATAGAGATTGAATAAAAAATACAAATGCGTTACCAATATTCAACAGAAAGTTGATAAAGCATCTACCGATTATTCTAACGCTGTCTATATTAAAGGAACTCACTTTACGTTTATCTTAGCTAAAATTAGTTTTACTGATTTTATTAAAATTTTTGTCAACTTCGCCAGAGTATAGTCAAGATATGTCTTAAGTTCAATATACTTTGATCAAAATGCTTAAGTTTATAAGAGTGAATTGTATAAGAAAACCTTACTTATTTCTCTATTTACTTCTTATAAAAAACATGCTACTAGTAAATTGTGTTATATAATTGAATTGGAGTAAGTTTTGGCAGTTCCGAAGAGAAAAAAGTCAAAGTCAAGGCGTAATATGCATCGTTCTCATCATGCTATTAAGCCTAAGAATATTGTGGTATGTACAACGACTGGAGAACTCATGTTGCCTCACAACATAGCAGTTGACAATAGTTACAAGGGAAAACGTGTTTTCATTAAACAAAAAGCGGAGTAACTCATGATATGCTACCCACGGTCAACAACAACATAGTTATCGCACTTGATGCTATGGGAGGGGATTTTGCACCTCTTTCCGTAATTCAGGGTGCTAGTTTTTTCTTGGATGGTCTTGTTAACCCGGGTATTGAAGTTTTTTTTCATATTTATGGAGATCAGAGAGAAATATCTCCTTTGCTTTCAAAATATAAAAAAGTAAGAGATAACTCCGAATTTACCCATTGTTCTGATAATGTTCTTCAAAATGATAAACCATCTTTTGCACTTAGACATCGCAAAGATTCAAGTATGAAGGCAGCTGTTGAAGCAGTGAAAAAAGGTAAAGCTTTTGGGATGGTATCTTCAGGCAACACTGGAGCATTGATGGCTATCTCCAGATTTATTTTAGGAACATTACCCAATATCTATCGTCCTGCTATTGCATCTGTCTGTCCAACTAAGACAAAAAGCTTTGCATTGCTTGATCTTGGTGCAAATGTTGACTGTAATACTGACTCATTATTTCAATTTGCATTAATGGGGAGTATATTTGCAAAAATAGCATTAAAAGTTGAAAATCCTGAAGTCGCTTTGCTAAACATTGGTACAGAGGAAGTGAAAGGTACTGACTCAGTAAGAGGAGCTTTTGAGTTACTCAAAAATGCTCCAAGTATTAACTTCAAAGGATATATAGAGGCAAGTGAATTTTTAGATGGTAATATAGACGTAATTGTTGCTGATGGTTTTGTTGGTAATGTAATGCTCAAGACAGCTGAGGCAACTGCTGGTACTTTTATCAGTCTAATAAAACAGGAAGTATTTAATTCATGGATGACAAAAATGCTTGTCGGCATATTGTTGAAACCCAAGCTCAATAAAGCATTAGAGCGTTTTAATCCTAAAATCAGAAGTGGAGCTATGTTTTTAGGGCTAAATGGTATCATTATAAAGAGCCACGGAAATTCTGATGCTATTTCTTTTGCTCACGCTATAAAATTTGCAGTAAATGCAATCAGTGAAAATTTGAACCAGAAGATAATTAACGGGGTAAGTCATATTGAATAAAAGTTTCATATTGAGCACTGGTTCTTACCTACCAAAAAAAAATTTGAGTAATAACGAAATTGCATCGATAGTTGAAACAAACGATGAATGGATAAGGCAAAGAACAGGAATAGTTCAAAGACATATAGCAGATGAAGGAGAATTAACGTCAGATTTAGCTGTTAATGCAGCGAAAAATGCTATAGAAAAAGCGAAAATTTCAATAGATGAAATTGGTTTGATCATAGTTGCAACAACAACACCTGACAAAACTTTTCCTAGCTGTGCAACGATTATACAAAGTAAACTAAAGTGTAAAAATGCATTTGCTTTTGATGTACAGGCAGCATGCTCTGGTTTTATATATGCAGTTACAGTTGCTGATTCACTTATAAAGTCTAACGATAGAGTTAAATACGCGCTTGTTATTGGTGCTGAAACAATGTCTAGGATTGTTGATTGGGAAGATAGGTCAACTTGTGTACTCTTTGGTGATGGTGCTGGTGCAGTGATAATGAAATCAGAAATGAGTAGCAGTAGCATTATATCAACAAACTTACACTCTGATGGCAATGTGGACTTATTATGTACAAACGGAGGAATATCCTCTACTCGTGATTCTGGAAAGATACTTATGAATGGAAGAGAAGTGTTTAAACATGCAGTAGAAAAATTAATAGCCTCAGTAGAGGAAACTCTAAAATGCAATAGTTTGAAGATTACTGATATTGACTGGTTAATTCCCCATCAAGCAAACATTCGCATTATTGAAGCAGTAGTAAAGAAATTAGATTTTCCTATAGAAAAAGTAATTAATACAGTTGATAAGCATGCAAACACCTCAGCAGCGTCAATTCCACTAGCCTTAGACTATGCAGTACAAGAATCAAAAATAAAGTCAGGAAATCTGATATTGCTGATTTCAATAGGTGCAGGCCTGACCTGGGGTTCTGTGTTACTGCGCTATTAGACTTCCTATTACCCACGCTTCTTTTTTCAGTTTTATCTTTATATGCTGTACTGACAAAGTTTTGAGATGTTATCACAAACATTATATTCACAAGAAATACTTGACTTCACGTGTACTAAGAAGCATTTTATATACGATGTGTGCCCGTAGCTCAGTTGGATAGAGCAACAGCCTTCTAAGCTGTGGGTCGTAGGTTCGAATCCTACCGGGCACATTCTTCTATCAACGCTTTCTATAAATTTTCAAGTATTCTGGTACCACATTTTCAATTGCTAGTGGTCTAATTTTCATTGTTCCGAGATCATCTGACCTTTTGATTGAACTATTCATCACAACTTTAACCTGATCTCGAGTAAGTATAGGGCTTGCATTTCCGGTTATAGGTTTTAACAGCGCAGAAACAACTTTACTTTCTAAGAAAAAGGCTATCAATTTTGCCATTGGAAAAGGTACATTGATCAGTAGACACTTTCTGTTAGTCACATTCAGAATAAACTTTAATAAGCTTTTAAAAGAGTAAACTTTTGGTCCACCTATATTATAAATTTTTTTATCTTGCTTATTAAAGCTGATAATACGATATACCACTTCAGCTAAGTTTGTTACACATATCGGCTGAAATTTCGTTATTCCACTACCGATTAACGGCAAAAAAGGAAGAATTGTTGCTAATCTTGCAAATTTATTGAAGAAACTATCTTCTTTACCGAATACAAGACTTGGCTTAATTATTATTGCTCCCTGAAATGCTGAAGTTACAGCTTTTTCACCTTCTAATTTACTTTGGGCGTATCTTGACAGCTTACTATTTTCTATTCCCATGGCAGAAAAATGTATCATCATGTATACACTTTTTATTTGCGCGGCTTTTGCTATTCTTTCAGCTACTCCGACATGAACGTCATAGAAATCGTGCTTTCTTGTCTCATATAGTATTCCTACTAAATTTATAACAACATCACACCCCTCCATACTTTCTAAAATTGATTGTTCATTAAAAAAATCTCCTTCAATTATTGATATTTGTCCTAAATTTCCACATAACTTCAGACAAGCAGCTTTTTCCTGATCACGAGCAAATATTCTTATTAAATACCCCGCCGCTGCCAAGCGTCTTACGATATGTTTTCCTATAAATCCCGTTCCACCAAAAATAACTATACGTTTTATCACAGTTAAAACTCCCAATAACTTAATTTTAAATTAATACAATAGTTTTATTTAATATTCTATCGTGAATTCCTGCATTATAAGGTCCATTCTCATTCTATGAGAACCTTTAACTAAAATTACATCATTACCTTGAACAATATTAGCTAAATTTCTTTTCAATTTGTTAGAATCATCGAAATGCATGCCTTGTATATTCTCCGGTAAAAGTTTATTCAATTCTAACATAAATTTACCAACCGTATGAACTTTATTCACATTTTGTTCTACTATAGAGTCAAGCAATTCTGTGTGAAATACTATGCTTTCATTACCAAGTTCTAACATATCGCCAAGTAGTGCCACTTTTCTTAAATTAGAATATGTACCTAAAGTTCTTATTGCAGCCTTCATTGAAGTAGGGTTAGCATTATAGGAGTCGTTAATCAAATGTACTAATTTTCCATTGTATTTAGCTTGATGAATATTACCTCTACCTTCTGTTACAGTAAAATTCTCAAGTGCTAGTGGTAATTTAGATAAATCAAGTTCGAGACTTTGCAAAACTGCTGTAACAACTAATGCAGAGTATGCAAAATGTTCGCCTTTTACAGGTAAATTACAGTTCATAATTTGACCACTGTTCAGTTTGATTTTTAAATTTAGACCGTTATCGTCTCTTATGAGGTCTAACAAACGAACAGTAGCACTTTCATTCTTACCAAAGCTTACTACATTTCTTTTAGCATTTGATAAGAGATAATCATAATGTTCATTATCCTTATTCAAAACCAAAGTACCATTATTTTTCATACCATGTAGAATTTCTAATTTCGCTTGCGCAATATCAAGTAGAGATGAAAAATTTTCAACATGTGCAGGTTCAATGTTGGTAATAACTGCAATATCCGGATTGCTAATCTCCGATAACTCTTTTATTTCACCAGCTCTACTCATTCCTATTTCAAGGATTAAGTACTGGCAGTCTTCTGGCGCTTTTAGAATCGTAAAAGGCAATCCTATATTATTATTCAAGTTACCTTCATTTACATGAGATACTCCATAATGCAACAAAACAGTGTTAAGCATATCTTTTGTAGTGGTTTTCCCAACACTACCTGTAATTGTGATAACTTTAGCATTAACAAGAATATTGCTAATGTAATATGATGCCATATTATGCAAAGCTTTTAGAGTATCTTGCACAATAATTAGAGGAAAATTTCTACATTTATCTTCGCTTACTACTGCAGCAACAGCTCCTTTTAAAAATGCTTCATGTAGAAAATCATGCCCATCAAATTTCTTTCCCTTGAGAGCAATAAATAAATCACCTTTTTTTATGCTTCTTGTATCCGTTGAAATATTTGAGCTATATACCGAATGACAAACACCCCGCCCTCTTCCGCCAGTAGCATCGATAATATTATTTGCGTTCCATTTTAACATAATTTATCTTTATAAGGTAATTTGAGCAAGAAAAGCAGCAAAAGTACTACATACTTTGGTAATGTACAAATAATGATTGCTATTTTTATAATTTCATCTTATAATAGATATACAAACTTAAATGTTTTCGTCTATCATTGGGTGTATTTTAGTGTCTGACTGCAGAAAGTGACTTGGGGGTATGTATGGCAAAAGATCAGTCAAATAAGAAGTCTATTCTAGCTAAGATAAAGGGCGTGTTTTTTCTTGTACCTAAAGCACTTATTTATCCTATAAAGAAACCGTTTGCTTCAATTGATGAAATGAAGCATGATGCTAAAGTTTCATTAAAAAACGCTGTGAGTGATGTACCTAAAGAAGAAGAGAAATATGACCCATCTATAAAAACCACAGAAGCTAGTAGGTACCTTGGCATACAAATAACAAAACAAGAAAAAGGTAAGGTAAGTTTTTTAGCGTCAAGAACTTTGACGGGGGATATACCTTGCTTGAGTCCAGAGAAATTAGATAAAATAAGGGAAGATCTGCCCAATATAACTATTTTTAGAGAAGAAAACAAAATTGTAATTGAAGTTGATGTTGAAAAGATTATCCAAGAAATAAAAGATAAAAATCCAGGTATGGATGAAAAAGTCATGAAAAAGTACGCTCTTGAAGGAATTTATGATAAGATTGATTGTGATCTTAAAAATTTGGCAAAAATTACTGGTGGAGAGTTTAAAGTTCACACAGATCGGAAATTGCTTTATGGTATTGCAGAAAAGTTGTATAGTGGATATGATAGTGAAAAGCAGAAGTCACAGGAAGTTGTAAGGCCTGTGGATAAGGAAAAGTCATCAGAGAAAATTTTAAGTAATTGGCAGAAAGCTATTAAACAAGATTTTGAAAGTTGCGAAAGCATAAGAGGTGGGGGGAAATAAATTATGGAGAGTGTTATGAAAGAAGTTCAAATAGAGGAAAGGTATCATAGCCTAACTGTTCCTGGAGATATGTATCATTTACAACCAGAAGTTATTGCTGCAAGAAGGGCAAATAGAATAGAAAAGTTTTCAAAAAGACACCAAATGGACTATGGGTCGGTTTTGCGTAGACAAGATATACAGCCAAAAGACGTTTCAAGTCTTGAAGATGCTTCTAGCGAAGCAGCAATAACCCCACCTTCTACACCAAATCATAAGCAAAATAGAAGAGGAGCAGGAATTTAATAAAGTATGGGTAGTACGGATTATGATGACACTAATATCTTTGCTAAGATATTAAGAGGTGAGTTGTCTTATGAGGAAGTACATAAAAGTGAAAACGTGCTAGCTTTTCTTGATAAGTATCCTGATGCACCAGTTCATATTCTGGTTATACCAAAAGCTCAATACGTTTCATACGATGATTTTGCTCTTAAAGCTTCCGAAGAGGAAATAGTAAGTTTTTTTAAAACTGTTAGAGAAATAGCACATAAATATCACTTAGAAAAAACAGGATATAGATTAGTTACTAATCACGGTAAAGATGGAGAGCAAGTTATACCGCACTTTCACATACATATTTTAGGTGGTAAAAGATTAGGAAAGCATGTAAATTCATAGTGTTATATGTTTTTTAAATGAGTGAATATTTAACCATATTAGTTTTTATCTGTGTATCAATTGTATTATCCTTTACTTTAGGTGTATTACCTATGTTTCTTGCAGTCAGTAACCCAGATGGCGAAAAGCTTTCTACATATGAGTGTGGCTTTAATCCTTTATCAAGAGCCAGAAAAAGTTTCGACATAAAATTTTACTTGGTTGCAATATTATTTATAATATTCGATTTAGAAGTTGTTTTTCTTTTTCCTTGGGCAGTTTCTTTATCTAAAATAAGCTATTACGGATTTTGGTCTATGATGATATTCCTTGCTATACTTACTATAGGCTTTATTTATGAGTGGTGTAAAGGTGCGTTAGAATGGTAGTAAATTTATCTAATAGCGACTGGAATCGTTACAAAAAAGAAGGTTTTCTTATCACTAAATTTGGCGATTTAATGGATTATATAATGAACTGGGCAAGGTCTGGTTCATTGTGGCCAATGACATTTGGTCTTGCATGTTGCGCAGTAGAGATGATGCACACTGCATCCAGTCGTTATGATCTTGATAGATACGGCATAATCTTTCGTGCAAGCCCAAGGCAAGCAGATGTTATGATTGTTGCTGGCACGTTAACTAATAAAATGGCAGCAGCATTGCGTAAAGTTTATGATCAAATGGCGGACCCCAAGTACGTCGTTTCTATGGGAAGTTGTGCAAATGGCGGTGGCTATTATCATTATTCTTACTCGGTAGTCCGTGGTTGCGATAGAATTGTGCCAGTTGATGTATATGTTCCTGGATGCCCTCCAACTGCTGAGGCGTTACTGTATGGAATGCTATGTCTACAAAATAAAATAAAACGAACTAAGAATATATAGCATGGATAAAACTGCAAAATACATACAAAAAAAGACTAAATGTAAATGTATTCAGAAAAATGATGGCACTATTGTAATATATTCAGCTTTGAACGAAATTGAAAATCACTTACTCTTTCTACGTGATGATGAAAAGTGTAGGCTTGAATTATTAGTTGACATTTTTGGAGTTGATTACCCAGATAGAGGAAAACGTTTCGAGCTAATATACAATTTGCTCAGCCTTGTGCACAATATCAGAGTGCATATAAAGCTTCAGTTATGTGAAGGTGATATACCTCTAAGTGCAGCAAAGATATTTAATGCAGCTTCGTGGTTTGAGCGTGAAGTATTTGATATGTATGGAATAGAGTTTTCTAATCACCCAGATTTACGTAGGATTTTAACGGATTATGGATTCAAAGGTCATCCAATGTTAAAAGATTTTCCTCTCACTGGCTACGAGGAAGTAAGATACGATATAGAGGCAAAAAAGGTTGTGTATAATCCTATAGACTTACCGCAAGATTTTCGTATGTTTGACAGCTTATCCCCTTGGGAAGGTAGTAAAGCCACAAAAGTAAATATAAAGGAGTAGAAAATGACAGCACAAAGAAAAAAAATATCTTTGATTGGTGCAGGAAATATCGGTGGGACTCTTGCCCATATGATTGCACTAAGAGAGCTAGGAGATGTTATTTTGCTTGATGTAAGCGATGGAATACCACAAGGTAAAGCACTTGACATTACAGAATCATCTCCTATTGATCGATCTAATGTCAATATTACTGGTACAAATAGGTATGAAGATATAAAAAACTCTGACGCAATTATAATAACTGCTGGCATTGCCAGAAAACCTGGAATGAGCAGAGATGACCTTCTGCAAACTAATGCTGCAGTAATGAAAGAGGTTGGGGAAAATATTAAAAAACATTCTCCAAACGCATTTGTAATAGTGGTTACCAATCCTTTAGATGCTATGGTTTCAGTAGTATACAAATCTTCAAACTTGCCAACTAATATGATTGTTGGTATGGCAGGAGTGCTTGACTCTGCTCGTTTTCGTTATTTTCTTGCAAGTGAGTTAAATATTTCTGTCGAAGATGTATCTGCTTTTGTGCTTGGAGGACATGGTGACACTATGGTACCACTAATCAATTATGCTTCAATTGCTGGCATTCCACTTACCCAAATCATTGAGATGGGTTTGATTACGCGAGGAAAAGTTGATGAAATAGTTGAGCGCACTCGTAATGGTGGAAAAGAAATAGTTGATCTACTTAAATCTGGATCTGCATACTATGCTCCTGCATCTTCAGCCATAAGCATGCTAGAATCATACTTAAAAGATAAAAGGCGTATATTACCGTGCGCTGCTTATCTTAATGGTGAATATGGTGTGAAAGACTTATTCATTGGTGTTCCTACTATTATTGGCAAAAATGGAGTTGAGAAAGTTCTAGAAGTTAAAATGAACGATAGTGAACAAGAGATGTTTTATAAATCTGTAAGTGCAGTAAAAGAGCTCTGTCAGCTAAATTAATTGCCCTATAGAATTTCTTTGAGCTCAAGCTTCGAAAACAGTCTAAAAAAATTATTTGTAGTTGTTTTTGCTACTTGTTCGGACGATTCATTCCATAATTCTGCTAAACAATTCACAACATATTTCACCATTGCCGGTTCATTTTTTATTCCTCTGTAAGGCTCAGGAGATAGATAAGGTGTATCAGTTTCAACTAAAACACGCTCACGTGGCACATTTTGTGCAATTTCTCTTAGTAAGTTCGCATTTTTAAAAGTAATAATTCCAGAAAATGAAATGTATAATCCCAAGTCCATAGCCTTATAAGCAAGCTCTTTAGAAGAAGCAAAGCAATGCATTACTCCACTAAAAGCGTCCTTCTTCATTTCTGAATTTAACATATCAATCATCTCACTATCAGCATTTCTAGTGTGAATAACTAAAGGTAATCCTGTTACTTTTGTCGCTTCTATATGTAATGCAAAACTTTTTTTTTGATTGCTTTTGTTATCAGATTTATAAAAATCCAATCCAGTTTCACCGATACTAATTACCTTTTTGCCCTTAGTAAATTCAATCAATGCATCAGCATTTATACACTCACCTTTTTCCACATTAGTATCAAGCGGATGTATACCAACGGAGCAGTAGACTTGATCATAGGATGAAGAGATTTTTAATAATTTAGGGATATCATTAATGCTTATACATATGTTATGCAAAATTCTCACACCATTTTGCCCTGCTCTTGAAATTACCTTTGGTATTTCATCATCAGAAAAATAAGTTAGATGACAATGAGAATCAACTATCATAAATAGATCCTTTTATGGTAGAAGAAAACTCTTCTATCACTTTTTTATAAACTTCTTTTTTGAACGGTATGGCACTGGCTACCAAATCATCCATATTTTGCCAACGCCACTCTTTGAACTCTGGATGATCAGTATAGTTAATATTAATATCCTTATCCTTCCCACAAAATTTCATCAAGAACCACCTTTGCTTTTGGCCAGAATATCTCCCATTCCAGCATATCGGTATAACTTCCTCGGGTAAGTTGTAATATATCCACTCTTTATTTTGAGCCACAACTTCTGCTTCATCAGTACCAACTTCCTCCAATAGCTCACGTAGCGCTGCCTGCTCTAGCTCTTCACCTTCATCAACTCCTCCTTGTGGCATCTGCCAATAAGAGTCACTATCAAAACGTTTTCCAATAAAAATATTTCCCTGTTTGTTAAATAACATTATGCCAACACAAGGGCGATACTCTTTCTCCTCACTAATCACAAATACTCTCTATTGCTAAATTATCTATCATAGAAGTTCCAACTACTTTTTTACTATTCATTTTTTCAACGATTTTTTTTGCAACTTCTTTTGCGCTTAAGTTTGAGTTATCAATTTCAAGTGAACCTTGAGGCATAAATAGTTTCTTTCCTTTAATTCTTCTCATAGCAAAATCTGAATCAGTAATTTTTCTCTCCTGCTCTCTTTCCTTAAATTGAACGCGCTTTACTAGTTCTCCACTATTACAATATAACACCACAGGGAGAATCTCCACGTTCATTTTTTTACTTAAATTCACCACCGAGTTATATACTTTTTGATCATAGTAATCACCTTTTATCAATTCGTTTGTAAATATATAATGCTTTGATTCTATATGGTATTTTTCCAATATTGCTAATATATTCTCTCTAATCACAAAAATTCTTCCATATTTCACTTGTAACCTCAGCGTTTCTGAAATCAATCATATCAAATATAATATTATTAAACAGGTTATTGTCTACTATCACCCCATCAATAATATTACACAGCTCTTTTGCAATCGTAAGTTTGCCACTACCCGGAAATGCGATTAAGTAAATGATCATACCATCAGAAAACTATAATATATTACAAATGTATGTATTATAAACGTTACACTAGAAACGTATCAAAATAGTTAGTATTCAGAAATTTTGAGTGTATCATTACAGATAAGTTATATAATTTAGAATAATGAATGGTGATACAGAATCAATAAAAAATACAATTGTAGGTGTAATAGATCAAAACAAAGGTCAAGATATAGTTACTTTTGATGTACAGAATAAAACTGTCATTGCAAAATATATGATCATTGCATCCGGTGATTCGAGCCGCCATGTAAAAGCATTAGCTGAGCACGTGATAAAAAATCTCAAGCAATATGATGAAATAGATGTAGAAGGTATGGATGAAGGTAACTGGGTGATTGTGAATTTTCAAGGTATAATGGTTCACCTATTCAGGCCAGAAGTAAGAGAGTATTATAAGATAGAAGAGTTATGGAATTGATTGTCCAGGAAGCTAGTATACACTTGCTCAAATGTTGTAGTAATTTTGAAAGCAACCCTTATGAAGTTGGTGGTGTCATTCCAGTGCTTGACACTGGAATCTAGAAAACTTAATCATAAACGAGCACACTATACAACATTTTTGATGAAATTTCATAATAAACTGGATTCCAGCGTCAAGCACTGGAATGACACCATCTTTAACAACACCGTTTACACACAAAATAACATATTATGAAACATAAATCCGAGTTTTTAAACTTCATTCAAGAAAGAGGATACCTATATCAATGTACAAACATTGGTAGGTTAGACCAGCTATTATCACAAGATAATTATATAGTTGCATACATTGGGTTTGATTGTACGGCACCAAGTTTGCATATTGGCAGTCTCATTCAAATCATGATGCTCCGTCACCTACAAAAATTCGGTTATAAGCCAATAGTTCTACTTGGAGGTGGCACAACAAAAATTGGTGACCCATCTGGTAAAGACAAAGCAAGAAGCGTCTTGCCGATAGAAGATATCAATCAAAATATACTTGGTATAAAGAAAACCCTCGAGAAGATGATATCTTTCGATTATGGAAAAACTGGTGCAATCATAGTAAACAACACAGATTGGTTAGATAGCATAAAATATATAGACTTTTTGCGTGATATAGGGACACATTTTTCTGTAAATCGCATGTTAGGCTTTGATAGTGTGAAAATTAGGCTAGACAGGGAGCAAAATCTAAGCTTTCTAGAGTTTAATTACATGTTGTTACAAGCCTATGATTTTGTCGAGTTGAATAAAAAGTATGGCTGTCGTCTCCAGATTGGAGGGTCAGACCAATGGGGAAATATAGTAAACGGAATTGAACTTAGCAAAAAGTTAAATTTACCTGAGCTGTTTGGTCTTACCACATCTCTTTTATTAAACGCACAAGGAAAAAAGATGGGCAAAACTGAAAGTGGGGCAGTATGGCTTGATGGCAGCATGCTAAATTCTTATGACTATTGGCAATATTTTCGTAATGTTGATGATCAAGATGTTGGTCGTTTCTTGAGACTTTTCACTGATTTACCAACTGATGAAATTAAAAAACTAGAGTCCTTGAAGGATCAAGAAATAAATGAAGCAAAAAAGATCTTGGCAACAGAAGTGACAAAAATATGTCATGGTTGCAAAGAAGCTGAACTTGCACGATCTGCTGCAATCTCTGCTTTTGAAAATGAAGATAGTTCATTGCTTTCTGGTTACACTCTCACAAGAGAACAAGTTGCAAATGGCATACTCCTGATAGACTTGCTTCATGACACCGGTTTTGAACCTTCAAAAGGTGCGGCAAAGCGTTTAATACAGGGAAATGGATGTAAAGTTAATGATAATACTATAAACGATGTTAACTATACAATAAACTCTGAAAGCTTTGAAGGTCAGCCATTTATCAAATTATCTGCAGGAAAGAAACGCCATATTAAAATTTTAGTGAGTGAAGTAAGAAAGTAAATTTGTCTCTGTTCAGAAGAATAGTAAAATAAGGTAGCCAAGAAAAGACAATTATAGGGACAAATGGATATCATTGAAGCAGCTGAAAATGTGGAAGAATCGCTAGGTAACCCTACTATCGCTAGCAGTTTCTTGCTGTCGATTTGCTGAGATTGGTTTATCAACTTGAGTGTCAGGCTTTGACAATTTATATATAGCATTGCCAACTATTAATGCTGTTCCTGTAATTGCAACTACCACTATAACTACAGGTATTAACTCAGCTGTAGTTGCTCCGGCTGTAAACAGTGCTATAGATATAGCAGTACCTAATAGTGCAGTTACTCCACCGGCAATCCACCCTATCTTAATTGCTGGACAATTAAGATAGTATAAAGGAGAAAGGAGTCTCTCCTCACATATCTACTGCATTAACATTGACACCTCTTTCTACAAGAGCATCTATTATGGCCATACTGCGAAATAAAGCAGCATAGCGTAAAAGAGTCCTTCTCCATATATTTATTGCATTAACATTTGCACCTTTTTCTATGAGAGCGTTTGCTATATAAGTAGTATTATGTAAAGGAGTATCTCCTTTTACATCTTTTTCATTAACATTTGCCCTTTTTCCCATGAGAGCCTTCGCTATATTTTTTTAGGTTAAAGGAAGCCACCAAGTGCAAAAGAGTCGCTTTTTCACCATCTTTAAACACATAATTTATATCAAAGCCAGACTTTTCCCACTCTTCATATTCCTTTGAATATCTTTTCAGCTCATTTTGTATTTTTTCAATTACGTTATCTTTGCTTAAATCTTTGTCAAAATTAACTAAATTCAATAATTCGTGCCAATTTGAAATTTCCATTGCTATAACCTTACCTTTAATTTTCAATAATGTATTTAATTATATGATAAGAAGTCAATTTAAATAAATTACACATATATGGAACTTATCAGATAAATATATAATATGAACTAGATTCCAGCGGGCTTTGTTGCATCACTATCTATGAAAGGCTAACTATACAAGCAGCTTATTGAAAGTCTTATTTTTTGCAATCAATCTGATTAAATTTAAGAATAGTAATTTATTGTTTGTACTAGTAAACTTAATTCTACTTAAAATAGCTAAAGCATTGAAATTCTTCAATTCTAGCTAGATTAGTGAATGATAGTAAAACTTCTTTTATTTAAATTTAGATACTTACTGACTATCCTTACTATAAATGCTAGAATAATAAGCTATTGATATTCTACATTTTTATCTTTTATCCATCATAGATAGCGATTCAATATGGCGTCAACTTAAGGAAAGATGTTAAGGAGTAAAATACTGTAAAAAATAGGACCTTTGGTTTCTATTTTATTTCAATAAAGAGGATATCAGTAAAGCTTATCTATTAAGGTGTCACATAGAGGAGTGCTATAAACGACTCAAAGTAGAAGGAGAATTAGAGAATTTTTCTGCGATAAATTTAGAAACAAGAATTTTGTGCAAACTTGGTCATGTGCAATACTTCATATTTGTGATGCACAAGAGCCTTGGAACCCAGATCAAATTGCTGAGTATCGTTTAAATTTTCAGTTTTATTTTGTGTAATGAGACAGAAACTTTATCAGGTGCTTGTTGGAACCAAAAAATTCCCAAGCCCTTTTTAAGTATACGCACTAAAGTTAACGTGAAGATTGTATAGCTGCAATAAAGTAGATAAGCCTAAACGCCATCATGCCTTTAGGAGAGCTTGCTAATTTATTCTCTTAAGTTAACGCCATTGCCTGAACAGATACATAAAAAAGTAGTACTTGCAAGAAAGAGTTACTTAAGAAATTAACTAACTTTGCTATTTTCTCTAACATACCTAGAAGAAATAGATACATTATCTGACGTAGTTCTAATACTAGCATTGTTCTCATTAACAACTACAGCTAGCTTAAAAGCATCCAAAGTATATTAACCATATAGAAACATTATAGTACTGACTGCAGTCAGTGTATCTTGTAGCATGGCACTATTTTGAACTCGTGTTAAAATAGAATCGACACACTTATTATTACCTTTATACATAGCAAAGGCAAGTGGTTTAATGATATACGTCACGCCTGTAAGCTGCACAATATCTTTAGAAGTAAGGATATTTCCCAGTGTATCACTATTTTGAGCTCGTATAAAAATAGAGTTGTTGCCTTTATATATAGTAAAGTTAAGTGGCGTTAAAGTATACGCTATAATATTTAAATACTGTACAATATTTCTAGAAGCAAGGATATCTTGTAATATACTATTTTCCTGGGCTTTTGTTAAAATAACATCAACATATCTTTCCTTGTTGTAATGTATGGCAAAGCCAAGCGATGTTAAGTTGTACATCAAACCATCTTGATAATTTATAATATTTGGAGCAGTAAGAATATCTTGTAGTATACCACTATTTTGAGCTTGTTCTAAAATAGAATTAACACATTCATTATTGTCTCTATGTATAGCTAGGCTAAGCAGTGTTAAAGTGCGTCCTCCACCTGTTGGAAATCTTGTAGTATATCAAGTGATAAGAACTTTTAGTAAATCATTTCCTGAAACTGCTTCCAAGATATCGCTGATGCTCCTTCCATTCCATATGGATCTTTTTAGCTGAAAATACAAATCTTTTTGTTTTCGTGTTAAATTTTGATGATTTAGCATATTCTTGTAACTTCGTTTTAAAGTCAGTGCAGTTTAATTATTCTATGTTAGTATACACCAATAGAAAAATTCATCATATGTTCTGGAAAAAATTTACACAGGTTAATGAGGAAACCGTAAGAGAGAGCCTAAAAAAGGTTATAGAGAAGAAAAGTGGTAAGAATGTTGGTGTAGTATCCTCAATTATTATTAAAGGTAAAGATGTTGCTTTTGCTCTTGAAGTTACTGATCCAAATGAAGAATTAAGAAAAAATTGTGAGCAAGCTGTTAAGGCGATACCGGGAGTAGGAAAGGTTACTGTAGTTGCTACTGGTCAAAAACAAGCTAGGCAACAAAAAGCTAAACTTCATATCGAAGGAGTGAAAAACATAATTGTCGTTGCTTCTGGTAAGGGAGGTGTGGGTAAGTCGACAGTTGCACTAAATCTAGCTCTTTCGTTAGCAGAATTAAAACATAAAGTTGCGCTAGTTGATGCAGATATATATGGTCCTTCGATTCCTAAAATGTTGGGCACTGAGAAATTGAAACCAGAAATACAGAGTGGTAAAGCAATGCCTATAGAGAAACATGGTCTCTATACTATTTCAATTGGCTATTTTATTGATAAGGACCGCGCAGCAATATGGCGTGGACCTATGATCACAAAAGCACTTTACAATTTGCTAATGGGAACAAGGTGGTCGGATATAGAATATTTAATCATTGATACACCACCTGGCACTGGCGATGTACATTTAAGTCTGATGGAGAATTTTAGTTTAACTGGAGCAATAATAGTCTCAACTCCACAGGAGCTTTCTTTAGTCGATGCACGAAAAATTTATGATATGTTCACAAAACTCAGCGTGCCAATTATCGGCATTGTGGAAAATATGAGCTATTTTATTCAAGATAATTCAAAAATACACATATTTGGAAAAGGTGGTGCAAAAAAAATGTCTGAAGAGCTGGGAGTCAAACTCTTGAGCAGAGTTCCTCTAGATCCGCAAATATGTAGTGCTTCTGATTGTGGAAATCCTTCAATACTAAGTGAGGATTTAGTAAGGATTTATGAAGGCATTGCTAAAGATGTTAGGTCTTTTGTATGCAGTCTATAAAGTTTTTTTTAACTACTTTTAAAATAGGTAAAATGTAATTTTAGGTGAATAAAATATTTCAAATGGCAGCAGCTACCTCGTATCTGGACAGACAATAGACTTCTTGGATAACTTAAGAAACAAGTAGTAGAAGCAATATTAGGGAAGGTATAAATTTTGAGCAGGTAAGTAAACTTGATGAAGAGAAGCTTCGAAGACTAAGAGGAGTAAAAAGAGAAACATTGGAAAATAATAGAAATTTTAATAGAGGAAGAGGCCAAGAAAAAGGCAAGAGGAGGAAAACCAAATATATTTATTAATGGCACTCGAATATTTGTGTAAATACCGTACATATTTCCATACAGCGCAAAGCTATGGAATAAGTGAAAGTTCTTGCTAACGGCTGAATAGAAGATGCATTGATAAAACATCGAGATTTTAGGAAGATAAAGAGCTATTAAAGTTAAATAGGAGTATGCAAAAGTTTTATAAAAGGGAATGTTCAACTTCCCCATAGAAGATCAAAAAATATCCTTAGGTTATCCAAGAAGTCTATTGTTAGTAAACATAAAAGGCTATTTGCCTTTTTATCTAGTTTATGCAGGAGGTCTAATATTTATTGTTGAGTGTGATTTTAGGCATGTCTGCTAAAACGCAACTTTTAAATCGCCAAAATTTCTCCTTGCCTTTACTAATTCCGATTCTTGGAGTGCACACATAATCTGGCTGGCTTTGTTGCATAGCTAGTGTTGGTAGAGGTTATTGTAAGAAGAAAAGCTTTTCAATATATGACTACTAACGAATTTTGTTGTAGAATAGGCATTTTCCAAACAAGCATAACTTATGCTGTAAAAAGTGAGAGTAAGCAACCAAAGAGAATATAACGAATTTCTCAAAAAAAAGAGGAAATATTTTTCATTTTGTTAATCAAGCTATAGAAAATTGGTATGAAAATAGTCCAAAAGTTGCAGGTGGCAATACTACTTATAGTGATAAGGTTGTGATTTTAATACACATAATAGTTCATCTTTTTAGAATTGGCTTGAGGCAAGCTGTAGGTTTTGTAAAAGGTTATATGGTACAAATAGGCAAAAAAACTTAAGATTATCAGCTATACACAAGCTTCCAGAAGATTTAAAAAGCTTAATTTGAAGATTGATGACAATAGAGCCAATAAAGATGATTTTGAAAATATTGAAATTGCCGTAGATAGCACTAGAGTTAGTATCTACAATAATAACGGTGGGCACAGTAAGCTTAATACTCGAAAAAGAAAATACAGTGGTTATGGTCAAGTAAGAAAACTACATGTTGTTTTAAACGTGAATGATAAGAAAGCAATAAGCATGAACTACACTAGTAGTGTTGCTGTAGACTATTTGCCGGTCTGTGATATGTGAGAAGAAGTCAGTGATAAGTATAATATTTGTTCTATTCGAGCAGATGCGGCTTATGATATAAAAAGTGTGTATAAAGAATGCAGAAAATACAATATTGTGCCTATTATTCGCCCTAGAAAGGATACTAAAATTTGTTTAGCTGATTACTTATCAGAAGGAAACGAGTATATTAGTAGAATTAGGTCATATGAGAATTATGAAGATGGTATTAATGAATGGAAGAAAAAAATTAAGTATGGAGCACGGTCTTATATTGAAGTCTTTTTCTATAGGTTGAAGCAAATATTTGTGTTTAGCTTGAAAAATAAATCAGAGGTAAATCATGAAAAAGAGCTGTTAATTAAGTGCTACTTATTGAACATATTTACTGATATAGGTATGGCTAAATTTGAGATAGCTTCATGAATTTATTCCACGTTACCTATTATCCGAAGAGTGATGCAACAAAGCCATCCCAGTGTCAGCTACTTGCATGACATCATTTAGTCGTCTTTTCTCTTTTTCTTATTTTACTACTCTGCCGAACAGATACAATTGAATATAGTATAGTCTTCTGTTCTGACGAGAATAGTTTTATTCCATCCATCAAAAAATGCTAAATTGAGGTATGTATCACCCTTATAGGGCTTGTGAATTTCAGTCATAATAAATTCTGAGATTAGGTTATGCTCTAAAAAAAGGTGTGCTATTTGTGCCCCACCAATCACAAAGACTTGAGAACTACTTTGAATTGACAGAAATTCTTGCATGGAAGAGACAACAGTACATTTTGGGCCTCTATTAAAACACTTGTTACGGGAGAAAACAATAGGTGTACGATTCTTTAGTATGCTCTGAGGCACGGTTTCAAATGTCTTTCTTCCCATCACAATAACTTGCTTGTCGGTTACTTGACAAAAATGTTTGAATTCACTTGGATAACGCCAGGGCAAACCATTATTTATTCCAATTACCCCATTAGGGTCAACAGCCATAATTCCAATAATCTTCATCCCTTTAAGACAGCTTGGGCTACAAAAAATCTCATGTGGTCACGTACATTATGCACTCTAAGGAAATCAACCTTATTTTGCAGTACAGCAGATGTAGCAATTGTTTCTAAATCTCTATTAGAGGGAGATTCTATGGAAAAAGAGGAAATAAATGACTTTCTGGAATGGCCAACTAAAACCTTGCAGCCAAAATTTTGTAAAGTTTCTATACTGCGTAAAATCTGAATATTCTGATACATAGATTTGCCAAAACCAATACCAGGGTCAATAATTATTGAATTTTCATCAAAACCCAGGCCTAGTAGTTTGTTAATGCTCTTCTCTGCCCAATTATTTATGATATCAATTGGGTCAGTGTCATGTGGAATAATATTGTCCTTATGTGGTGGTATTGAAAGTGAATGCATAATAACGACACTACGCCCACTGCTAGCAACTTCTTTTAAGGTGTTACTACTCAGATCTCCCTTCTGATCATTTACCCAGGCAATATTGTAGTGCTTCAAAACGTTTAAAATAACGTCTGGCCAAAAACTATCAATGCTGACTTCAATATCACCATTTTTCATATAGTCGCTAAGATTATCAAGTACTGGTTTTAGACGTTCATACTCTTCCTCTGGCGTCTTTATTGAAGCTCCAGGCCTTGTTGATTGAGCTCCAAGATCAACTATGCTTGCACCATCTGATACCATCTGCAACGCCTGCTTGGTTGCTCGATTCACATCATAATAAAGACCACCATCTGAAAATGAATCAGGGGTAATATTGACGATACCCATAAGCTTTGGTGCAAGCGTAAAACTCTTTGAAAAACAGTCTTGAACATTGAAAGCAAAGGTTTTGTTAACCATCGCCATCAAGTGGAGCAAAAATGGTCTCTTTAATAATTCTGGGTGAGGAATTTTAAGGTCAGGTATATCAAGCGTTAGATCATCCCATAACAAAATATCTAAATCAATAACACGAGGTGCCCATTTTTCGTAGACTTGTGGACGACCAATATCACATTCGATTTGTTTTAAGCCTTTTAGTAGATCCTCAGGAGAAGAAGAACAATTTCCATAGATAATCATGTTGAGAAATGGCTTGTTCCAATCAGGTGGAGCACCATTTGGTAAAATAGCCTTAGTTTCTAGAATGATTGAAGATTTTAAGTCTTTTAAATAGATCTTCTTTATTAACTCAGTAGCTCTTTGTAAATGGGAAAGGCGATTCCCTATATTTGATCCAATAGAAATATAGATCATTCTTGCAATTCATTACAGTAAGTAAAAAAAACGCCCCCATGCACACCAGGAACTGGTGGTGCGATTTTGTGAGTAGTCACCCTGACAGAAGAAATAATATGCTTCTTTCGCAGCAAAAGGTTATTGATGGCTCTGTATATCTCATGAGTTAAATGCTCGATTAAATTAAATTGCTTGCCATGAACAAGAGATTGAATATTTTGCACTACTTCCAAATAGCAGATAGTATCTTTAAGTTGATCAGCTGTAAGGCCTGAAGGAGGAGATTTAAAAGTGAAATCAGCATCAATACTCACCAATTGGGGAGAAAACTTCTCTTCTGTACTACATCCCAAATGAACCCAAAGCCGTAAATCAGATATAAGAAGATTACATGCTACCACTGAATTTAGTACCTACTTATAATTAATGACAAACGTTAACATTCATCATGCCATCAAGAAAATCCCATAAGAGTTTTGCTCCTTTTTTAGCGCCTTGAATAACTTTCTCTTGCTCTTCTTCGCTTAAATCTGCAATAAGGTTTGCACATTCTTCAGAATGCCACTCATCAGCTTCCATATGAACGGTAAAAAATTTGAGAGAACGTTCGTCGTTTATTGAATAGTGTTTTTTCAGACCTTCAATTTTAGACTTAGAAACCTCTGGAGTTTGACGTTCATAAGCGTACAGAGCTCCAAGACCTGCTGCAAAATCTGATTTTACAATGTCAAAATAACCATCAACTAATTCTCGTGTCTCCTTAATTTGTGCATTTTCACAAAGTTTTGAACGTGCTACTCCCAGTCCTTCAGCAAAACGCTGCCATAATTCTGGGTGATTCTCGTCACCTTGTTCTTCCTCTATTAAATTACCAAGTAAAACTTGCCGCATTTTCAAATTCGGACACAAGGAATGTATACCGCTGATATAACGAGGAAAAGCAGCAACATGGTGATAATATTCCTTAGCATAGGTTTGCAGAACCTGCAGGCTTAAGCTACCTTCATTCCATGACTTGTAAAATGGGTGTTTTAATAAGTGTAAACTATCTAATTGATTATTAAGTGATTGAACAAATTTCATAAATAAACACCAAATTGTTTTAGGCTACGTTTGGGTTTATCAAATGTCAAGAGACATTTCTCATTACTACCTTAATTCCAATAAATACAAAGATAGATACGCTGTAAATTAATTTTTTATTCCATATATATTCTCTAATGGTGATAAAATGTCACGCTTAAAAAGATCAAGCGCACGACCATCACTGAATGCACTTTTTACAGATGTAAATGCCACTTTCAATGCTGTATATATCTCCTCTCTATACATATATACTTCTTTAAGAGCCATCAACGGAGCAGAAAATATGTCATAGCGTTTGAATAGCAGATAGCATGCTTTTAGAGCTGCAACTCCAATAAATAAACCAATAGATGCAGGTACTGCAACGGGGAAACAAACTATCAAATAAGGCAATAATATAGGGCTAAAGCAGTAAAAGTATAGACTGAAACGTAGGGTGATGCCAGCAGAACCAAAGTAATAAGAGCACCAGCTGTTTTTAGAATTGGCTTGAGGCAAGCTGTAGGTTTTGTAAAAGGTTATATGGTACAAATAGGCAAAAAAACTTAAGATTATCAGCTATACACAAGCTTCCAGAAGATTTAAAAAGCTTAATTTGAAGATTGATGACAATAGAGCCAATAAAGATGATTTTGAAAATATTGAAATTGCCGTAGATAGCACTAGAGTTAGTATCTACAATAATAACGGTGGGCACAGTAAGCTTAATACTCGAAAAAGAAAATACAGTGGTTATGGTCAAGTAAGAAAACTACATGTTGTTTTAAACGTGAATGATAAGAAAGCAATAAGCATGAACTACACTAGTAGTGTTGCTGTAGACTATTTGCCGGTCTGTGATATGTGAGAAGAAGTCAGTGATAAGTATAATATTTGTTCTATTCGAGCAGATGCGGCTTATGATATAAAAAGTGTGTATAAAGAATGCAGAAAATACAATATTGTGCCTATTATTCGCCCTAGAAAGGATACTAAAATTTGTTTAGCTGATTACTTATCAGAAGGAAACGAGTATATTAGTAGAATTAGGTCATATGAGAATTATGAAGATGGTATTAATGAATGGAAGAAAAAAATTAAGTATGGAGCACGGTCTTATATTGAAGTCTTTTTCTATAGGTTGAAGCAAATATTTGTGTTTAGCTTGAAAAATAAATCAGAGGTAAATCATGAAAAAGAGCTGTTAATTAAGTGCTACTTATTGAACATATTTACTGATATAGGTATGGCTAAATTTAAATTATCTGCGTAAATTTACTTTGATTTACATGCCTATCAGTCCTATGCAATAAAGCCAGTCTGGTAAAGAAGATATTTTATGTTTTGTGATAGAAAATTCTAATTTTGATATTAAATAAGCAGTAAGGAATAAAGATAGAGATGGTAAAACACCACTACACTATGTGGCTAAATCTGGCAACAAAGAATGCTTGAAAATTCTCATAGAAAATGAAGCAGATTTTAATTGCACTGCCAATAATAAAACCGAGTTACACTATGCTGCCAGAAGCGGAAGTCCTAACCTCCCAGAATATTTAAAAGAAATATTGAAGCAAAAGGAATTTTTGATAGAGAGAAAATTAAAACAGATAAATATGGAAATAACGCATTACACTATGCTGTGCAATCTGGAAATGCTGAGTGCATAGAATTCTTCATTGATAATCAAGTGCAATTTTTAAAAAATAAATATAATGATAATCCTTTTAATCCAAGCGGTTCAACCTCAAGAGAAGAGTGTGGTAACAATCATAGTGTAGAGCGTCATGTGAGTTATGGTAGTGCAAATAATTCTGTGAGTGATAAGGAAGTTAGTAAATCTCCATCTCTAATACTTTCTAACTTTGAGGAGGGGGGATTACTGTTGACTATTTTAAATTCGAAAGATATAGACCAAGGGTACATTCAAGTCCATCTTGTGTGATAAAAAGAGCAATTACAGCTAGATCATTGGAATATATAATACTTCCTGATCATATAGAAAGAGGAAAAGAGATGCAGATTGTAGTCACTGACTATGATAGCATCAACTTTCAGAGGAGTGATAGTAAGCATTCTAGTAAACTGTCATTTAGTAGTAGATAAGAAAAACGTAGAACAATTGGCAAGGCTATCGTATAAGGTTATAGTAGAGAAGAAATTAGATAGCCTTGCTAAATTTCCATGAAAAAGTTTATATTCGCATATCATTAATATTTTATTACATTAATGATATGACAAGGCAATAACTGTTAATACTTTTGACAAAAAAACTATATATGGTAGATATAATTAAATAAAAAGGAAGATTGTGGAAATCACTCCGTCAATAAAAAAGGAACTAAAGCGAAGTATACTATATACTTGTCTAGAGAAGTGCAAGAGTGCGTTTTGGTTTATTTTCTGGTTTAGCTCAGGGATTAATGCGTTAATGTTATTTTTGCCACTTTATACCTCTCAGGTACTTGATCGAGTGATATCGAGCGAGAGTGTGTCAACACTGGTTATGCTGACGATTATTACTTTATCTGCGTTTGCATGTTCTGCAATGCTTGAAACTTGTCGATATTTAGCTATGGCTAAAATTGGTGATTGGATTGATAAAACTGCAACACCAGATCTAATAGTAAGGTCAATCAGGTTAACATCAGTACAAAGCTCAACTTCAAGTGGTGAAGCAATACGAGATCTTGGAGTAATAAAAAATTTCATTACAGGAAATGGTATATTTTCACTGTTCGATACTCCATGGTCGCTAATTTACCTTGTTGTGATCTTTATGATACATACCTCTACAGGGTTTATAGCTATTGCCGGGATCATTATATTAGTTTCAATGGCAGTATGGAATGAACTTGCCACTAGGCGTATATTGCGAGAAACCAATGAAGAAACTATACGTAATATTAATGCTATAGATGTTGCAACAAGAAATGCAGAGGTGGTTGAGGCTATGGGTATGTCAGAATTTATAGTTTCTGATTGGTGTAAACGGAATGATCAAAATCGTGCAATGCAAGTCACAGCACAGAATCGTTCTAATGTAATTACTGGTATTACTAAATTTTTACGTTCAACTCTCCAAATTTCAGTAATTGGAACAGGTGCATTACTTGCAATCACAGCTCACAAAACTGCCGGTAGCATTATTGCTGCCTCGATTTTGATGGGTAGAGTATTGGCTCCATTTGATGCAGCAGTTCATACTTGGAAATTTTTAAATCAAGCCAAGATGTCATATGGCAGGCTGCAAAGACTTATCCTAACATCTCCAAAAAGAGAGCAAACTATGGCTCTACCAGAGCCTGAAGGGAAATTGGAATTTGATAGGGTGTTTTTTACTCCTTATGGGAGCAATAAGCCAACAGTAAAAGGAATCTCATTTGTAATAGAACCAGGGGATGTTGTTGGTGTTATTGGTGCAAGTGCTTCTGGTAAGTCGACCATTGCAAAACTAACCGTTGGTGTTTGGAAACCCATATCAGGTGTAGTCAGACTAGATGGTGCTGATGTATATACTTGGAATCGAGAAAACTTTGGTAATTATGTTGGTTACTTACCTCAAGATATTGAGTTATTTAACACGAGCGTTAAAGCTAATATTGCCCGCATGAGACCAGATCCAAATCCTGAAGAAATAATCAAAGCAGCAAAAATTGCAGGAATACATGAATTAATACTTAGCTTACCAAATGGGTATGATACAATAATAGGAGGACCTGGAGGAGTAATACTCTCTGGTGGCCAAAAACAGCTTCTTGGACTTGCAAGGGCTTTTTATGGTAATACTAAGCTTTTAGTGCTTGATGAACCGAATGCTAACTTAGACAGTAATGGAGAGGCGCGCTTGATTAATGCAATCAATGTTGCAAGAGAGCAAAATACTACCACTGTTATCATCACTCATAAGCTACCGTTACTATCCGTAGTTGATAAAGTGATTATCATGTCAGATGGTGTTATTTATGATATGGGACCAAAAGATGAGATTTTGAGCAGATTAGTTGCTCTATCACCAGATGCCACAGAAGATAAACGTTCTTCAGCAAGTGGTTAAGAAAGGGAGAAGCTGTCACACTTCTCTTTCTCTTATAGAGTACTATATGCACAGTTTATAAAATCTTAAGCAATTGTTATTCGAAAAATCCAATAATGATTAACCGCGGAATCTATTTGCTAATTCTCTCACATTGACCTTAGACATTTCTGATGTAGGCTCTTGTCTATGTGAGACATCAGATTTAACGCCTTTTTTGTCATGACCTTTAGTAATAGAACATACTACAGTATCAGCCTTTACATGCTTAATACTTGGATCTGATTGAAATCCATGCTTTCTTTCCATTTGTGCTTCAAGCTTACTGCTATCATGTGTAACCCTACACCTTTCTAGATTACGGTCACGTTTGCCAGGAGCTACATATCCATCTATATCACTACATAAGAACGGTCGCACTTTGAACCTGTCTGAACTAACACCATTTTCAACACTTGCAGAATTATGAGCTTTTCTATTATTGCGCATTTTATCTACAGCTTCCTTTATTTTTTCTTTTGATGGTTTTGGCAGCAGTGCTGGCTTATATGCACATGCTGGTAGTTCTGGAAACGAGTCCTCCTGAAACAGCAAATAACTTTGGTTTCTCTTACTATCTGATTCTTCAATATTCTTTATTGGTGTCTTGAAAGAGTTTTCATTTTTCTTTCTTAGATCTAACTCATTTAATCCGCTTCCAACATTATTTTTTCTTGTTGTAGTGTGAATAACACCTGGAAGTTTCACTTCATACTTAAATTTTTTACCAATGGTATCTATTGACTCATTAGATGAGGAATCTATTTGAAACCTATCGTTTGAAAATTTTGATTTTGTAGCATCAAAAGATATACTACGTTTTTCTATCTTTTTATCAGTCATATTTTACCTCTAAACCTATTAACTAACAAAAGTATAAACTAAGAGCTATTAATTTTATTGTAATAATAAAGGCTCAAGAAGCATCACCGTAGGGTTTTCTATATAGTACTTAAAGGCATTTAAAAATTTTGCTCCGAGTGCTCCATCAACCGCTCTGTGGTCAACAGAGAGAGTAACTGTCATTATCTCTGCTATCTCTATTTTTTCACCTATGACAACCGGCTGTTTTTTAGATTCACCAACAGCCATAATGCAAGATTGCGGTGGATTGATTATAGCGCTGAAAGTTTTTATACCAAACATGCCTAAGTTGGAGATAGTAAATCCTCCTCCTTGAAATTCTTCAGGCTTTAGTTTTCCAGATCTTGCCCTATTTACTAAATCTTTCACTTCTTTTGATATAGATAAAACACTTTTTTCATCAGCATTTTTTACTATAGGAGTGATCAGTCCATCCTCAAGCGCTACAGCAATTGAGATATCTATATTTGAGTATCTTACTATTTTACTATCTATCCACGATGAGTTTATATCAGGAAATTTTTTCATGCTGAAAGCCACAGCTTTTATAATTAAGTCATTAATTGTTACTTTATTGTTCTCATTTGCTGAATTAACCTCATTTTTGAGCGATATTAGCTTATCAAAGTGGCAGTCTACAGTTAAATAAAAGTGTGGAATATTTTGCTTAGATTCAACTAGGCGCTGCGCTATCACTTGGCGCATATTACTTACTTCAACTATTGTATTTTCCTCAAATCTCTCATAGCTTTTAGTTTGATCTAAAAATTCTAATACATCAGCTTTGATGATACGACCATATGGACCTGTACCTTTTAATCGCTTTATATCAACACCTTCATTTTGAGCTATTTTTTTAGCTAAGGGGCTTACTTTTATTCTATTTTCTGTTGCTCTATCCTCTTTTTTAGATCCCAGTGTCACGCACTGGGATGACATTGAAGAGCTAGATGAAATCGAAGGGTCGGATGATACTGAAAAACCGTCTTCAACCTCCTTCTCAACCTTGGTATTGATGGCAGAAGCTAAATCAAGTGCGCTTTTATCTTCTCCTTCCTCTAACATTAGAGCTATCAGTTGATTTACAGCCACACCACTTGTTCCTTCCGATACTAAAATTTTTGCTAAAACTCCTTCATCGACAGATTCAAACTCCATTATGGCTTTATCAGTCTCAATTTCAGCGATTACATCACCTATTTCAACTTTATCTTGTACTTTTTTACACCACTTTACAATTTTTCCTCCAGTTTTACTCATCGTTGGGGAAAGAGCGGGCATCAATATTTCTATAGGCATTCATTCTGCATTAAAAGATCTATTTAATTTTTAATTTACTCTTTACCCTATGTCAATCTAATCGTAAATTATGATACTTATATCATCCTAGTACGTGATGCTGGAATCTTGGTTGACTACTGTTATCCTACTATTTCTATTGCTTAGTCCTAAACAGAGTACAAATAGTAAGATCGTCATGAAAATAGACGAATCTGTTATAATGGAAATAGAAAAATGTAGTGCTTACTATCCTCTCACAAACATATAGCTTAGGTACAGAAAAAATTTATATGAGGAGCTGGTTAAATTAATAAAAGATCAGAATTAATAGTAGTTTCCGAATCCTCCTGTTCTCTTTATAGAACTACCACAAAAACTCCTTAACATCTTTTCAGCAGATGAATTTAAAATACGTATAATAGACTTTTCACTTTGTTCTTTCAGCGATTGATCCATTCTAGAAATCAACTCGGAAAATTCACTACCTTCTTTTCTAACTTCACTTTCTATTTATTTTTATGCTTTCTATATTACTTTGGTTAATTTCTTCTTTCGTTCTGTTAAATGAATTAGCAATGCCTTGATACTTAATCTCACAATCGCCACAGCCAACTATGCAAAGAGCAATAGAACCGTATATTTCACCTGCAGCTGAATTATGGATAGTTAAGCTAAGCAATTTTCATGATATTTAATGCCAAGCTGTTGCTCTATCAACTAAGAAACTTCATTTTTAAAGACATAAAGTACCTCCTTCTTACATTACTGTACCTTCTGATTAAAGTACAACAGCTGCTCATAAATGGCAATCTATATATGGTTTACTTTAATAAAGTATTAAAGTAAGAAGCTTTTACATCCTAAAACATAACTTAGATAGGCCAATGTAAAAAAAATTTAAATGAGAATTATTGTATATATACATATTACTTATTTGCCAAAATTATTTTGGCAAAATAGCATATAAAAGTTGAGGCTAATTATGCATATTAAAGAATGAAAGGATTTACAACAGGAGTTATTAGGAATTGTTTTCAATATATACCCATAGAAAGTGAAGATAGCGCCGTAGAAGCTATGGAAACAAGAGCAGTAGAGATAATTAAAAAACTAAAGGAACACATTAATGATGATATGGAGTATGGTGGTTAAAAAAAGCCAATTTTAGATTGGGTTATTGTTTGTGATTCTCAGAATAATGTCAGACTAAATAACAAGTCGCTATTAAAATTTGAGAAGGCAACTAAGGATATTGGAGGAAGAGCACCGCTAAATGAAATAAAAAGTACAATAAGATTATTAGTAGAACAAGCACAGCTAAATCATGTTAGAATTAGAGGTGAGAGAGAAGTACCACTAAACATCTTTGAGGAAAACATGATAATGAGAGAGCGAAGAAGGGCAAGAGAATAACAAATGCGGCCAAATTTTATTAGAGAAAGAGAAGCGTCATTGAATCTTTTTGGAAACAAGGATGAAAATGTAATAATGAGAGGAAAAATGAGGTCACGCTATATTAGGCGTATTAGACGTGAAAGAGAAGTGCCACTTAGTTGAAAAATAGGACAATTAATTGGTGTAGTTTCATCCATAATTGTAGGTTCTTTCATTGGTATAATGGTTGGTATGGTCATTGCTGGTTTATGTATTGAGCTTTGTGTAATCACCACTGCAGAACCGATTCTTCTCATCATGGGTGCTACTGCTGTTATAGAAGCTATTGCAGCAGGCACTGCTCCTGTATAAAGCTAATAGAGACGTTTAAAGGTCAAGAACCTAATCTTTCTCCTAGTAGCGGTCCGGAAAGCTCTAATACTGAATATACTTATTTAAATAGGTAAAGAGTTATTTAGAAAAAAAATTGGAAGAATGTTCAAAAAAGTCTATTTATAAAATACATCGGCTTAACTATGATCTTACAACTTAATCTAATTAATTAAAAATTTTTGTTTTAGCGGTTAAATAAAGCCAGATCTTATTAGAGAGAGGATCTTCTTATCTCTTCTTTACCTTCATTTTCATTTCTAATAATTTTTTTTCCACTTAATATGTCTCTTATTTCATCTCCTGTTAAAGTTTCAAACTCCAGTAGATTTTCAGCAATGAGCTCCAAGTCTTTCCTACTCTTGGTTAAAATGTCTTTTGCTTTTTCATAGCAAGAAAATACGACTTTCTTTACTTCCTCATCTATAAGTCTTAACGTATCTTCAGAAATTGTTTCAGAATCATGTGTGGTTTGTTCGCGATTATGATAGATCGGACCTATTTTGTCGCTCATTCCCCATTTTGTCACCATAGAACGTGATAAATCTGATGCTAGTTTTATATCTGAAGATGCACCGCTTGTGACTTTATCATAGCCAAAAATTAGCTCTTCTGCCACACGTCCACCCATTGCAACAGTTATATCTGCTAGCATCTTTTCTCTTGTGAGGGACACTCTATCTGTTTCTGGTAGTCTCATAACTAAACCGAGTGCTCTACCACGTGGAATAACTGTTGCTTTGTGTATAGGATCAGAAGCAGGCATATTAACTGCAACTACTGCATGACCAGCTTCATGGTAAGCAGTAAGCTTTTTTTCTTCTTCTGTAATGACTAAGGACCTTCTTTCCATGCCCATCATCACTTTATCACGTGCATACTCAAAATCATCCATGGTAACAATTTTCTTATTTCTTCTTGCAGCAATAAGCGCAGACTCATTCACTAAATTTGCTAGATCAGCCCCTGAAAAACCTGGCGTTCCCCTCGCAACTGTTTTTACGTTTACATCTGGTGCTATTGATATTTTCTTTATATGTGTATTTAATATTCTCTCACGCCCATTTATATCAGGTAAAGAAATAGTAATCTGTCGATCGAAACGACCAGGTCTAAGTAGTGCTGGATCTAGGACGTCTGGACGGTTAGTTGCAGCAACTATTATCACACCTTCATTAGACTCGAAACCATCCATCTCAACCAGTAACTGGTTTAATGTTTGTTCCCTTTCGTCGTTACCGCCACCAAGACCGATGCCGCGATGCCTACCTACTGCATCTATTTCGTCTATGAAAATTATACAAGGAGCATTTTTCTTGCCTTGATCAAACATATCCCGGACACGGCTTGCACCAACACCGACAAACATTTCAACGAAATCAGATCCAGAAATACTAAAAAACGGTACATTAGCTTCACCTGCAATTGCACGAGCAAGTAGAGTTTTACCAGTTCCAGGGGAACCAATTAAAAGACATCCTTTTGGTATCTTCCCACCTAACACTTGAAATTTTTGCCTCTGTTTAAGAAAATCAACAATTTCAACCAACTCTTCTTTTGCTTCATCAATCCCAGCAACATCATCAAATGTCACTTGTTTTCCAGTAGTCATAAGCCTAGCTTTTGATTTGCCAAAGCTTATAGTTCTATTACCTCCTGCTTGCGTTTGTTTAAAAAGGAAAAGTAATAAACCGATAAAGATAAGCGTCGGAACCCATTGAATAAGTAATCCACCGATTATACCTATTGCAGAGTCTCCAATTGAAAAGGAGAACTTCACTTTCCTATCATGCAAACTTTTTATTAAGTCACTGTATATAACACCACTTGAGTTAAAGGCTGACCCATCCCTAAACTTTCCTTCGATGTTTTGGTTTCTTATTGTAATATTTTCTATATCATTATCTTCTAGTCTAGTTAAAAATTCTGAAAAAGGTATGGTTGTTTTACTCTTACTTATACTTCCGCTAAATTGAATATAAGCAACTGAAATAAGAACAATAATCACTAACCAGATCAATAAGCCTTCTAAAAATTTTTTCATTTACATTTCTAATTAAATACTAATCAAGCTTACCAAATTTTGCTTTATTGTGCTATTAATAATGCATTGAACTTTATCGTCATTGGTATTTTTTTCGTTATAATTTATATCAGGATAAGCAAGTACTTTTCCATCTTTTTGTACTGTAGGCAAAGAGTAGAAAACTTCGGGGCAGCAGTTGTAATCCTTCAGAAATTCAGGAACTTTTTGTGTTTTTTTTAGCGGAGCAATAGTTACTGAACACTTCTGATTGCTAAGTATTGTACAGCTAAATCTATTGTCCCATTCAACAGGGAGATTTAATGTTAGGTGTACAGTAATTTCCTGTATCTTTGATGATTCTCTCATTATCAAGATGCTCCCTCCATATTTTCTTATTTTGCACCCAGAGAGTGTACAGTTAATATCACTATCTTTTTGCGATACTTTGTTAAATATTGTGATAAGGCTACGGTACCTTGGCTTATAGTGCTCGTTGACAATTGCCATTATAGAATAAAGAAGAAGCCTTAAAGCTATTTCCTCTGGCAGTTTATAAAGTTCATCTAGTTTAATTTCAATATAACCAAGATCATGAATATTAACGCAGTCATTAAGTGCAAGGCGTGTGTAGTGCATCAACGCTTTTGCAGCTCTTTTCATATGAAGGGCTGTGAGGCATATTCGCTCTGTTAAAATCTCTTGATTGTCACTTGCTTTAAGTAAGTTACGGTATAAAGTTCGTCTGTATTTTAAGTCATAATTGCTTCTATCTTCGATCCATTTTAACCGGTGAAGATTAGCGTACTTTTCTATTTCACTACGACTAAAATTTAACAACGGCCTCAATATATAAATACCATTTAAGAAAGATTTGTAATCCATTGATGATAATCCATCTACGCCACTACCTCGCTCCAATCTTAATAAGAACGTTTCTGCTTGATCATCTTTGTGATGAGCAACGAGCAAACATTTAACATTATTGTTTTTACACCACTCTTCTAGTAACTTATATCGTGCTTTTCGTGCCTGTAACTGAATATTACCTTTAATATTTTGCTTCTCCCAATTTAATATGAACGATTCCTTTGCTCCAAGTTGTTTTGCATAACTTATAACAAAATCAGCCTCTTTTTGGGACTCTGAACGTAACCCATGATTTACTGTTAATGCTATAGGAAGTGAAAGCTTGTTTTTTTTTGCCCAGTTAGTCATCAAATGCAGTAAGACTATACTATCTACACCACCTGATACTGCGACTGCGATTTGGTTATGGAAAGCAAAGCTATTGGCTATATTTTGAAATAATAACTCTAATTTCATTATGTTTCTTGATGACCAGATATCCTCTACATCATGCAGCGACTTATTTATGGTATGTATAGATCCCGCTAACAAGTAGCGGAATTGCTCTCTTTTGTCATCCCAGTGCAAGCACTGGGATCCAGGTTTTAATGCAAGAAACTACTTCTTTATTCCAGAAAATGAAAATTCCACTCTACGATTTTTAGCATGCTCTTTTTCATATTTAGAATTTCTAGAATCATCTTTTACATCAACCAAAGGCTCAGTTTCACCTTTAGAAGCAGTCTTTATTCTATTTTCTAGATAAGGTGTACAGCTGACCATAAATTTTTTAGCTGCATCTGCTCTTCTAGCTCCTAGTGCAAGATTATAATCGTGAGAACCACGATTGTCAGTATGACCAGTTAAAGTGACCTTTGCTTCAGGATTATTTTGTAATACTTCCATCACGTCAAGTAATGTATCTGCACTCACTTCACTGATACTAGAGTCATCATAACCAAAGAAAACTCTTTTACTACCTATCTGCTTAACAACAGCACTCATTTTATTTGTCGTATTTACTCCTTTTTTGGGGCAAGAACTTACACCAGTAAGCAGTAAACAAAAACAACACATCATAACCAGTCTACTCCACATCACTAAACCTCCATAAATTCAAAATATAGTGCGCAATTCTAATTTTAGTACTAATCATCCCTCTATACCAGAATAGAGTCAAGGGAAATAAAATACTAAATGCTTTCTTTACAATCTTATAATTAATTTTCTGATAAGATGCCTCAATTCTTAGCAATGAAGTACAGTAAAAGAATAAAAGTACAATTTTTTATTGTACTTTCAGCAAATATACTTTTAACTTTATTATTAATCTATTACGATGTTAAGCAGATGTTTCAAAGCAATGAATAAAAATGAGATCTTATAAGTTTTTAGAGGAAGTATTACATAAGGTAAGGAATATCGAAAATATACTAAAACTACTAAGCAAAAGCCAATTGAATGTAGAGGACAAAGTTGAACAAATGTGTCTTCTAGAGGAAATCAGACATGAAATTATCTCTCATGATGCAATAAAGGAATCGTTAGCGAATGCGCTTAGGAATAAAAAGAGTTCTAATATTCAGCAGCTAAAGTTAATAGAGGGGATACACGAAAGCAGCAGTGCTATTCCTATTGATTTAGTAAAATCTTTGTCCAAAGCTAAGATTGAATGCCAAAACTTATGGAGGCTAACTAATTCCGAAATTAGTAACTTAGAAAAGCTGAAAGAATGCTTTACTAACCTAATTAAGCTTACTCGTGAAGCAGCTTCTCTAAAATCGCAGCAATTAAAGCGCTCAAACTATGAGTCATTGCTTGCTGACTATGACTCTAATATCACAGAAAAGAACATAAAGGAAATATTTCCTAAGCTAGGTAAATTTTTTAGTGAAAATGTAGAGAAAGTAACTCAAAAGCAGAAGAAGGATAAGGTTGCTAATATACAAAAAGTTACGGTTCAGAGACAGATTGAACTTGGTTCCTTATTCTTACAGCAAATGAGTGTTACACCAAATGAGATTTCCATTTCTTATTACGATCCTATCGATTATGATGAATCCGACCTTTCTTATGGTTTATTTTTACTTTTACGGTATACTGGTTATGCAATTCATCAAAAATGTTTAGCGCAAAATTCTATAAAGAGCTCAATTACAAAACATACTATGTGTGAAACTCAAGGGTTACTCATGGAAAGGATCATTGGAACATCCAGAGAATTTATTGAGTTCATTCAACCACACATAAAGGAGAAACTTTCTACAAAAGGCAAAATTAATAGTAGTGTTGAAAATTTGTATTTGATTTTCAATAAAGTAAATCTTTCATCTTTTTTGAAGAATGCGGATGAATTTAGTTTATTGGCTCACATTATGCTAAGAACTAAATTAGAACAAGATCTAATAAATGGTAAGTTAGAAGTTAAAGATCTACACGATAAATGGTTGGAAGGTATGAAGCATTACAAGATTTCAGTAAAAGCTAAAAATGAGCTAGAAACTTATTTTCAAGATGAGTATTGGATAAGTGGTGTTATAGGATACTTTCCTATTAAAGTCATAGCGTTAATCGCTGCTGTGCAGTTTTTTTCTTTCATTAAGAAAAATCATTACGAATTTTTAGATTCTATAGTAAAAGGAGATTTCAGTTTACTTATCGATTGGTTCTCTAAAAACGTATATAGTGCAAATTATGGCTTTTTGGAACAGCTAAAAAGGGTAACAGGTAGGGATTTAGATATTGAGTGCTACACTAGTTACTTATCTGAAAAGTATAATTTGTCTCAATAAATGGTTTTCTTGAGTTGTGTATGAGTTTTGTTCTGAATTCAATCAGAGATTTTTTTACTTTCAAAGGTTTATTCGCTAGCGATATTGCTATAGATCTTGGTACTGCAAATACTTTAGTTTATCAGAAAAGCCAGGGGATAGTGCTTGATGAACCCTCAGTTGTAGCAAGAGTAAAAGAAAAAGGAAGTTACGTTCCTTATGCTTTTGGCAAAAAAGCTAAGATGATGCTCGGAAAAACACCTGGAGAAATAGAAGCGATAAGACCCTTGAAAGACGGAGTTATTGCTGATTTTAAAAGCGCGGAAGAAATGTTAAAATATTTCATACGCAGCGCAAACAAAAGATTCACTGTTAATAAGCCTAGTATTATCATATGTGTTCCATCTGGATCTACCCCAGTTGAAAGGCGTGCTATACAAGATGCAGCAGAAAGTGCTGGTGCAAATGAAGTATTCTTAATTGAAGAACCAATGGCTGCAGCAATTGGGGCTGGACTTCCAGTTACCGAACCTGAAGGTTCTATGATTGTTGACATAGGAGGTGGTACAACTGAAGTTGCAATTATTTCTTTAGGTGGAATTGTTTATTCACGTTCTGCCAGAGTAGGTGGTGATATTATGGATGAGGCAATAAAGTCATACATTCGTGAAAATCATAAGTTATTGATTGGCGAAACAACTGCTGAAAAAATTAAGAAAAACGTCGGTTCAGCCAGTCTGCCAGTTGAAAACAACAAAGAGGGAATGATAATTAAAGGCAGGGATTTAGTGAGTGGTATGCCAAAAGAAATGCTTTTATCAGAGTATCAAGTTGCAGAGAGCCTAATAGAGCCTGTACATCAGATAATTTCTGCTATTAGAACTGCACTGGAGAGTACTCCACCCGAACTTTCTTCTGATATAGTTGATAGAGGAATAATTTTATCTGGTGGAGGTGGGTTGTTGCGCAACTTGAGTAAAGTTATTAGTGAAACAACAAAATTACCAGTTCGTGTTGCAGATGATCCACTTTGTTGTGTTGCCCTGGGTAGCGGAAAAGTACTTGAAAACATGGACTATTTTGGCCATGTTTTATTCAAGCAAGATTAAGTTGTTTTTGAAGATAGAATTGTTTTGATGGAATTATGTAATATAAATGGGATCCTAGTGTCACGCATCAAGTAATTTAAAGGCAACTTCCAGCAGAAGGGGTGTCATCCCAGCGCTTGACACTGGAACTTGACTACAAATAAGTACGCTGTCTCAATGAAATTGTGTAATAGAAACTGGATTCCAGTGCTTGACATCAGGTTTGTGTTTATAAATTATATGCTAAAAGAATTTGAAATTGAACCCTTATTAAAAGATAAAGCTCCGCATCAAACTAAGGCTATTGTTGCAATGTCCGGGGGAGTTGATAGCTCCGTTGCTGCAGCACTGCTTTATAACCTTGGGTACGAAGTGATAGGTGTGACTCTTCAGCTATATGGCACTGATGGCAATGCTAATACAAGAAAAGGTGCATGCTGCGCTGGACAAGATATTTATGACGCCAAACACGTAGCTGAAAGTGTTGGCTTTCCTCATTATATTTTAAATTACGAAGAAATATTTAAAAAGGAAGTAATAGAAGATTTTGCGAATACTTACATGCGTGGGGAAACCCCCATACCATGTGTAAGATGTAACCAAACAGTCAAATTCCGTGATCTATTGCAAGTCACAAAAAATCTTGGTGCGGATGTGCTCATAACAGGACATTATGTAAGAAGATTAGAAGAAAATGGTGAGGTAAAGTTGTGCAGAAGTATTGATAAAAGTAAAGACCAAAGTTATTTTTTGTTTGCTACAACTGAGGAGCAGTTAAAGTTTTTGCGATTTCCACTAGGTGGGTTCTATAAAAGTGATGTAAGAAAATTAGCAAAATATTTTAGCTTACAAATCTCTGAAAAGCCGGATAGTCAAGATATATGCTTTGTTTCCGAAAGCTATAGTAAAACAATAGCTAAATTAGCTCCACAATCTGTACAGAAAGGTAAAATAGTAGATATTCATGGAAAAGTGCTAGGTGAGCACAGCGGCATAGTAAATTTTACAGTGGGGCAGAGAAGAGGCCTCTGCATTGCACACAGTGAGCCTCTTTATGTAGTGAGAATTAATACAGAAAATAATGAAGTTGTAGTAGGACCGATCAATGCTCTAATGCAAAAAAAGATATTGGTCAAAGAGTTAAATTGGTTAGAACAACCAAAAGAAGGCATGGAAGTAACTGTGAAGCTCAGGTCATCACATTCAGGAAGCTTAGCGACAATATATTCAACTGACGAAAAGAACAAAGCCTGTGTAATTTTAAACGACGATTACTTTGGCATCAGTCCAGGTCAAGCCTGTGTAGCATATAAGGGCGAACAAGTTATCGGTGGAGGTTGGATATGCTCCTAACTTGGTGGTTTAATTTTTTAATGCAGAATGTAAACATACAATACAATCTATTGCTGTTTTATCCTACATTCTTTATACTATAAAGATAATTATTATATTGTGGACTGGAGGGATGGTTAAAGAAGTTGAAGAATTAATAAAAATTGTTGGTAAAGGCAGTTTATTAGAGGCATTGTTTATTTTTTTAGGCAATTTTCAACATGCTAACTTAACTGGCAAAATAGACCACAGAAACCATATTGGTTTGTCTTTATTCGTGAGAAAAAAAAAGGGGGAATCATTAGATAAATATTTGAACTTAAAATTTAGTCTACAAGGATTGTTCTTAATTTATACTCAAGCTTATAAAATTTTAAGCGGGAATAATAATCTGAGCACTCAAGATATCATAGATGAAATATATAAAGTTATTAAGGAATCTGAGTTAGGTAAAGACATACACGAAGTAGTAGATGGAAGAAAATTAGATTTACTTAACGTTTTGGCAAATCCAAAGAGAGAATCAATATTTAAAACAGCAGAAGATTTTGAAAATAAGGTTCTTATTGATGTTAGAAAGTTACTAAGTGAAGAAAATGCATTAAACGAATATGACAGAGAATTTACCTTAAGTAGATGCATTATTGATTTCTATTATTCTATTCATCAAGACATAAAAGTAGAAAGGGATGTAGTATTATTATTTTCTATATTTAGCGACTATCATAAACTTTCTGAACATCACGCAGAGTCTATAAAAAAGGAAAGTTTATCAATAATAGATAACGTGGTCGTTTCCAGTTATATAATGGCTTTAATTGGATTACTGCAAGGTATTAATTTGAAAGATCAAAATAGAGCCACTAAATATACTCTGGATTGTGAGAAGATAGGTAGTCTAAACAGAACATTCAATATATTGTCATCTGCAGGTTATAATAATCAAGGTTTTTTATGCCTGAAAAGAGCTGGACCAACTTTGAAACAGCTGTTAAAAGAACAAAATAGCAATAAGTTTGAAGAGAGGATAATAAACAACACACATTATTCAGCACCGCAAGAAGAGGATAAATGTAGGCCAAATTTGATACTCAGCAAGAAAAATCATAAAAACACAGTCTGTAAACTTATTTTAGGTATGTTTGTATTGTCTGTTGGGTTATATGTTGCTGATTATTTCCTTATGGGGCAAAAATTATTTAATCCAATAAAAGGTGTCCTACCACAGGATAATTTTGCTAATCTAGTAATTGCTGCAGTGCTTACTATCGTAATAGTATATGTTTTATTTCAACTACTAAAATCACCTCAAGAACCGCCACATTCAGCAGTCAATGGTGCAATTATTAATGATCTCACAAATGGTCCCATACAGTCCAGGCGTTCATGAATCTCTACTTATAAATGATAAATGTAGCACTTTTAAAGTATATGCTATATAATATCTTCTCTTGAAGAATGAGGTAATCCATGGATTTAAGCAAAATAACAACAAAACCAGATGCAATAAGTGTAGTAATTGAAATAAGTGCAAATGCTGAGCCTGTAAAGTATGAATTTAATAAAGAGCTTGGGTTGTTACAAGTTGACAGATTTTTGTCTACCTCAATGACTTATCCTTGCAATTATGGGTTTATACCAAATACCTGCGCAGGTGATGGTGATCCTGTGGATGTTTTAGTGCTAACTCAATTTCCTTTAGCGCCTGGAGTTTTGATATCGGTGCGTCCAGTAGGTGCATTGCTTACCAAAGACGAGAAAGGAGAGGATGAAAAAATATTAGCTGTACCTATCTCCAGTGTTGATAGCTATTATGACAATATAAAAAACTATTCTGATTTATCTAAAAACCTACTAGATAAAATAGCTCATTTCTTTTCTCATTATAAAGATTTAGAAAAGGGAAAAACGGTGATAGTTGGAGAATGGGCTGATGTAGAAGAAGCAAAAAAAATCATTGAAAAAAGTGGAAATTAGTTTGCGTTGATTTAGCCTGAAATTACAGTTGTTCGGAAAATGTTATTGTTTTTAATGGATAAATATTGGTATCTGTTCAGGATAGCGGCAAGGTAGTATAACCATAGAGTAAAAGTGAGTTTAAAACAAATGGTGTCATCCCAGTGCGTGACACTGGAATCCAGCCTTTTTTTACCAATAAAAACTTAGCATAAACTTTCGTGCTCAAAAAATTTCTGGATTCCAGTTGGCTTTGTTTCATAGGTCAAATAAAAAGAACTGGCAGTTACTGACAAAATTCACTATAAGACAAGCATTTAACCTACTAAAGAAAATATGCTGTAAAAAGTGAGAGCAAGCAACCAAAGAGAATATAACGAATTTCTCAAAAAAAGAGGAAATATTTTTCATTTTGTTAATCAAGCTATAGAAAATTGGTATGAAAATAGTCCAAAAGTTGCAGGTGGCAATACTACTTATAGTGATAAGGTTGTGATTTTAATACACATAATAGTTCATCTTTTTAGAATTGGCTTGAGGCAAGCTGTAGGTTTTGTAAAAGGTTATATGGTACAAATAGGCAAAAAAACTTAAGATTATCAGCTATACACAAGCTTCCAGAAGATTTAAAAAGCTTAATTTGAAGATTGATGACAATAGAGCCAATAAAGATGATTTTGAAAATATTGAAATTGCCGTAGATAGCACTAGAGTTAGTATCTACAATAATAACGGTGGGCACAGTAAGCTTAATACTCGAAAAAGAAAATACAGTGGTTATGGTCAAGTAAGAAAACTACATGTTGTTTTAAACGTGAATGATAAGAAAGCAATAAGCATGAACTACACTAGTAGTGTTGCTGTAGACTATTTGCCGGTCTGTGATATGTGAGAAGAAGTCAGTGATAAGTATAATATTTGTTCTATTCGAGCAGATGCGGCTTATGATATAAAAAGTGTGTATAAAGAATGCAGAAAATACAATATTGTGCCTATTATTCGCCCTAGAAAGGATACTAAAATTTGTTTAGCTGATTACTTATCAGAAGGAAACGAGTATATTAGTAGAATTAGGTCATATGAGAATTATGAAGATGGTATTAATGAATGGAAGAAAAAAATTAAGTATGGAGCACGGTCTTATATTGAAGTCTTTTTCTATAGGTTGAAGCAAATATTTGTGTTTAGCTTGAAAAATAAATCAGAGGTAAATCATGAAAAAGAGCTGTTAATTAAGTGCTACTTATTGAACATATTTACTGATATAGGTATGGCTAAATTTAAATTATCTGCGTAAATTTACTTTGATTTACATGCCTATCAGTCCTATGCAATAAAGCCAGTCGGGCTCACCCTTTTTGCCTGTAAGACCTTGTGTACCATTGAAGCCCCTCAGACCTGGCTCTCCTTTTGAACCTGGCAACCCATCTGATCCTTTGGGACCTTCTGGATCTTGCAACCCATTCGCACCTGGTTCTCCTTTGTTACCTTTAGAACCTATCTCTCCTTTCTTACCCATATCACCTTTTGTTCCCATGACTCCATCTAATCCTTTAGGAACAATATCTCCTTTTTCTCCCTTTGGACCTTGGACTTCTCCTGGATTTTTCCTTAGTTCTTCTGCAATGCTTTGTGTTAGCTCGGTATTATTTGCAAGGTTTTCTACTAATGTATGATTAGCATCACTTAGTAACACATCTTCTAGCTTTTCCATTCTGTTATCAGCTAATGCAATGGCTATTCCTGTTTGAATATCTTGATTACTAATAATTCTTCCTGCAACTTGCTTCTCTAATACCAAATCTCCGCCTTGGTCACGATATTCAAGCACCTGATTAGCAATAGTGCCTATTAATTAATTTTTGTGCAACTTCTTCAGGACTTGCATTTCTACCTTTATTACCTTTAGAACCAGTATCTCCTTTGGGACCTTTTATCTTTTATTGTTTTTGCTGCATTCACATCGCCTTTTAATTTCGCATACTCAAGCAAATACTTAACTAATTTTCCTTTTCTATTTCTTTCTTCATGATTTCTAGAGTCTTTGGCTGCTTATTTAAAGCACTATGAAGCAGAAGATACTTAGCAAGTGCCCAATCGCTCACCTTACCTTTTATAAGATTGTGAGCTTCTATCTCGCTCATACTGCTTCTATCAACAAGTAGTTTAGCAAGCTTTTCTGCAATTTTATATTTTTGGAAGGCTATAGGATCGGGATTATTTTTCTTTATGGAATCGCTTGTTATCTTACTCACAGTATCTTTTATAATGTTTTTTGCTTCCTCTAAAGAAAGTTTACTTACTACTCCTTCAGTAAGTTTTGCTACATCAATTTTATTCACAAGTTCCTGCGAATTAAGATTAATTTTACCGGCAATCTGAGTTGCAAGATTTTCACCTTTGATACCATTTGCGTTAAGAACTGCTTCTCCTAGCTTGGCTTTTTTACTGGTAACTAATTCAGTTGTAATTTCTATAGCACTTGAGGCATCTCCCTTCTCACCTTTTGAGCTAGTATCTCCTTTAGAACCTTCTGGACCAGGAAAACCTCGGTCACCTTTATTACCTTTGGAACCTTGTTCGCCCTTTGAACCCCTTTCACCGTTACGACCTGGTTCGCCCTTTTGACCTGGAGGACCTTGTATGCCCTTAACTAACGCTTTTAAAGAATCTTCTCGCTTTACACGCTCACCAAAAAATGTGCTATTCTTTCTGAAAATCCTATGGAATTACGCTAATCTTCTTCCATTATAGCTGCTGCTAAAGGATACAGATGGGCTCTGTTAGAAGAAAATTAGGTAACAACTTGATTAATACTTGGAGTTATTCCATTTTTTTCATGACCAGCTAGATAAATAGCTACTTCTTCAATTTGATTGAAGTAAAAAACTGGTTTCCATTGCGGTAAATAAGCAACATTACTGAATCTTTGCCTTCTTTCTTTACTGCTGAATCAATTTGTTTTTGAAAATCATCAGTATTTTCAATATTGATTCCATCTAGTTGAATAATTATATCACCTTTCTTAATAACACGTAGTGTAGAATTACTACTACTATCCACACTAGTAACTACTACACCCTTTGTGGGTGCATTGTTTTTTAGTTCTTTTGGCAAATTTGAAACGGTTAAACCACTTATATAACTAGATGTTGATTTATTTTCTTCTTGATTATTACCTGAATCATCGTTTGCAGATTCCTCGATTGCAACCTTGATATTGACTTCTTTACCTTTTCTAAGTAACTTAACCTGTACTTTGTTTCCGGGCTTAGTCCGTGAAACCATATGAGGTAATTGAGTCATTCTATCAATTTTTTTGCCGTCAAACTCTAATAGTATATCACCTACTTTGATTCCTCCTTTCTCTGCAGGACTGCCCTTTACTACGCTTGCAACTAATGCACCTTTGATATCTTTCAAACTCAAGGACTCAGCAAATTCTTTTGTCATAGGCTGAACTTGCACGCCAAGCCAACCATGTTTTATTTTTTTACCACTTTTTAATGTGTCAATAATTGAAATAGCTAGATTAGATGGTATAGCAAAGCCTATACCCACGTTACCGCCAGACTCAGATGGAGAATAAATAGCAGTATTAATACCTATAACTTTTCCATTCAGATGAAAGAGTGGTCCCCCTGAGTTACCTCTATTAATTGCAGCATCAGTTTGAATAAATTCATTCATAGTACCAATACTAATGTCTCTAGATCTTGCAGACACAATTCCTGTACTTACAGAGCCACCCAAACCAAAAGGGTTACCTATTGCAATAACTGTATCACCAACTCTTGCTTTGTCAGAATTACCAAATTCAACAAAAGGAAGATCTTTATCAGAATTAATCTTAAGCACAGCAAGATCAGTTTTTACATCATAGCCTAAAACTTCTGCTTTGAAATAAGTATTATCGTTCATAGTAACTGTAATATCTTGGGCATTTTTAATGACGTGATAGTTGGTCACTATGGTTCCACTTTTATCTATAATAAATCCAGACCCAAGTAACGTCACTTCCCTATTAATGCTAGGAGCTCTATCGAAAAACTGATCAAAATGCTCGAAAAATTCTCTAAAGTCATCAAAGAAATTATTTCTTGGCGTAAAGGGAATTTTAGTTCTACTGTTATTTTCTTGCTTAACTATTTGCTCACTTGAAATATTTACAACTGCGGGAATAAGTTCTTCCACTATATCAGCAAGCCCTTTACTACAACTACATACAGGATCTGCAACTGTTTTTTCAAACAGATTAGCATATGAAGAAAATGAAATTAAAAAATATGCAAATATAGATAAAACAAATGCTTTACTTTTCATAAACTATTTCCATCCCTTGTTCAAAATATCTAAGAAATTATTATTTGGTGAAAGCACAAATTTAGTATTACCCTCAGCAAATGATTTACTGTAAGCTTTCATAGAGCGATAAAAGTTAAAGAACTCTTCATCAACCTTGAATGCCTCATTATAGATTCTAGTTGCTTCAGCATAACCACGGCCTCTTATTTCATGTGATTCTTTTACTGCACTAGAAACAATTCCCCTTTTTAATTTATCAGCTTTTGATCTAATTTCTTGTCCAGCTTGTTCTCCTTCTGCTCTAATTTCTTTTGCTTCCTTTTCTCTTTCAGTTTGCATGCGGCGGAATATTGCAGAACTATTTTCTTCTGGTAGGTCTGCTCTCTTAATTCTTACATCTATTATCTCTATGCCAAATTTTCCAGCTTCAGAATAAACTCCACGTTGAATTAATTGCATAACTTCTGATCTCTTTTCATTCAACAAACTAATTAATGAAAATCTTCCTATATTCTCCCTTATGTGAGCTTCTATGACAGGATATAATCTTCTAACTAGCCCTGATTCATTTTTTACAGTTTGATAAAAAGTAATAGGATCTATTATTTTATATTTTGCATAAGCATCTACTATAATACGCTTTTGATCTGCAGTTATCACTTCCCTTGGAGTTTTATCAGGACTTAAATCTAAAATTCTCTTATCAAGAAATTCTACGTTATTTATAAATGGCAATTTAAAATATAAACCACTGTCCCTAACATCTTTTACGACTTTACCGAGTTGTATAACTATTGCTTGTTTTGTTTCTTGAACAACGAAGATTGAATTAGACAATGCAATCAACAACACAACAAATACAAAAGCAAAAACAGTTTTAATATTACTAGTCATGACTATTTTCCTAGATTTGTAAGGGGTAAATAAGAGAACATACCTTTCAGATCGTCTGTTATAACAAACTTATCTACCTTGCTAAAAATATTTTCCATAGTTTCAAGATAGATACGATTCTTAACAAGAGAAGGATTTTGTCTATATTCTTCATGAAGAGATAAAAAGCGATTTGCATTACCTTTTGCTTCATTTATTATTTCATTCTCGTATGCCTCTGCATCTAATTTTATCTTTATTGCTTCACCTTTTGCACGAGGTATAATATCATTGCTGTAAGCGTATGCTTCGTTTATGGTACGCTCCTTATCTGCGCGAGCACTTTGTACATCCCTAAATGAGCTAATCACCTTTTCTGGTGGATCAATTTTTTTCATTTGAACGGATAAAATCTCTATACCCATTTGATATCCATCAAGAATATGTTGCAATAAAACTCTAGTATCTCTGGAAATTTCAGCCCTGCCTTGACCTTCGAGTGCGAAAGAGATCGTATTCTTACCTATTATTTCTCTCATAGCACTTTCAGCAGCATTTTTAACGCTAAAACCAGGTTTATAATCCCGTACTTTGAATAAATAATCTTTAGCGTCCCTGACTCTCCATTGGACCTCAAAGTTAACGTTGACTATGTTCTCATCTCCGGTAAGCATCACTCCTTCACCACGATCTGTATCTCGCCCATAAGAGCTGCTTATCCCAATTTCTTCACGATTTACTTCTTTAACGTTCACTTTAAAAACCTTGCCAATAGGGTAGGGAAAGTGATAACGCAAACCAGATGTTTCTGTGTTGGAATATTTGCCAAAAGTAAGTTCTATACCTTCCTCACTCGGATGGACAATATAGAAACCAGTACAAGAATAAAAAAACAAAACAATGAAAGTGATGAAATAAGGTTTTTTCCCCCTATTTCTGTTTAAGCCATTAAAAAAGCGTCTTATATCAGACACAGCTTTACTTAAAATATCTTCATTACCTGGACCTGAGGGTTTCTTTCGAAGATTCCAAGGATTACGCTCATCCATAAATTATTAATTGTATAACTAATACGCTGATATTACTTAATCTTATCAAAAAATGCAAAACTATTTTGTTTACAAATCAATGATCAGATTGAAGGATGTGATCATACACTTCCTTTTTTCTATATGTTATGGTCAGTTCTACAGAATTTCTAGCTTTTTTTTTGAATTCTTTATTGTCGTTTTTGATAAGTATCGTTAGTTGTATATTAATTATCAACATAAAAGACAATGCCTGGGATTTAGGAAACTTAATTTTAATCAGGTAGCTGCATAATAAATCATTGTCAAGTGATGGAATGACATTATCTACTATGCAAATTACAATGTTCAAACAATTGTGTATCTGAGTTTTGAGATGACGAAACTAGAGTTGTATAATCTATACATATTTGTGATAACTTCTCACCTTCGCTCAAATAACTTTTCAATGTCGCTTAATTTCATTTCTATATAGGTTGGCCTTCCGTGATTACATTGTCCAGAATAAGGTGTCTTTTCCATTTGCCTCAATAATTCATTCATCTCCTCCAATTTCATTTTTCTGCCTGCTCTTATTGATCCATAACAAGCAATTGTGGCTAGTATTTTATTCACCTTATCCTCTATAGGTAATGTATCTTCTATTTCTGTTAGTCTATCCACTATATCAATGAGTATTCTCTTTGTGTCTACTGCCCCTAAGATTGCAGGCACTTCTTTTACTATGATCTTATTTTCTGATTTAATTTCAATCTCAAAACCCATCTCAAAAAGTTTATCTTTATAAGTTTTAATCATCTCCATTCCAGCTTGATTTTTGATTTTAACCATTTCAGGCAAAAGAAGTTTTTGTCTTTTTATACTTGATTTTTCCTTTAAGCACTCGTATACCAGTCTTTCATGGGCTGCATGCTGATCTACTATAATTAGTTTGTCTCTTACCTCAGCAATAATGTAAGTATTGTAGATTTGACAGTGTGCAAACCCAAGTGGATGGTCCCTTATCAGATCGGTTTGTTTCCTTTCCAAAATTGTAGTTTCTGCTCGTGGAGGAGATTTTTGCATACCAGTATAATCAAACGATTTTGAATGCTCTGATAAGCTTTTTGTCTCTATATTCGGTGAAGTAAATTCTCTCATTAACTGGTTTTCAAAAGGATCCGACCTTCTTCCATAGAATTTATTTTTAAGACTAGACCTACTAAAAGGATCTGATGATAGATGATTCGTTGTTGTTCCAGTCTGGACCAATACAGTTTCTACAAGATCTATTCTCTTTGATAGCACCTTTATTAGCCCCCTTCTCACTATTTCATATATTAGTCTCTTGTTCTGAAACCTTACCTCTGATTTATTTGGATGAACATTTACATCAACTTGATCATACGGTATCTCTAAGTGCAGCGCTGCGAAAGGATATCTATTGTTTGGAATAAGGTCGTGATACGCATAACGAATTGCACCAATAAGTAGATTATCTTTAATTGGTCTACCATTAACAAATGTATAGATCTGAGTTGAATTGCTACGATTGACAGTAGGTTTACAGATGTATCCTGTAAGTCTAATGCCATCTTCTTCTTCACTAATTTGTAAAGAGTTTTCATGAAATTCTTTTTCTACTTCGCATAGCCTGCTAAATAATGAGGTCTGCTTAGCATACTTAAGAAGCTTCTTATTATCGGAGATAAGAGTAAACTCAATTCCATAATTGATCATTGCTAAGTTGTTTACAATATCAACAATGCTTTGTGTTTCTGCCCTTTCGGTTTTGAGAAATTTTAGTCTATTTGGTGTGGCAAAAAATAAATCTCGTACTTCAATATATGTTCCTATCGATAAAGGATAAGGAACAAGCTCTCCTATTTTTTCTCCCCCCTCATACCTTATAGACCATGCTTGATCCGCTTTGCTTGCCTTAGATGATAATTTTATTCTGCTTACTGCTGCAATTGAGGGCAAAGCTTCTCCTCTAAAGCCAAGATGCTTGATCTCTATCAATTCACTGTCACTCAATTTTGAAGTAGCATGGCGCATAAACGCAAGTTCTAAATCATCCTTTTTTACTCCGCTACCATCATCGATTACAGTAATGAGGTTACGCCCACCACTTTCTATCTTAATTTCTATCTCTGAGCTTCTGGCATCTATTGCATTTTCCACTAATTCCTTTACCACACTTGCAGGCCTTTCTATTACCTCTCCTGCTGCTATACGATTTATGGTTTTTGTATCTAAAAGAACTATTGCCATTATAATGTTGGTTTTTCTTTTACTGCTTGAGTTTGCTCCTCTCTCCATTTTTTTAATCTATCTGCAATTTCACTATTAGAAATCGACAATATAGATGCAGCAGTAATAGCGGCATTGCATGCTCCACTCTCTCCTATAGACATTGTTGCAACTGGAACACCTTTTGGCATCTGCACTATAGATAATAGACTATCTAGCCCATTTAATTGTTTGCTATGCACAGGAATACCGATAACAGGTAAATAAGTAAGCGATGCAGTCATACCAGGTAAATGAGCCGCTCCTCCTGCACCAGCTATAATAACCTTAAAGCCTTTTTCTTGAGCAGACTTAGTAAAATTAAAGAGTCTCTCTGGTGTTCTGTGTGCTGATATGATAAATATATCATGTGAAATTTCTAATTCTTTTAATAGGTTAATAGCATGCACCATAGTGCCATAATCCGACTCGCTTCCCATAATTATAGCAACATCCTTTTTCATTTTTCTGTATTAGACATGATTTTATTTACTAACCAAATAGTCTTTCAGAAGCAACAGATATTTAAATTAAATTACGAATATGATATAGCATTCTCATTAAATAGAAACTTTAAAAATTGAAATGAATCCCTACATCAAAATACAGAGGTACAAGTTTCGGATATTAAGGGTCTATTCATAATCCTTTTAGAAGCAAAGGGGTGGAAGCAAGAAGGCGATTTATAGGCTAGTATTGAATTTATCATAATTGTCTACACTTTTCTATCAGAGTGTTAGAGACTTACCTTTTGACAATAGGGCAAAGATCTCTACAGCTAAATCCTTTTATTTGTTCCTTTGCAACTACTTTTTTATATACGTTTCAAAACACTTTCTTTGCTTCCGCTATGTTTTTTACTTCATTTATTAAAATGATCTTGCCATTTTGAAAACATTGTTGATTCACTGAAGCCACTTTTTAGGACCTGTAACACTATGTAAAATTCATCCTAAATATTCTTGATTTTGTTTCTTTCTACAGAACTCTACTTAGTTTTTCTCCTACTCATCTTGCTCTGTTTTCATAATTTACATACTCTATCTCCGGCTTTATTCCTTTCTTGAGATCACGTACAGTCTCTAAAACGAGTTTGTAAAATGATTATTTCTGTATTTTAAACTTTGCAATTTCAACTTATTCTCTTTAATAGTAAGTTTTTTACAAAATAATAGTTTGAAATTACTAGTATTCTGATAAAAATTATAGTCAATTAAAACTTTGAGTATCAGATAGTTATTGACAAGTTATGTACTATTAATGTATTGGTATATTAAATATCGTGATATCATATTTAATGAAGCTAGTTGATATGTGAGAGTGAAAATTATGGAAACAATATCATTAAACAATCTAGATAGTGAAACAATAAAAAAAAGGTTGCTTGGCATAATAAGTAAAATTATAGGAAAAAATACTTGGACTCAAGCTTGTGCAGCTGAGAAACTTGGTATTGATCAACCAAAGGTATCACAAATTAAAAGTGGTAAGGTAAGTGGTTTTTCTTTAGAGAGACTGTTAGGTTTTTTGAAAAAGCTTGATCATGAAATAACAATTACAATAACAGAAAATCAATCAGTAAAAGCCAGAGAAGAAAAAGTAGAATGTAGAATTGGATCTTAATAGATCTGAAGTTGACATCTTATTTTTTGTGATATAGTATAAGGCTTATCAAGGTAGTATTTTATGGTTGAGTCTATTGTAGAAAAGTGTGTAGAACAGGTACACAACCGTTTTAAATTGGTTCTGCTAGCAAGTCAAAGAACGCATGATTTGAGTACAGGGGCAAGCGATCCCGTTGAAATGGTTAAATTTAAAGATCATAAGGATACGATAGTTTCTTTATATGAAATAGCGGAAAAGAAGGTGAGTACTCATGAGTTGTTTTGCCTTTTAGTCAAAAGGTGCAAGGAGCACATGAAAGGAAGCACAGATAATACTTATATTAATAGTCCAAGTAAGCTAGCAAATTTGTTAAATTTTTCTGATCATCGACTTGACACAAGTCTGGATGTAAGTCAAGAAAGCCGCGATGATGAAATAGATGATCAAGATAGTGGTGAAGAGGTACCGATTTAGAAATCTGCAGAGGTTATAATAGTTTATAAATGATTAGTATCGCTATCTATGTGCTTTTTTTCTGTATGAGTGTAATGTTATGTTGTATAGTGTTTAGGTCAAGTGATGTTTACAATAAGATTTTAGCATTCAATAATTTATCAACACAATTAGTTTTACTTATAACAGCAATATCGGTTGTTCTGAATGATCTTTTTTTAATTGATATAGCGTTACTATATGCTAGCATCAGCTTTATATCAACTATAGCGCTAATGAGATTAATGTTGTTTTGATAATTTATGGTAGCATCCATTCTCATATTTTTAGGTGTTTGTTTAATAGTCATTTCAAGCGTAGGAGTAGTAGTATTTCGTGATTTCTATACTAGATTACATGCTGCGGGTATTGCAGATTCTAGTGGCGCAATGTTGTTGTTGATTGGTTTTGCTTGGCAAAATCAATTTTCAATCAATACTATTAAAGTTATATTATTGATTTTTATAATATGGATAGCTAATTCAACTAACAGTTATATTTTAGCGCTTACTTATTATAAAAGTAAAGACTATGAAAGAAGGTTAAGATGCTAGAAACACTGAATCTAATATTACTTTTGCTGTTACTCACGGTTGCGGTTTTTATAGTTCTTTCGAAACATTTGGTTGTAAGTGCTGTTCTAATGTGTGTATTTAGTGCACTTATTGCACTTATGTACTTGATTATGAATGCGCCAGATGTTGCAATTACTGAAGCTTCTGTTGGTGCAGGATTGAGCACAGTCTTTACGTTTGCAGCACTCTCTTTGGTAAAGAATTACAAAGCAAATTTATCTCATAGCCCCACAACACTTTTTTTTATGTTATTTTTGACTGCATGTTTATCATACTTTATGATCCAATTACCAGATTTTGGCAGTCATAATGCTCCAGTTCACTTGCACGTTGCTCCTTATTATGTAGAAAGTACTGAAAAAGCTATTGGTATTCCTAATATAGTGACAGCTGTTTTAGCAAGCTTTCGTGGCTATGACACATTTGGAGAAACTATAGTAGTTTTTACTGCTGCACTTTGTATAATGTTAATATTAGAAGAGAAAGAAAGTGATTAAAGATCCAGTATTAAGTGCAGTAACATTTTTGATGATACCTTTTATCATCTTGTTTGGTTTATATATACAGTTTCATGGTGACTATACTCCAGGTGGAGGTTTTCAGGCAGGAATAATTATTGCTTCTGGGATAATATTATATTCTATGTTATTTGATGTACCTACAACTTTAAAAGCAATACCTTACTCTATTATCAAATTTACCAACGTATTAGGTATTTTAACCTATGGAGGAGCTGGTATTATAACAGTTTTATTTGGCCAAAATTTTTTATCCTATAGTATATTGTCAGCTGATAGTAGAACAGGTCAAAAATTGGGTATTTTCTTAGTGGAACTGGGTGTATTGCTTACCGTTTCTTCTTCCATGTTAATCATATATATAAATTTTGCTCGCAAGAAAAAACAATGACTCTATATAATTATGTAGGCATTACTATATTAATGGTGCTAGGTTTCTATATTATTGTAAATGATAAAAACTTAATCAAAAAGGTGATGGGATTAAGTGTCTTACAAGCATCTGTTTTGTTGTTTTACATATCTTTAGGGTATGTAAAAAGTTCTTTACCTCCTATATTGACTTCAAATTTTCACTTATATACCAATCCTATACCTCACGTCTTAATGCTTACTGCTATAGTGGTTGGAATTGCAACATTTTCAGTTGGATTGTCCATGGTAGTAAGAATAGAGAGATTGGTTAATTAAGAAGGGTGTGAATAAATTGATGGTATCTTAAGCTATGTGAAGTAGCAAGTAACTATAAATTAAGAATAAAACTATAAACTTGCCAATTGTAAGTTTATTTGATAAATAAAGAGTAAAATTGTAAACTGTAAAGGTAATGATGTCAACTGTTAATGGTACGGAAGATAGGAAAAAGATCATCAAAGATCTTGTAACCAAAAGTATAAGAAAGGGCGGTTTTATCACTTTTGATGATATAAATGATAAGTTGTCAGATGAAAATTTTTCAACTGATTTTATAGATGATACAATAGCTTTATTGCAAGACTCTGGAATTAACATGCTCGAAAGTAGTGAAGATGAGGAAGAAGCTCCTTCTAATGATGATGGTAATAAGCTTGATGATGAGACATCGTTGAATGCTACTACAACTTTAGTACAAAATGATGATCCAGTAAGGATTTATTTACAGGATATGAGCTCTGTAAAGCTTTTGTCACGAGCAGATGAAATTAAGATAGCAAAAAAAATTGAATCTGAAAAGCATAGCATGTTACGTGCAATAATTGAAACATCAGTTGCATTCAAAATAATCAAAACATGGCGTGATGATTTGAGTGGTGGAACTTTTTTACTGAGAGAAATTATAAATCTGGATGCAATTTATAACTCTGATTTTAATATGGTAGACAAAGAAGAAAGTGAAGTTGAAGATGTTAGAGATTGTGTTAATGATGAGGAAAAAGGTAATGATGAAAAGGGAAATGAGAGTGAAGACATAAGTTCAGCTAACTTAAATATTTCTGTTCTTGAAATGGAAAGTGATTTATTGCCAAAGGTTATCACGGCATTGGATGAGATCATTGCTTTAACAAATGAAGCATTGGTATTGAAAAAAAATTCTAAAGATTTCTCTAATGAGCTAGAAAATTTATATAATCAAATATGGTCTGTAGCATTACAAATTCAGTTTAGTGATGCTGCTATTACCAGAATTACACAAAAACTTTACGAAATAAGTAGACTAATCACGTTTGAAGAAGCTAATCTTATTACTGAAGCTAGAAAGTACGGTATTGATAGAGAAAGTTTGTATAATGTTTATGATGATGTGCTTTTAGAGCACGAGTTTAGTGAAATAAGTTTTCTCAAGATTAATGAAAATCAATCTCTTTTTACAGGTGAATTAAAAAATCAATTCTTAAGTTTTATAAACGATAGCTATGAGTATATAGCTGGTGCCTTAAGCAATATTAAGAGTTATGTACAAGGAGATAAAGTTCAGGATTTTAAGAAGATAATCAAGAGAATACAGAAACATGAACAAGAAGTCTCTCAAGCAAAGCAAGAAATGATTAAGGCTAATTTAAGGCTGGTGGTTTCGATTGCTAAAAAGTATTCAAAAAGAGGCCTTGATCTGCTTGATTTGATACAAGAAGGTAATATTGGTCTTATGAAGGCTGTGGATAAGTTTGATTACAAACGTGGGTATAAATTTTCGACTTATGGTACTTGGTGGGTAAAACAATCAATCACTAGGGCAATACCTGAACAGTCTAAAGTAGTTAGAATACCAGTACATATGGTGGAAATCATCAGTAAAATCAACAAAGCATTAAGAAAGATGACTCATGAAATGGGTAGAGAGCCTACATTAGAGGAATTGAGTATAGAATTGGCGATGCCACTAGAAAGAATACGCAAAGTTATGAAGATAGCAAGAGATCCGGTAAGTCTTGAAGCTCCAACAGGAAAGGATGATAGTAGTACCTTCGGTGATTGTATAGAAGATAAGCGAGTTTCTAAACCAGAGGATGCTGCAATACTTTCCGACTTGCGTGGCATTACGACCAATGTTCTTGCAACTTTAACACCAAAAGAAGAAAGAATTTTAAGGATGCGCTTTGGCCTTGGTAAAGATGGAAGGGAGCATACCTTAGAAGAAGTAGGAAAAATTTTTAATGTTACACGTGAAAGAATTAGGCAAATAGAGGCAAAAGCACTACGTAAGTTGAAACATCCAAGCCGTGCTAAAAAGCTTAGAGGTTTCTTTTAAGGTAGAAGGGCTGCTCAAAAAAAATAGGTAAAATTCAGCCAAAATTCTATAATTCTACCATATTTTTCTTTTTTTATAGGCTTTATAGAGCAGTATGATTAGATGCTGAATGTTATGGCAAATAAAAATAATAACTCTAATTCAAAGTGTAAAAATTTTTATGTTCTGGGTGATAGTTTATCTGATAATGGTGTAATTACTGAAATTTTAATAACTTCTCCTTTGTAAGAAACGTGAAACTTAATGCCCCTTTTTATTAAGGAGGATTTTAGCAATGGCCTTACTGTTGTTGAATACGTAGCAAAGTATTTAGGTTTAGAAAATTTGAGTCATCATGGAGATGCTCATTTTTTGATCGATACTATGAACAGCAAGATCATAACTATGCGGTTTTATATGCAACAGCATCTGAAATTCTTAACCCTATTTTTCTTATTTCCTCAATAAATTTCGTTTAGTTAATCAGCTAAACGCAGTAATTAAACATCATCCAGACGTAGGTAAAGGAGATTTTATTTTTCATTATAATCGAGGAATAATATTATGGGTGCCACTGCTTATAACAATGTTAAAGCAGAAAAAGTATTGAAATAAAGCGGTTAGTGAAATATGTAATGCATTTGGTTCTAAATTAATATGGTGTAAAGCATGTGATTGTTGCAAATATGACTGAGGTTGGTTTGATACTAGCTTTAATAAAGACGAAAAGCAAGAGAGCTGGCTGCAAAGCTTACATAGAGTTTCAATACAAAATTAGCTAATAATTTAGATTATATGAAGGAAGGTGCAGATCTTGAAATAAAAGCATTCGATCTTAACTCTAAAATGAAAAGTATGCTTGTTAAATATAAGAGCAAAGGGTTAAATGATCGAGATGCATACCTATCAAACATCGTAGACTAGTTTGGGGTAGGGTGATTTGGAAAAAGTATGAAGATAATCTTGTCGATATTTAAAGGAAGGCTTGATACTTACTATAATTCTGGATGCAGCACAGAAATACTAAAGGATTATTCTTTTTTTTGATTATTTTTATCCAACTGCAGAACCTTGTTGTGAAGTTGGTAATGAAATGTATGAGTTGATAAAAAATTAGATTTCTTTTAAACATCTTTACGGTTTGTAGTAACTATCTGCGTAGCTGAATGGTAAAGGGAGTGGATAAACAAAGTAATCTAAAATATAGAGAAAATACAACGGTGCTTGATACAATAGCTGTTGCGATTTTATCCTCTTTTTATCATTTTAGCGCTAGAATGACATTCTGCTAGTGAAGTTTATTCTTTGATATATTAACTCTAAATATAGAGAAGTCTTGCTAAATAAAAAGGTAAAAGGAACCTCTGAATAGTGAAATTTTGACTCTATATTACTGTAAGTGGTGCTGTAATAATGTTCTAACAAGCGCTACTTGGCTGAGTATAGAAAAAATTTAAAAAACCGCTATAATTTTACGTAATCTACCGATAAACACCTAAGTTTTTACTGGATTTTGTGATTGATCCTACAGTCAAAAACAAATTTTGAGTCATAACTACTTTTAGTGCCGTAATAAAATAGGGAGGTTTGTCAAGTAAAGTTCTTTATTTCATCAGATGCGCTGCCAAATTATTATGCAAGCAAGTTTTTTTTAGTTTTCGTATATCCGAAGTAATTCTTCTGCATTGGCCTTGATTAGAGTCGGACATTCTCTATCATTTAATAATGAACGCAATATTTCAATTGCACCTTTAATGTCGTTACTGTGTATCTTTACTATAGCGATAGCTTCTTGGCTTGAATAAGGATACACCGCATTTGATTCTAAATTACTCATTTTATCTCTATTTGTTTTTTCACCGCTGGAGTGAAGTAATCTCATTACTTCTAAGTATTGTGCTAACTCACGCAAAACATCAGGAGCATCTTTATCGTCTGCCAAATCATTATAAATAATAGATGCCATGTCTGTTGCCATTGAATCTGAGATATGATTGAATGCGCGTTCAAAATTTGCTAAATACCTCCAATTTGAATCTATTTCTTCTAGCAGTGAGTTATTATCCTTTTTTAAGAATAATACTTCGTAAAACTTGTCACCTGCAGTTATAGATTGTTTTGTGTTATCAATGTTACGCAATAAGTATAATGTGATGCCAACTAACATTGGCGCAAGTGCAAGCAGAAAGATGTATTTTTTCATGGTAATATTCCAAATAGTTATATATTTATACATTAATGTTTTTGATTTGCAAAAACATATTGACATAGTGATTATATCACATAATAATGTTCTTAGAGTTGTTTGAATAGTTGGAGATTAAGATATTTCTAAAGTAGAAATAAAGACAGCAGTATTAAGCTAAATTATTTTTTGTCGGATTTATCCGACGTACCCTCAACCTTTTATAGGTTGAAGTCTAAATTTGAGAGTTTGATCCTGGCTCAGAATGAACGCTGGCGGCAGGCCTAACACATGCAAGTCGAACGGAGTTATGTTGTAGCTTGCTATAGTATAACTTAGTGGCAGACGGGTGAGTAATGTATAGGAATCTACCTAGTAGTACGGAATAATTGTTGGAAACGGCAACTAATACCGTATACGCCCTATGGGGGAAAAATTTATTGCTATTAGATGAGCCTATATTAGATTAGCTAGTTGGTGGAGTAATAGCCTACCAAGGCAATGATCTATAGCTGATCTGAGAGGATGATCAGCCACACTGGAACTGAGATACGGTCCAGACTCCTACGGGAGGCAGCAGTGGGGAATATTGGACAATGGGCGAAAGCCTGATCCAGCCATGCCGCATGAGTGAAGAAGGCCTTTGGGTTGTAAAGCTCTTTTAGTGAGGAAGATAATGACGGTACTCACAGAAGAAGTCCTGGCTAACTCCGTGCCAGCAGCCGCGGTAATACGGAGAGGGCTAGCGTTATTCGGAATTATTGGGCGTAAAGGGCGCGTAGGCTGGTTAATAAGTTAAAAGTGAAATCCCGAGGCTTAACCTTGGAATTGCTTTTAAAACTATTAGCCTAGAGATTGAAAGAGGATAGAGGAATTCCTGATGTAGAGGTAAAATTCGTAAATATTAGGAGGAACACCAGTGGCGAAGGCGTCTATCTGGTTCAAATCTGACGCTGAAGCGCGAAGGCGTGGGGAGCAAACAGGATTAGATACCCTGGTAGTCCACGCTGTAAACGATGAATGTTAAATATGGGAAGTTTACTTTCTGTATTACAGCTAACGCGTTAAACATTCCGCCTGGGGACTACGGTCGCAAGATTAAAACTCAAAGGAATTGACGGGGACCCGCACAAGCGGTGGAGCATGTGGTTTAATTCGATGCAACGCGAAAAACCTTACCACTTCTTGACATGGAAATCATACCTATTCGAAGGGATAGGGTCGGTTCGGCCGGATTTTACACAAGTGTTGCATGGCTGTCGTCAGCTCGTGTCGTGAGATGTTGGGTTAAGTCCCGCAACGAGCGCAACCCTCATCCTTAGTTGCCATCAGGTAATGCTGAGTACTTTAAGGAAACTGCCAGTGATAAGCTGGAGGAAGGTGGGGATGATGTCAAGTCATCATGGCCTTTATGGAGTGGGCTACACACGTGCTACAATGGTGTCTACAATGGGTTGCAAGGTGCGCAAGCCTAAGCTAATCCCCAAAAGACATCTCAGTTCGGATTGTACTCTGCAACTCGAGTACATGAAGTTGGAATCGCTAGTAATCGTGGATCAGCATGCCACGGTGAATACGTTCTCGGGTCTTGTACACACTGCCCGTCACGCCATGGGAATTGGTTTCACTCGAAGCTAATGGCCTAACCGCAAGGAAGGAGTTATTTAAAGTGGGATCAGTGACTGGGGTGAAGTCGTAACAAGGTAGCAGTAGGGGAATCTGCAGCTGGATTACCTCCTTAGGCTTTGTACGTAATTCACCATTTCAAATAATAGTGTCATTATGTACTATACTGCTGTCTTTACTTCTACTTTATTTTTTAATTTCTCGATCACGAAATTTTATGAGTAATAGGCCTCTTTCCCCGCATTTACAAGTATACAAAGTACAAGTTACTAGTTTTTTTTCTATTATGCATAGATTGACTGGTATCTTGCTATTTCTTTTATTAATCATACTTTCTTGGTATTTTATATTATATGTTTACTCCCCTAAGTTAATTATAGTAAGGTGCTTAAATGCATTATTCTTCACTCCTGTTGCTAAATTAGCTTATATCTTATGCTTTGCAAGCTTTATGTATCATTCTCTTAATGGTATTCGTCATTTATTGTGGGATGCTGGGCTTAATTTAGAAATTGCTGGTGTTTCAAAAAGTGCTATGTTACTAACAATAATGCTATTTCTTTCTGTTGTGGCTTTTTTATTTGTATTTATATGAGTCAGTCTGTAAATTCAGTACGTTATTGGTGGATCCAGCGTGTTTCTGCGGTGATTTTGTTATTTTTATTTCCTTGGTTTATTTACTCATTTTCTTGTACATTTTATGTTGATGGCCCTTTATCTTTTAATGAAAAATTGCTTCAGGTTATTAATCATCCACTAGAGCTTTTGTTTTTTGTTATACTGCTGTTTTGCATTTTTTGGCATGCAGTTCTTGGAGTTCAGGTAGTCTGTGAAGATTATATAGACAGCGTACCTCTAAGGATTTTTACAATTACATGCATAAAATACTTATCAAGCATTACTTATATAGTCCTTGCTTTTACGACTTTTTTCTTTTATAGGCATATTTTCTTGTAAAATTGTTAGTTTTGTGTTAATATATTATTAGTTTACTAGTTTTATTATTGAACTATAGCGATTTTGGTTTGGCAACATGTTCGGAGTGTTAAAAAAAGCGGTAACAGATTTTACACTTAAAGCAAAAGCTTTATTTGCTTCATCTGAATCTCAAGTTTATGTCAAGAATCTTAGAAGGGTAATGACCTATACAGATGGAAGAAAATGCAAATATCCAACGAATTACGATCAGATTGTAGAATCTGGGAAAATTATAGAAAGTAAGAATAGTGATGGTGAGACTATATATAAACTTTCATATGGCGAGAGAGGTCGAAGGCGGTCAAGCTGTGAATTAGCTTTTGTCAAGGAAATGGACGATAGGTCTTATTTTACTATTGACTTTTTAGTTAATCGGGAAAAAAACAAGGATGTTAAGCATTATGATGGCTACTATAAACCATTTGGGTTTTCAAAAATCGATCTTGAAAAACATATTCCAATTTTTGAAGCTAAAAAAACTAATGATCCTAAATACCCGTTTGAATTAACTCACTTTTCTGTGCCAATGAAAAAGGTAAAAAATGGAGAGGGTAAAGTTCATGGATTTGTTGATGAAAAGGGAAGAAATGGAGAATTACTATACACTAGTAATTATAAAAAGTTAAGCAATAATTTTTCAGAAATTAGAGATCAAAATGGTAGTCTAGAGCTAGATAAAAGTCTGATATCTGTTCCTATTGTTTTTGTTGCAGGTTTAGCTAAGATTTGTGCTAGAATGCTGACTTTTATTCCTATTAAATTAGGAGAGAACTTGATAGCTAGAAAAAATCGAGTTGCAAAATCTTTTGGTTATCTTTTTTTCACTCCTGCAGTGGTAGTAAAAAATTTAGTAAATATGGGAGCTACAACACTTAAGGTTCCAATTTTATTATTTGTAGAAAATGAGAAAAAGTATGGTAATGCTTATCTTATTATGTTGAAACACCAATTGAAAGAATGTTGGAAAGAGGCAAAAAGTGACTTTAATATTATTAAAGGTGAAGAAGGGCTAAAGCCGGAGCAGAAGGATCATAAGCCACTCAGCATAGTGGGTACATGGGATGAGCTTGACGCTAGAAGTCCAGGTATTGAAAGAGACTTAGAAAAGGCGCTGGATAAAAGTAGTGAAAGTATAGATAAATCCAGAGAACCAGGTGTGGGAGAAAGCTTAAAGGAGAAGCCGCAAAACAAAACTGATAAAAAAATAGCTGCAGCCGTTAATCAAAAAAGCAGCATTCCTCATATTGACAGAGAGATAGAAAGAAGACAAGACTCATCACGAAATGTAGGGATTCCATAATGCTCGTAGTCAACCATCACTTTGAATTACTTTTTACTTTAATCATCTCATGATAAAAACTTGTATGCATTTTGCCGTTAGTATAAGATATTAATCAAATGTTAATATCTTAATAAATGTGCCCTGTAATACTGTGTGGTGGTAGTGGCAGCAGACTTTGGCCTCTATCTAAGCCAAGGTAATTTCAGAAAATATTTAGTCAGAATACTATGTTTCACAACACTTTGTTGAGGCTAAAAAGCGATTATATGCAACCCATCATTACCACAAATTATACAATATGAGTCATTATTGATGCAGGAATTACATGCATTACAGGAATGTAAAGTAGTTTTTGAACCAGTTAAAATTGGGACAGCGGCAGCAGTACTAGGTGATTTGAATAGTTTATGTTTCTATTGAGAAAGCGTCTAAGTTAGCCTCTGAAACTGACTCTATAGTCACTTTTGGGGTAAAGTCTCATGAATTCAATTCTGAATACGGCTATATAAATGCAGTATATGGTCAGAAAGAAAAATGTCATATAGTAAAAGATTTTACAGAAAAACCCGAGCGTAAGGTAAGTAACGATCATTATTAGAACTCTCGAATATTTGTGTTTAGAGCAAAACGCTATATAGATGAGATAAAAAAATTGCTCCGAATCTCTATAATTTATGTTGTAAAAGTATGAAGCATTTTGTACCACGAGAGAGATTTCTGTGTTTAGAACAGCAAAATTGTGAAGGAATGGGTGATACATCCATTGATCACCTAGTGATAGAAAAAGCAGAAAATATTGTAATGATAGAAGCCAATTTCGATTGGATGGATGTTGGCACTTGGGGTTCAGTTTTAGAGTTAAGTAAGAGATTTAATAAGAATTTTGAGTCGTTTCAAGCTGTAACCAAAGGAAGAGAGACAGTTTTGATGACAGAAAATGATGCAAAAATTTACTAGGTAGAGTTTATAAACAGCCAAGTAAGAGCCTAATGTTGTTCATTAATAAAGTTAAGGAAGTAAAGCCAATAAGGAAAGAGATTAAGCCATGGCGATTTTATAGTGTAGTTTTAATGGGCAAGGATTTTCTTATAAAATATCTTTTTATAAATCCACTAAGCTGCATTTCTAAGCAAATTCACCACTATAGAGATGAGTACCATATAATACTATCAGGAGTTGGATATGTTAGTTTAGATGACAAAACATATGCTATAACGAAAAATCATGTAATAGAGATTGCAAGGAAAGTGTTTCATAGAATTGAGAATAAAAGTACAAGATTTCCTCTTGAGATAGTTGAGTTTCAGGTAGGAAAGTTTTTATCTGCTAATGATATAGCAAGATTGGACGATATATATTGAAGGTCTTAATATAGAATATTGAATATATTCTATAAGCTTGCTAAATTTAGACAGCCTAATTTGAGGTAAAGGAAAAATTACAGTTATATGAAGCATAAAAAGTATGATATTTAAATCTTAGTATAATGTCTATTGCCTTTGAATTTACTATGGCTATTCGCTATTTGCGAGCAAAGAACTCTAGATTTTGCTCTATAATGGCCTTGTTTTCTATTATTGGTATTGCTCTTGGAGTTGCAACGCTAATAGTAGTAATGTCTGTAATGAATGGGTTCAGAGCAAAGCTGCTCGACTCTGTACTTGGCATTAATGGCCATATTAATGTTTACTTTGATAGAAGCATAAATTCAGATTACCGCGTAGTGTTAAAATCTATTGAGAAAATCCCAGGTGTATTAAAAGCTACTTCTATGACCAATGATCAAGTGATCGTTGCAGCAAATGGTGGAATTGTCGGTAGCGTAGTCCGTGGTGTGTCAATTAAAGACTTACTTAATAATACTACCGTTAAGAATAATGTAATTATGGGTAACGTGGAAAAATTCGATGAAGGTATCATAATAGGGGCAAGATTAGCAGAAGCTTTGAGTGTTGATTATGGTGATAACATTATGCTTATATTACCTGAAGGATTTGACGCATTGTCTGGTGAAATACCAAAAATGAAAGAATATAAAGTTGTAGCAATATTTGATATGGGTATGTTTGAGTATGATAATACTTTGGTGTATATGCCCATAAAGTCAGCTCAAGCTTTTTTCAATTATAAAGGTAATGTGAGAAGTATAGAAGTGTTTGTAGATGATATTGCTATGGCTAATAAGCTAGCAAACGCTATAGCAAAAGAAACAGGAATGAGAGCTGAAAGTTGGCAATCTCAGCAAAGCCATTATGTTAATGCTTTAAAGACTGAAAGAAATGTGATGTTTTTAATTCTTACTTTAATTATAGTTGTAGCAGCATTCAATATTGTTTCAAGTTTGATGATGATAGTGCAAGAAAAGAAATCTGCAATTGCAATTATGCGTACATTTGGTGCAACAAGCGGAAGCATTATGCGCATATTTTGTGCTTGTGGATTGCTCATTGGTTTTACAGGAACTTGTCTTGGCTCTATTATAGGGGTTGTTTTTTCTCTCAATATTGAAAGTATTAGAGTGTTTTTAGAAAACATTACCAACACCAAGCTATTTGATCCTATGATATACTTTTTTTCAAGTTTGCCAATGATATTAGTTTGTCAAGATGTAGTGAACATTTCTGCACTTGCATTGTTCTTGTCATTTTTAGCAACAATTCCTCCTGCATTGCAGGCAGCTGCACAAGACCCAGCGGAGATATTACGTTATGAATGATACTCGAAAAAAATGCATAGGTTGGTTCTTAATTGTATTGTTATTTGCCAGCTATATTACAATAAATAACATAATATTTTTTAAAATAAATCAGCAAGAAAGTGAAGAAAGTATAAGTGTTTTAACGGAAAAGATAGATGAACTTAGAATGTTGCTTGAAATTAATCAATCTAGGGTAGAAAAAAGGATATTTGACTTAAAGAGAAATCTTCACACTCAATGTGAGCAGGGTGATGGTAGTTTAAGGCATAAGAACCTCGCAAAGTTGCTGCTACTTGTGATTAAGATGAAGAATTCGTTATTGCGAGGAGCCAAGTTTGATAATCATATAAATTCAATAAAGCCTTTGATATCAGAGCTTGACGATCCAGAAATAGAAAATGCAGTAAATGAATTGGAAAATTTGAAAGAGGTAGATACTTTACGCGGGTTGAAATTGTCTTTTGCGAAGAACATGACTGCTATTAACTACAATAAAAGTAACTTGTTTAAAAAAATCATTTCAAATTGGATAAAGATAGATGATAGTAGTGATCCACTCAGGTTAAAGCTTGCGGAAATTGAAGAATTAATAAGCGATAATGATTGGCAGAGCATAGCCACCGCAATAAGTGACTTAACATACCCAGAATTCAAACCATGGCTTAATAAATTGAATGATTTTATTGTAGCTTTCAAGAATACTTCAATAATATATCGTCACTTATTACAATACATCTCATGATTTATTTTATAATTTTTGCTTTTTCGTTTTTATTTGGCATGTGGATCAAGGTAAGTGGTGAAGTAATAAAATTGGAATTAGGCAATTACACTATAAGTATTGATCTATATTTCGTTATTCTTGCTTGCGTAGTCTTATTATTTTTATTGATTACAGTTGCACGTTTTTGTTCTTCTATTTCATCAACATTTGCTAACATAAAAAATAGAAGAAGAAGTAGGGAAGAATTGCTTCTCTTTGAAGCTTTCTTTAGCTTAGACTTAGGTAATACAGAGAACACCAATAAGCTAATTAAAAATCTAAATGAAGAAAGTGATAAATTATCTTTAGTAAAGCTCTTTAATTTAGGTAAAACGGGAAATTACAGCTTTTTCAGCCATAATTTAACGAGTATTGCAAGTAAAAATCGCAACTTAGCTCTACTTCTGATCAATAAACTGATTATTCACCTAAAGCAAGAAAGGTTAGTCTTTCAAAAATTTATAGAATATTGCTCTAGTTCAATTAATGATAAAATTTTGTCTATTCCCTTTCAAATAGAGCATTGTATATTGCAAGAAGATTGGATAAATGCAATTTCAAAGTTAAAGGAAGCTATCAAATTCAATATTTTTCTTCCCTTTGATCGTAAAAAGATGTTAGCGGTTTTTTATTGCGCTTTAGCAAAGCAATACGAAAGTAAAGGAAGTTTTTACAAAGCTATAGATTATTTAGCTAAAGCACAAAGTTATTATGCAACTTTTCAGCCCATCAATTATTTAAAGGCAGAATTATATATCAAGCTTGAAAAAATCAGAAAAGCTTCCACAGTATTAGAGGAAGAGTATAGAGTAAATCCTACTCCTCAATCAGCTAGAATGTATATCAAGTTAAATAATAAAGGCGCTGAAAGACTATATAACTTACGCCCTGATTATTATTTTAGTTATTGCTTGCTTGCTTTGTCTTCAATTAGCTTAGGGAAATATGATCTTGCAAGTCATCATTTAGATATTGCTATGAAAAAAGCTAATTACATATCAATCTACCTTGTGATGGTACAGCTCAAGATTATGCTACAAGAGTATGATCAAGCAATTTACTGGCTAAATAAGATGGACTCAGAAGCTGTCCCTGATCCAAATTGGAAATGTGTTGATTGTAATAAAGAGCTAAAGCAATGGGATTATAAGTGCTCAAGTTGCAATAGTCTTAATTGTATTTACCTTATATCATAAGACTCCATAAGGTGTGATACTTTTACATCGAGATTGCTTTAATGTAATCTTTATCTCAAAACAGTAAATCTGTGAGTTTCTTAGTTGGGTTTGACTCCAATGTCAAAAAAACTTGTTTTTAGACATTACCAGTTATATATTTTGATAAATTAGAATTATATATATAAAATGAAGAGCTTAAAGGAATTATCCTTAAGAATTAAAAATATTAAGTCTGTGCAGAAAATCACGAAAATAATGAAAATGGTTTCTGCAGCAAAATTATTACAAAGCCAAAAGAAATTATCAAATTCAAAATTGCATATATCTAAGCTGCATAGCATTATTTCTTCACTAGCGCTATCAGCGGATCAAGAGTTACTAGCAAGAATTCTAAATATCAATAATGAAGATTCTTTCCTAGTATTTATTATTGCATCTGATCGTGGTTTATGTGGCAGTTTCAACTCCTCTGTTGTTAAATTCAGTCAGGAGCATATAAACAAATTAATTGCAAATGATAAGAAAGTAGACATTGTTTTTTTTGGCAAGAAAGCTTTTGAGACAGGCAAAGATAGATTTAATTCTAAAAATATCTTGAAGTTTGAAAATAGTAAGGGAATCACACTAAAGCGTGTGGAAGCCTTGGTTAGTGATATAGGTCTAAGTAAATACAATAAAGTTAAGGTTTTTTACAGTAAATTCTATAATACCTTCATGCAAAAGCCAATATTAGAAACAATAAAACCATGGAGTAAAGACTCATTATTAATTGATAATTCTGTAGTTAGTCCTCTAACAGATTATAGTTATGAGTATGAACCACAAAATGTTGAGTTTATTTTAAAATCTTTGACTCAAGATTATGTTACAGCTGCTCTTTATTCTGCTTTACTTGAAAGTGCAGCAAGTGAAAATAGTGCTAGGATGGTTGCTATGGAATCAGCAAACAGAAATACAAAAGAAATGCTAAATAAACTAGCATTACTTTATAATCGTTCTCGTCAAGCAGCAATTACAACTGATTTGATTGAAGTGATAGGTGGTGCAGAATCTTTATAGAAACTCAAGGAATGAAAAATGAATATATTAAATATTGCAGCAGATATCACTAAACTAATAAAAAAGCAGAATCAAGACGCAGAAGTTACAATATATGAAACTAATAAGACCTCGGTTTCTCAGCGTCTATCAAAAATTGAACAAATATCACAATCTAAAAACTGTACTGTCGGAATTAGAGCTATAGCAGGTAAGAACAAAGCTGCGTATATTTCCACAAATGATTTGAATAATCTTAGTAGTGCAGTGAGCCAAGTGGTGGAAATGGCAAAGAATGCCCAGGAAGATCCTTATATTAGTTTTGCTATAGATGGCAGTAATTATATCTCTTCTGCAGATTTAAATATCTCAGATAATAATGTTGTAACAATTAATAAATTAAAAGAAATGACTGAAGCTACAGAAAATTCAGCTCTTGCACATAAAAATATTATTAATTCCGAAGGAGCTTCATCTTCACATACTTCAGTAAATACAGTATTATCAACCGTTTCTGGTTTTGTTGGTTCATTTAGTAAGTCAACTTTTGTTAATCAGGTTTCTGTTGTTGCTGGAGAAAAGAGTGAAATGAAAATAGGCTACGATTACGATGTAGCATGCAACTTCAGTGATTTAAAAACACCGGAGTCAATAGGGAAAGAAGCAGCAAAAAGAGCAGTAGATCAATTGGATTCATGTACAATCAGGACGGGCAAATTTCCGGTTGTTTTTGAAAAAAGAGCAGCAAAAGAGCTAGTAAAGAGCTTTGCTTCTGCCATAAATGGTAGCAATATTGTAAATAATAGCTCTTTTTTGAGAAATAGTTTAAATACTCAAATTTTTAATTCTGAGATTGACATTATTGATGACCCATTGTTACCAAGGGGTATAACATCAAGACCGTTTGACGGGGAAGGAATAATGAGCAGAAGAAATGAATTTGTAAAAAATGGAGTACTGCAAAACTTGATTTTAGATCTATATTCGGCTAGGAAATTAAACTTGGAAACGACCGCAAATGCAACTCGTGCAAGTAATGCTGCAATTATTCCTTCAGCTAGTAATTTCTATTTCAAAAATGGTAATAGATCGTTTAAGGAATTAATTGAAGAAGTAAAAGAAGGAATATATGTAACTGATTTATTTGGTTTTGGTGTTAATTTAATCAATGGCGATTATAGTCAAGGTGCATGCGGATTTTTTATAGAAAATGGTAAAATAACGTATCCAATACACGAGATTACTGTTGCCGACAATTTGAAAAATATGTTTAGCAATTTAGTTGTTGCAAATGACCTAACTTTCTGTGGGCAGTTTAATTCACCAACGATTAAAGTTAGCGAAATGACAGTGGCAGGTTCACTTGGTGATTAAAATTTTAGTTGCATTAAGTACAATAATTGTGTACTACTACTATGTAATGTTAAGAATAGACTATGGAGTATAGAAGTTTAGTTGCAGTAACTAAGCTTAAAGCATTCTAAATCGTAATTTCAAAGTTTTTCATCACATTAATAATATTAGTTGGTAGTTTAGGAGTTATCCATATGGAATTTGGTAATATAAAATGGTTTAATGTTGAAAAAGGCTATGGTTTCATCAAGCCAGAAGGTAAAGGTGAGGACGTTTTTGTGCATGTTAGTACATTAGAACGTTCAGGAATAAGACCTGATACACTTCGAGGAGAGGATAAAAAGAAAGGAATAAAAGGGGAAAGAGTAAGTTATGAGCTTAAAGAGGAGCGTGGTAGAAACGGGGAAGATAAAAAGTCTGCAATAAATTTAAGATTAGAAGATTAGTCTATCGTGAAGCTTTTTAATAGGGTAATGTATTGTGAGTAATTTTCATGAAATGGGGCTTCCAACTTTGCTTAGGCAAGCTCTAAGTAAAAATAATCTTTGTGTTCCAACCCCGATTCAAATGCAAGCGATTCCTCTAGCTCTCCAGGGCAAAGATATCCTTGGATCTGCTCAAACGGGAACTGGAAAGACTTTGGCATTTGCTATTCCACTGGTTGCTAAATTACTGAATGAGCCAAGCATTGGTTCAGCTTTAGTCATCGTGCCAACCAGAGAGCTTGCTCATCAGGTAACAAATGAGATAAGAAAACTCTTATCTCAAAATTCTGTACTAAGAGTCGCTTTGTTGATTGGAGGTGAGCCTATTTTTAGGCAGCTAAATCAGCTTCAGAAAAAACCACAAATCATAATAGGTACTCCTGGTCGTATTATGGATCATATTGAGCGTAAAGCTTTGATTACTCGCAATGTCAGCACTCTTGTGCTTGATGAAACGGATCGTATGTTTGATATGGGCTTTGGAATTCAAATTGAAGGGATCATGAAACATCTGCCAAAAATACGTCAGACTCTTATGTTTTCTGCAACTCTTCCTAGTGATATAGTTAAACTTACTGAGAAGTACCTTAATCAGCCAGAGCGTGTTTCTGTTGATTGTCAGGCTACAACTGCTGCAAAAATTAAGCAAGAAATTGTTTATGCGTCAGAATCAGAAAAATATGGAAAACTTGTTACACAATTATGTCAGCGCAAAGGATCGATCATTATTTTTGTCAAAACAAAGCGAGGAGCGGATCAGCTAGCTGACAAATTGCACAAAGATGACTATAGCGCTTTGGCAATTCATGGTGATTTAAGGCAGCACAAGCGTGAAAGAGTCATTAATTCTTTTCGTCGTGGCCGCAATCGAATCATGGTTGCAACAGATGTTGCTTCTCGCGGCCTTGATATTCCGCACATTCAACATGTTATCAATTATGATGTACCACAATCGCAAGCTGATTATGTTCATCGTATAGGTAGAACTGCACGTGCGGGAGCTGAAGGATTTGCATTATCTTTTATTACACCTCAAGATCAGAGAAGACTGCCTGCACTAGCAGATAAAGAAGGAGAGCCAAATTTTGATTGTAGTATGCAACCTCAAAAACGTAACGGCAAAAAGATCTTTAAAAGGCCAAGTGCGTTAAAGGCTAAATACGGTAGAAAAAAGATCAATGTATTTAAGAAGAAAAGTAGAGTGCTAGAAAAAGCGTATTAATGTACTTAACTATTCTTCTATTCTTTAAAAGCTCCAGTAAGCTTACTGCAAAGTGAAGTGATTGGAGGATGGTAGAAAGAATATATACCTAGCCCAAATTGGATTTAGCTACAATTTGATAATCTTAATTCCCCTGCTTATAATGTTTTGAGATTGTCACAACGGTATAATGTTAGGCTGTGTGGACTATAACCTGTAGCTTCATTCAATTTGGCTACAACGAGCTGCTAGATTTTAGTTTTTTTAATAATTGTGTGCTACTGATCATATATAAATTTACACTTTTAAAGAGAATAGATGATTTCTAAAAATTTAGAGGCAAGTTTAAATAGAGCGTTACAGATTGCTTCTGATTGTAAGCTTAAATACGCAAAAGTGGAACATTTGTTGCTAGCATTAACCAAAGATGTGGATGTAAATTATGTTTTATCAAGATGCAACATCAGAGCTGGTGAAATCATAAACATAGATAATATCATATTAAGGAATGATCATGGTAATAATACAAAAGATTTTTTACAAGACAACTCCGAATTAACTGTCAATAAAGTTGAGCCTGATGTGCTATTTCAACGCATAATACATAAAGCCGTGATACGAGCTCATCGTCTGGGAAGAAAAGAAATAAATGGGGCAAGTATTCTATTAGAGATTCTGTCTGAGCAAGATTTATACATTGAAGAGCTATTACGCAAACAGAATGCAAAGGATTCTAATTTAATTTATAACATATCCAATATAAAATATTCAGGTGATACAGAAGAATATGTAACTAATCGCAAGATAAAACTTGATAAGAATAACGATATCTCTACTGTAGCAAATAAAGGTGAATTGTTAAGAGATGAAGAAATTCTACAAAATTATTGTAGAAATTTAAATGACTATGCAAGAAGCAAAAAAATAGATTATGTCATTGGTCGTGATTATGAATTAAATCGCACTATAGAAATCTTGCTAAGACGCACAAAAAATAACCCTTTATATGTCGGAGAACCAGGTGTTGGTAAAACAACAATAGTTGAAGGCTTGGTATTGAAAATTATTGAAGGTAGTGTTCCGAGTGCACTGAGATCCAGCATAATTTATGCTTTGGATTTAGGATCACTTCTTGCAGGAACACGCTATAGAGGTGACTTCGAAGAGAGAATAAAATCTATAATAAAAGTAATTGAGGCAAAACCTGGCGCTATTCTTTTCATTGATGAAATACACACTATTATTGGAGCAGGTTCAACAAGTGGCAGCTTTCTTGATGCTGGCAATCTGCTCAAACCTGCACTTGCAAGAGGTGCGTTGCGCTGTATAGGTGCAACTACATATAGAGAATATAGCAATAGCTTTGAAAGGGATAAAGCATTAGCAAGGAGGTTTCAAAAAATTAATGTAAAAGAGTCTTCTATTAATGATACAGTAAAGATACTAGATGGTATAAAGCATTACTATGAAAGGCATCATGGAGTATATTACACGAAACATGCCATTAAATCTGCAGCTGAACTTTCACACAAGTATATTACTGGGAGAATATTACCTGATAAAGCAGTTGATGTTATAGATGAAGCAGGGGCATATTGTAAGTCACAAAAAAGCAGGCGAAAAATTATAAACAGTAGAGACATTAAGAGTACTATCGCTAGGATTACAAAAGTACCTTGCGGGTTTGATGATATGCAAAGAGTAAAATCTTTGAAAGAAAATCTCAATAGGGCCATTTTTGGTCAAGAGCAAGCGATAGAGTTTCTCGTTAATTCTATTAAAATTGCTAAATCTGGTCTGAGAGGTTACGATAAACCCTTGGCAAAGTATCTTTTTGCAGGGCCAACTGGTGTAGGTAAGACTGAGCTTGCGAAACAACTAGCACAAAATATGGGTATGAACCTTATCAGGTTTGATATGTCTGAGTATATGGAACCTCACACAATATCTAGAATGATTGGTTCCCCTCCTGGATATGTGGGTTACGAACAAGGTGGATTGCTTACAGAATCTGTATCTAATAATCAATATAGCGTGGTACTTCTTGATGAAATTGAGAAAGCTCATAGTGATATTTACAATATATTACTACAAATCATGGATTATGGTTGTGTTACAGACACTTACGGACGTAAGGTTAATTTTTCCAATACGATTTTAATTATGACAACCAATGCAGGGGCATTTGAACGCAACAAAAGTTCTATTGGCTTTGGGTATAAAAACTTTAACATCAGTGACAGTGAAAAAGCAATGGAACGGGTTTTTAGCCCTGAATTTCGTAACCGTCTTGATGCAGTCATTTCCTTTTCTGATTTGGGTGCGGATGTCATTTTGAACATTGTGGATAAATTTATTCAGGAATTAAAAAAACAACTTGTGCAAAAGGGTATAAGCTGCTCAGTGGAAGAAGAAGTAAAGTCTTATCTTGCTCAAACAGGTTATAGCAAAGAGATGGGGGCACGCCCGATAGAGAGGCTGATTGAAAAAGAGATAAAAAGTCATTTGGCTGAAGAAATACTGAATCGTCGATTAATTAAAGGAAAAAAATTAAGGATTTATATTGGTAAACACGGAATTGCTTTTGATATAGTTTAAATTCTTGCTTGAGTGTTAAATTTGTAGTAGAATCGCTGTTTTTTAATGAGGCTGTAGTGGCAAGTTTAACCAGAGATCAACATTACAGTAATCAAGATTTACAGAACTTATTTTCAAGGCTGGGAATAAAAGCAGAAGAAGTAATAAGCCAGGAGTTTGATGATGTACTTAAGTTAGTTGAGCGGCACTTTAGAAGAGCTTCATTAAAATGTCACCCTGATAAAGTAGTAGCAGGAGAGAAAGAGAAAAAATAGCTGAAGAAAAGTTTAAAAAACTTAGTGCAGACAAAGATAAGCTAGAGAAATATCTTAACGACTTAAAAGCAGGAAGAACTCCCGGTATATCTATAACATTACAGCGAGAAGTGCAGGAAAAACGAAGGAGAATCAATGAGATTCTATTGCGTAGAGAGAAAGCTGTAAATAGAGCACGTTTATTTTTTATATTAGTAAATTTGGTACTTGGTCCGTCGCCTCAAGTCAAATATTGCTTATCACAACTTGCTAACAGTGGCAAAGTGCAAAATATTTCTTATAAATTTTATGCATTCAGCATCGGAGTTTGGCCATGGCTATTTATTATATCCTTATATAGTATAATCTATGCAGCGAGTAAACAAAGAGGCTCACAAGAAGAAAATCTAGATAGGTTAAATAGAAGATACAATCTACTTATTGCTGCTGATAATTGTGTGCTGTGTATAGCAGCAGCGTTTACTATGTGCAGTTTAGTATCGGAAATTGCACAAAATGGCTGGCCTGTTCAATATGGAATGGTGCTTATTGCTAATTTAGTATTAGATTTATTACTTATTGCTTTACTTAGAACTTTTATAAAAGCTTTTGAACTACATGGTGAATACTGTAACCAGTGTTTATATGAAGAAGATGCTTAATTTAGTTATAAAGAAAAATTTGCATGGTATGACTACAAATTAGTACTTATGCCGCTCGTTCTTCCTATTGTTAAAATGTATTTTGAAGATTTAGTTCAAGAAAAACCACAACATCATAATACTGATCCTAAAGTTACACCTTTAAATATAGGGGTAGGAACAAGAGCATAAAAAGGTCTTTGCTTCAACTATAGTTTTTGCTACACTTTGAGTAAATTTGAAGATATTAATGAGTGAAGAAGTAAAACAAATCCTAAGTTACTACGAAAGTGAAAACCCTGGAGTAAAAGCGAATCTTACTCGCATTCTTATGCATGGGAAACTTGGTGGAACTGGCAAGTTAGTAATTCTCCCTGTAGACCAGGGATTTGAGCATGGACCAATAAAAAGTTTTGAAGTTAACCCTGATGCTTACGATCCACATTATCATTTTCAGCTTGCAGTTGATTCAGGAGTAAGTGCATACGCTGCTCCGCTTGGTATGATCGAAGCTGGTGCTTCAACTTATGCTGGAATGCTACCACTTATTTTGAAGCTTAATAGCGCTAACTCTTTGCACTCAAAAAGCTTAACTTCAGATCAAGCAATAACTTCCTCTGTAAAAGATGCTCTACGTTTGGGATGTGTGGCTGTTGGGTTTACTATATATCCTGGTTCTGCTAAGTGTTTTGATATGATGGAAGAAGCTCGCAAAATTATAGCTGAGGCTAAATCTTGTGGCCTTGCTGTAGTGCTATGGTCTTATCCACGTGGTGAAGGGATTTCCAAAGAAGGTGAAACAGCAGTTGATATCATTGCTTATGCTGCGCATATAGCGGCTTTGCTCGGTGCCAACATAATAAAAGTAAAACTTCCAACCAACCATATGGAAAGAGAAAAAATAGAAAATATTGAATCATTGTTCAAAAGAATTGAATATATTAAAAAGTCTTGCTTTGCAGGAAAAAGAATAGTAGTTTTCTCTGGTGGTGAGTCAAAGTCAGTGGGTGATATAAGTAGTGAGGTAAAAGAAATTAAGCAAGGCGGTGGTAATGGCTCAATAATTGGGCGTAATACTTTTCAACGCAAAAGAGAAGAAGCTTTATCTATGCTAAAAGATATAATTAATATCTACGCGTAAAAAATGGCTGGGTGGCAGAATGGCTTATGCGGAGGACTGCAAATCCTTTTATACCGGTTCAATTCCGGTCCCGGCCTCTTACTCGAATTAGATCATTGATTTTATTTAAATCAAAATAAGATTCCTACACTAATAAAATCTCAAATTAACAAATTTGGCTATCTAGAATTACTAGATAAAAATACTAATCAAGTTGTTGTTTCCCTTCAGAAAAATTAGTTTTTTCTCTGCATAGAAACTATATACTTACTATTTAGATAAACCTCAGTCTTTCTAAGTTATTCTTGTTGCATGGTAAAAAATAAACTAAAAATGAGCAAAGTGTTTTACAAAATGATATTGCGTAATTTACTATTTTTGCTATCACCTGAAATTGCTCACTTCTTGGTAATAATGGCGTTAAAAAAAATGCCCTTTAAGAAACCTATAGAGCTACCAGAGTCTTTAAATGTAAACTTTTTTGGTAATAAACTTAGAAGTCCTGTGGGTCTTGCCGCAGGCTTTGATAAGAATGCAGAAGTTCTAATGCCCATGCTCTCATTTGGTTTTGGATTTATTGAGGCTGGTACTGTAACTAAATATCCCCAATATGGAAACAAAAAACCGAGAATTTTTCGGTTAATTAAAGATGAAGGAATAATTAATAGATTGGGATTCAATAATAAAGGGGTGGACTATTTTCTTAAGCAGATAAGTGAAACTAAGCTTGATAATTGCATTTTTGGCATCAATATAGGAAAGAACAGTACATCAAAGGACCAAATCAGCGATTATGTTGACTTAATAAAGATAGTATATGGAAAGAGTAATTATATAGTACTGAACATCTCATCCCCAAATACACCTAACTTGCGTGATTTACACAACAAACAAGAATTATCTAAGTTGTTGAAGTCTATTACTCTAACCAAAAAATCAATTGATAGCTCTGAATCGATACCGATAATATTAAAAATTTCTCCAGATATAGATCAGCAAACAAAAGAAAATATCGCTGAGCTTGCACTAGAATATAAAATTGACGGCTTAATAGTGAGCAACACTACGATAAGTCGAGATTCTTACTATAATGAGAGTGGTGGGTTGAGCGGCAGGCCATTATTTCAACTTTCAACCGAGTTATTGAGTGACATGTACAAGCTTACTAAAAGCAGAATTCTATTGATAGGATGCGGAGGAATTTCAAGTGGTGTTGATGCATATGAAAAAATAAAGGCAGGAGCCTCTTTAGTACAACTGTATACTGCTCTTGTATACCAGGGGCATCAAGTTGTGAACAAAATCAACCTGGAACTTGCGGAATTGGTCAGAAGAGATGGATTTAGTAATGTTGCTGAAGCAGTAGGTTGTATACATTAGACTGTACATTTTAGAAGTTATGGATATTGTCTTAGTGAAATAGAGCTAACTTTTTAGTGTAGAGGTATGATAGAGAGTGTTTTTCTATTGAATGATTAATATGAGAGCTTTGAACGATACAATATCTAAAGTTATTAATTATAAATTTACAGATTATGCAATATTAGAAGAGGCATTAACCCACCCAAGCGTAAATAAGAGAAATAGCGAAGACCAGGTTGTAAGCTACGAAAGGCTAGAGTTTTTGGGCGATAGTGTTTTGAATATGGTTGTGTCTGTTATGCTGTTTAAAATGTTTCCTGAAGAAAAAGAAGGAGCATTGGCAAAAAGAAAAACGGATTTAGTTTGTGGCAGTACCATTGCTAATGTTGCTAAAGAAATAGAGTTAGGTAACTTTATTATCATGAATAATAGTGAACGTTGTAACGGAGGAAAATGTAACTTAAAAAATTTAGAAAATTCGCTTGAAGCACTAATAGGTGCAATTTATATTGACGGCGGACTTGAGAGTGTTGAGAAATTTATTATCCGACATTGGGAAAAGCTAGCTAAGGACATCCTCGATCCTCCTCAAGATCCTAAAACTTCACTGCAAGAATGGACTCAGAGAAATAAATTACCTTTACCGAAGTATGAGCTTGTAAAACAAATTGGACCAGCACACAATCCTGAATTTACTATATCAGCTTGCATAGAGAGTTATGGCAAAGTTTCTGCATGCGCTCCTAGTAAGAAAATTGCTGAACAAAAAGCTGCTGAGTTGATCCTAGAAAAAATTAAAAAAACGACTTAGTTTAATCAAAATACCTGTTAGCATAAATTTAAAGTAAGCTAAGCTCTTTAGTTCAGCTTACATATTTTTTTATCTCAGCCAGAATCTTATCAGATTGACTTTCATCTGAATTTAAATCAGCTACAAAGTGTGTTACATATTTTCCTTCAGGGCTAATAAGGTATATCACTGAAGAATGGTTAATTTCCTCTTCTCCATCTACTTTACTTGCATATACTTTATACTTTGCAACTACTTCATCTATTTTTTTTCTTTCACCAGTTAGCATTTGTATTCTATGGTCAAATTGCTGCTGAAATTCTTTAAGCCTTTCTGTGTTATCGCGCTCAGGATCAACTGTGATAAAAAATGTTTGTAGCTTATTGTCAGTTTTCTTATCTAACTTTGCAAGTGCTTCTGAAATTATGCCGAGATTCATAGGGCAAATTCTTTTGCATGAGGAAAATCCGAAAAAAATCATCATATACTTATTTTTAAAATCACTACTGCGTACTGTTTGTCCGTCTTGATTGATCAAAGAAAAATCCCCACCTACCTTAATTTCTGTATTTTGTGAAACAAATATGCCTTGCTTGGTAAAATAACAATAACCTAAGAAGATAGCTGCTACTGTTATTAGCAAACTAGACAATAACCTTATAAACTTTATCATTAAAGCGTTTCCAATAAAGTTAAATCATATATTGATTAGTTGATTGATTCAATATGTTCCTTCCAAAGTGGGTTGTTAATTTTATCTAACAATTTCTTATGCTCATCAATTTCTTTAATACTTGGTGAATGTTCTCTGTGGGCTAAATTACGCACTTTATGCTGAATAAACGTAGAGTTATTGTCCTGAGCACATTCATTATTAAATAAAAAGGTTTGCAATCCTCCTGTAAGCTCAACATAGACCTTTGCAAGCAATTGAGCATCAACTAATGCTCCGTGTAACTCTCTACCTTCTAGCGATATATCAAAACGCTTGCATAATGCATTTAAAGAAGCAGGTGATCCTACAAACTTTTTTCTTGCAAGTGGTAATGTATCTAGCACTCTATCTGAGGAAATTAACCTGGCATTCAATTTGTTTAACTCCATATTAAGGAACTTAATATCAAACTCAGCATTATGAATTACCAAGATGTCACTAGATATGAAGTCAAGAAATTCAAGTGCAACATCTGAAAATAGTGGCTTATCTTCCAAAAACTCCTCACTAATACCATGAATCTTAAATGAGTGGTAAGGTATATCTCTCTTTGGATTAAGATATCGATGAAATGTTTTACCTGTTGGAATACGGTTAATTAGTTCTACACATCCTATCTCAATAATTCGATGGCCAGACTCAGTGTCAAGACCTGTAGTTTCAGTATCAAGTACTATTTCTCGTATCCTACTTTCCATTGGTGTAACTAATCTTACTTGTCATTTGCTGTTAAGTTTTTATCGGTACTTGCCTTCTTGTAGTTAATGGAAACAAGCAACCAGGTTGGATCTGATGAATTAATATTTTTTTTGAATTGCCATACATCCTCAACTTTGTTAATAGTAGACGTACTACCTGATATGATTTCTCCTTCACCATTCTTAACGAAGTTAATTTGCTCTGAAAGGAAGTATACTGCAATAAATACTACGTTTTTTACTAGCTTTATTTCTAAGATCTTTTGTGAAACGATAGAAACAATTATGGACTCATGTGTCTCTTTACGATGTTTAATCTTATCCACAAAACTGTTATATAAGTCCTTGTCCAGAAGGGATTTTAATTGAGGTAAATTTCCTTGGTTAAAATATTTTATTATTAGTTCAAAAGCTATGCTTGAACCTTCTATAAAATTGGAAATAGAGAACTCTCTGTTTTTTTGTAATATTTGTTCATAAGTAGCTTCTATTGAACTTTTGTTATTGCCATAAGTATAATCTTCGACATTTTCTACCACATCCTCTTTACTTGGACTTACATCTAATACACCTGTTAGCTTTTTTAGATTGAGACTGGATGATCTTCCTAAAGAATTATATAAGCGTGAAAAAATAAAAGCCGCTAGTAAAGCATATATTACAAGCTCTATCATGGTAACTTACTCCTTGACATATAAAGTATCTAAATATTATTAATTATTGATAAAAATATGTTTTTCATATTAGCCTATAGTTAGGTTTACTATTCATTTGTAAATGGATATATTATATAGGAAAGTATTAAACATCTCAACTTAATTAAAGGAGACGTAAGAAATGTCACAACACAAAATGAAAATTCATGTTCAGTATGTCAAAGATTTTTCGTTTGAGAATCCAAATTCGCCATTCCTTCCTTCTAGTAGAACTCCTGATATTAATGTAATGGTTAATATTAATTCAGCAAAATTAGAAGGAACAGAAAATAAAAAAGGAATAAGTGAAGAAAAGCCTTTTCATGAAATTACTTTGCATATAGAAGCCAAAGCAACGGTAAAAGATGAAGATGTAAAAGATGATATAGCTTTCATTTGCGAGGTAAAGTATTGCGGTATTTTCTCAATAGAAAACTTTACAGAGCTAAGTGAAGAAGAGGTGAGACAAGCTCTATTTATTGGTGGACCTACTTTTCTTTTCCCTTTTGCAAGAGAAATAATTGCAAGGACTACAAGTAGTGGTGGGTTTCCTCCACTTATGCTAGATCCTATAGATTTTGAAACTATGTATCAGCAGCAAAGTCAACAACAAAAAAGTAGCGCTAGTAATTCCAATTTTAACTAATATAGGATGAACAATTCTTTAAATGCAAGGACGACTTTAAATATTGATGGAAGGTTATATAACTACTTTAACCTAAGTAAAGCTGGTGAATTCTTAGGAGTAAATTTAACCAAATTGCCTTGTTCACTCAAGGTATTGCTTGAAAATTTATTGCGCAACGAAGATGGAGTAAGCGTTAAATTAGATGACATAAAGATATTAGCAAATTGCGTCAAGAAACACATTAATCACGAAATTAGCTACAAGCCAGCAAGGGTTTTGATGCAGGATTTCACAGGGGTTCCTGCTGTCGTTGACTTAGCTTCAATGCGTAATTATGTGAAGAAAAACGGAGGTAAACCAAGCAAAATAAATCCATCTGTAACTGTTGATCTTGTGATCGATCACTCTGTTCAAGTAGATAGTTACGGAAACACTTCTGCATTTGGTAAAAACGTTGCACTGGAAGTAAAAAGAAATCTGGAGAGATATCAATTCTTAAAATGGGGAGAGTCGTCCTTCACAAATTTTAGAGTAGTGCCACCAGGTACTGGAATTTGCCACCAAGTGAATCTTGAATATTTAGCACAAGTTGTATGTGACGATAGCGGAGTTCTATATCCAGATACCTTGGTCGGTACAGATAGTCACACTACTATGGTAAATGGTTTATCGGTTCTTGGTTGGGGTGTTGGTGGAATAGAAGCTGAGTCTGTGATGCTTGGTCAACCAATTAGTATGGTAATTCCAGAAGTAGTAGGATTTAAATTAATAGGAAGACTTTTAGATGGAGTAACAGCAACTGATCTAGTGCTAACGATTACTAATATCCTGAGAACAAAAGGCGTTGTTGGCAGATTTGTGGAATTTTATGGTGGTGGCTTAGATTGTTTATCTTTGGCAGATAGAGCAACCATAGCTAATATGGCTCCAGAGTATGGTGCAACTTGTGGATTCTTTCCAATTGATCAGAAGACACTAGATTATTTAAACTTAACCGGAAGGCCAAAAGAGTTGGTTAAATTGGTTGAAGTCTATGCGAAGGAACAAGGGCTGTGGCGTAGTAATGACGAATTGGCGTTCTTTGACACACTGGAGCTTGATTTATCGAGCATAGAGCCAGTAATGGCCGGTCCAAAAAGACCGCAAGATAAGGTTTTTCTTTCGCAAGTGGAAGAATCTTTTTCTAAATCATTTCCAGTTAATAAGTCAGAGGAAAGTGATAAACTCCAAGATGGAAGTGTAGTTATTGCAGCAATAACAAGCTGCACTAATACTTCAAACCCAAGTGTAATGATTGCTGCTGGACTTGTAGCGAGTAATGCAGTCAACCTTGGATTAAAATCAAAGCCTTGGGTTAAAACTTCTCTTGCTCCAGGGTCACAAGTTGTAACAGAATATTTAGAAAAGTCAGGGTTACAGGAAGATCTCAATGCTTTGGGTTTTAATTTGGTTGGGTATGGCTGTACAACTTGTATTGGAAACTCCGGTCCGCTTAATGAAGATATAGAAAGTGATATTAATGATAAAAACTTGACTGTTGCATCAGTTTTATCCGGTAATCGTAACTTTGAAGGAAGAATCCATCCTTTAGTCAAAGCGAATTACTTGGCATCTCCGCCACTTGTTGTTGTGTATGCACTTGCAGGTACTGTAAAAATTGACCTGACAAAAGATCCTATATGCAAAGATAAGAATGGAAGTGATGTTTATCTCAAAGATATATGGCCAACAAATAGTGAAGTTGAGAGCTGTGTTAAAAGTGTTGTGACGCGTGAAATGTTCATACAAAAGTATAAGGATGTTTTTTCTGGTGATGAGCATTGGCAAAAGATAAAGTGTGAGAAAAGTGAAATCTATGATTGGGACGCGAAAAGCACTTATATACAAAACCCTCCCTATTTTGATAATTTATCGATTAAGAACAATAAAAGCAACATAGTTGATATAAAGAATGCGCAAATACTAGCGATATTTGGCGATAGCGTCACTACCGACCACATTTCCCCTGCTGGAAATATTGCCTCAAATAGTCCTGCAGGCATATATTTAAAAGGTCTTGGAGTTGAACCGCAAGATTTCAATTCATATGGATCTCGCCGCGGTAACCACAATGTAATGATGCGTGGAACCTTTGCTAATATCAGAATAAGAAATAAGATGGTGAGTGCTGAGGGTGGCTATACAAAACATATTCCTTCTCAAGAAACTATGTCAAATTTTGATGCAGCAATGCAATATAAAAAAGAAGCTGTTCCATTAGTTGTTATTGCAGGAAAAGAATATGGTACGGGTTCAAGTAGGGATTGGGCAGCAAAGGGTACTGCATTGCTGGGAATTAAAGCTCTGATTGCAGAAAGTTTTGAACGCATACATAGGTCCAACTTGGTCGGTATGGGTGTTCTTCCACTTGCATTTCAGGATGGAGTAACGAGAAAGATATTTGATGGTAGTGAGATGGTGAGCATAAAAGGTGAAGTAGTACCAAGTGGAAATCTAGAATGTATCATTAAAAGAAAGGATGATTCAGAGCAATCCATTCAACTCAAGTGCTGTGTACAAACTGCAACTGAGGTTAAGTACTTGATGAGTGGTGGGGTGTTGAGCTATATACTTGCGCAGTCCTTTTGAGCTATCACAGTTATCAACTAGGTTTTGAATTGATTCTGGCTCTTTGTTTAAATAATAATTTATTCGATGTAAAGTTATGATATAATCTCATCTTATGTATGGTAAAGGGTGTTTTATAGATAATTATGATCAGTTCTATACAAGAGCCTAACGCATTACGAAAACGATTGCAGGCATTTTATCGTGCTGATGAAAAAAGTCACGTACGCTATCTTGTAGAAAAATCAGAACTTTCGGCTGATTCAAAAAACATAATTTACAATATTGCAAAACAAATTGTCGAAAAGATTAGAGGTAGTAAATTAGGCGTTATAGATTCTTTTATACAACAGTACTCACTTTCTAATGAAGAAGGAGTAGCACTAATGTGTCTTGCTGAATCATTGCTTAGAATACCAGACGATTACACAATAGATGAATTGATCAAAGATAAAATTGCCAACCAAGAATGGAATAAACACCTGGGGCGTTCCTCTTCATTGTTTGTTAATGCTTCTACATGGAGTTTAATTATAGGAAGCAGTATATTGAGAAATAATGAAGAGGATTCAAAATTCTATCACATAATTTCCAGGTTATTGAAAAATTTAGGAGAGCCAATAATCCGCAAAGCGGTGAAACAAGCAATATCCATTCTTGGCAAGCATTTTATTGTTGGAGAAACTATAGAAAAAGCATTGGAAAGTGTGAAGTCAGATGACTACGGTAAGTATTTATGCTCTTTTGATATACTTGGTCAATCTGCTTGCACAGTTGAGGATGCGGAAGAGTATTTTAATTTATACATGCATGCAATAAAAGCCATAGGTGAATCTGCTGACATAAATGATTGCTTTAAATCTCAAGGGGTTTCAATCAAATTGTCTTCACTGCACTCACGTTATGAATTTAGCCAATTTGGTAATATAGCTGAGGAGCTGAGAGCTAAGTTGCTGGAACTGTGTCATGAAGCGAAGAAATATAACATTTCACTTTGTATAGATGCAGAAGAATCAGAAAGACTTGAGATGTCATTAGTTTTATTTGAGCAATTGCGTCTTGATGATTCACTTTCTAAGTGGGAGGGGCTTGGCTTGGCTGTGCAAGCGTATCAAAAACGTGCTTTATCTGTTCTTGATTTTGTTGAAGATGTTGCTATTCGATCAAAGCATAAAATTATGGTGAGGCTTGTAAAAGGATCATATTGGGACTCAGAAATCAAGCGCACACAAGAATTAGGGTTAATTGGTTATCCGGTGTTTACTAGAAAAAGCTACACAGATGTATGCTATCTTGCCTGTGCGCAGAAACTTTTGAGCAAAGAGAATCACTTTTATCCATGTTTTGGAACTCATAATGCTTATACTTTTGCTACTATAATAGAGCTTGCCGATAAAAATCATCCTGGGTTTGAGTTTCAGTGCTTACATGGAATGGGTAAAAGTTTGTATGATTATGCAATTTCAGAACTTGCAACAAGCATCAATTGTCGTATATATGCACCAGTTGGTAAACATAGTGATTTATTGCCATACCTTATTAAGCGCCTTCTTGAAAATGGAGCTAATAGCTCGTTTGTCAATCAAGTAAATGATTCTGACGTGAAAATTGAAGAATTAGTCTCAGATCCATTAGAAAAAGTAAAAAGCTTAGAGTATGAGCCTCATCCAAGCATTCCGTTGCCACGAGATATTTTTGGAGAGGAAAGAAAAAACTCCTTGGGAATGGATATTAGCGATTCAATTGCGGTTTCACAATTTGCAAATGATGTAAGGGAATTTAGTGAAAAGAAATGGCAAGTTGGCCCAATAATTGATGGAGAGTCGTTTCTTGACAGTGCGAAATTTACCGAAGTAGTGAATCCTGCACATTTGGAAAATGTAATTGGAGAAGTGTCAAGTGCAACAAGTGCTCAGGCTTTAAATGCTCTTGAAATAGCACATAGTGCTTTTACTAAGTGGCAGAATGTTTCAGCAGAAGAGCGCGCTAAATGCCTTGAAAAAGCTGCAGATTTGCTTGAGGAAAGGATGAAAGAGTTAATTTATATTCTGATTGTAGAAGCAGGAAAAATTTTATCCGATGCAATAGCAGAAGTAAGAGAGGCAATCGACTTTTTGCGCTATTATGCAATGATAGCAAAAAATGAACTGAATGACTGGAAAAAATTGCCAGGTCCAACAGGTGAAGATAACTTCATCTTTTTTGAAGGTAGAGGAGTTTTCTTATGCATATCACCGTGGAATTTTCCACTCGCTATCTTCATTGGACAGGTTTCAGCTGCACTTGCAGCAGGTAATGCAGTGCTGGCAAAACCGGCAGAGCAAACGCCGATTATTGCCTATGAAGCCGTTAAGATACTACACGAAGCTGGAATACCAAAAAATGTGCTACACCTTATTCCAGGGGATGGTTGGTATTTGGGTAAAACATTAGTACCAGATAATAGAATTTCCGGTGTAGCTTTTACTGGTTCAACACAAACTGCTCAAATGATTAATCGAATGCTTGCTAGTAGAAATGGTCCTATTGTGCCACTTATCGCTGAGACTGATGGATTAAATGCTATGATTGTTGATAGTTCTGCTCTTTTAGAGCAGGTAACTAAGGATGTTTTAATTTCTGCATTTCGCAGTGGCGGTCAACGTCGTTCCGCTCTCAGAGTGCTATTTATTCAAGAAGATATAGCAGAAAAACAGATAAAAATGATATGCAATGCAGCTCAAGAACTAAAGATAGGTGACCCAATACAACTGAGCACAGATATTGGTCCAATAATTGACAAAGCATCTATTGATATGCTCACTAAACATACGGAAAAAATATCAAGGGATGAAGATTCAAACCTTTTGTCGAAGGTACCCATGGATACAAATTCTTATAATGGTTATTTTTTTCCTCCGTATATTTATGAGATACAAAAAATTTCGCAATTAAAGCAAGAAGTGTTTGGGCCTATTTTACATATCATACGTTTTAATAAGTTGCAGTTAAATGAAGTTATAAGTGATATAAACAATACAGGATATGGACTTACGTTTTCTTTGCAAAGCCGTGTGCAAAGTCAGATCGATTTAATAAGCAAGAAAATATCAGTTGGAAATGTATACATCAATCGCAATCAAATAGGTGCAGCAGTCGGAACACAACCATTTGGCGGTAGAGGACTGTCAGGTACCGGACCAAAAGCTGGTGGTCCTAATTATCTGCAACGTTTTTCTATAGAAAAGGTTGTAAGTGTCAACACTACAGCATGTGGAGGTAACATTACACTTGCGTGTTTGGATTGATTTGCAATTTCTAAATTGGAAGTCCGTGCAGTTGTGTATGCAGTACTAAAACCTAAAACTCATACACTGAAAGGATAGTTGTGATTCTGAGGAGGCTTCAAGGGAAGTCTTGTCTTTAATAAAATAAAAAGGTTGCTATAATTCTGATAAAGGCACTATAAACAAAATGAATGTAAAAAATATCTTATTAGCGTTTTTAGTACAATTTATATTCGATTTGTCATTATCTGCAGCTGATCCTATTTTGCTTAATTGTATTGAAACTCCAGGGATTTATGATCTTGAAACAAGGCCAAAAAGCTTTAACTATTCAAATAATTTAAGAAGAAAACCCGGCTCTCCAAATAATGCAGCAGGAGAATTAATAAATGTAGTGGGTAGAGTTACTGATGTAAATTGCTTACCGATACAAAATGCTGTGGTTTCTATATGGCACGCAGACTCACTTGGCATGAGCTATTATGATGAAAATGTGGAGCTTGATCCAAATTTTTCTGGATCAGGAAGATTTATAGTAAATAACCTTGGCTATTATAATTTTATTACAATAGTACCAGGTAAAATTGGTGATAGGGCTCCACACATCAACTTTTTGGTCCAACATCCAGATTTTCCAGAATTCACAACACAAATGTTTTTTGCTGATCATAATTGCGATAACTGTGATGATCTTCTTTTTGGTAATCTTATTGAGAGTGGACTTGCAAGCCTTCTGATAGCACCATTTACTTATAACAATCAGGCCATGAAGACCTACACATTTAATATAACCCTAGGTGGGCATAACAAATTTTCTGATAAAAGATAAAGCCCTTGCATATCAGGGGAGTTAATAGTAACCTTAAGCGCTATTGTACTTAAAATGTACATGAAAAATATCTTACTAATGTTTTTTACTATGTTTTATGTGCAGCTTACAATTATTTTGCAACGGAGATGTCAACGATGAAGATAACAATTTCTAAAGCTTTGCCCGATTTTGAGACGCTAGTGGTAGGTTTGTTTGAGGGTGATAAGCTCATAACTAATGTTCTACAAGATAAGCAAGCTATAGATAATATCAAGAAATTTAGTGGTTTTAATGGAGGTTTTGGTGAATTTTTCTCCATTACTTCATCAGAGGGAAAAAATATTATAGTTGCTGGTCTTGGGATGAGAGATGAATGGGATGAAAGCAAAGGATTAAATATTGGTGGTAAAATATATCGTGAGCTAAGCAGATTAAGAATCAAGCGAGCAGCTATTTCAATCGAGGGCAGTACAGCAAATGTTGCATATGGAGCATTTCTGCGCAGTTTCAAGTTTAATAAGTATAAAACTAAAAAGGATGAAAAAATTACAGAAGTAGAGGAAATTACATTATTAGTAAAAGATGAACAGTTAAGTAGCATTGAAAAATCATTTGAGCGTTTAAAACACGAAGGTGAAGGCATCTTTCTTGCACGTGCTTTTACTACTGAGCCACCTAATATTTTATATCCAGAGTCTTACGCTAATCGTATAAAAGCTGAACTTACTAAACTTGGTCTTGAGGTTGAAGTGCTTGATAAAAAGCAAATGGAAGAGAAAAAAATGGGGGCCCTGCTTGGAGTAGCACAAGGAAGTAGTAAAGAGCCAAAGTTAGTGGTGATAAAATGGAATGGGGCTTCCCAAGAACAAAAACCAATAGCTTTTATAGGCAAGGGTATAACGTTTGACACTGGTGGAGTGTCACTTAAACCCTCACGCGGTATGGAGTCAATGAAATATGACATGGCAGGTTCTGCTACTGTAGTTGGAGTGATGCGTACTCTAGCTGGGCGAAAAGCAAAAGTAAATGCAATTGGTGTGGTTGCACTTGCAGAAAATGCAGTGGATGGTAATGCTCAAAGACCGAGCGATGTAGTCACTTCAATGTCTGGACAAACAATAGAAATATTAAATACCGATGCAGAGGGAAGACTAATACTTGCGGATGCTTTATGGTATACACAAGATAGATTTGCACCGAAATTTATGATCGACCTTGCAACTTTAACTGGTGCTATAGTGGTTGCACTGGGAAATAATGAATATGCTGGTCTTTTTTCAAATAACGATGAATTAGCGAATCATCTGATTGATGCAGGAAATGAAGTAAATGAAAAATTATGGCGCTTTCCTATGAATGAAACTTATAACAAAATTATTGATTCGCCGATTGCTGATGTGCAAAATATAGCTCCTGCAGGTTCTGGTGGAGATAGTATAATGGCTGCACAGTTTCTACAGCGTTTTGTAAACGACACTTGTTGGGCACATTTAGACATTGCAGGCACTGCTTGGCACGAAAAAGGCACTGATATTTCTTCAAGAGGGGCAGTAGGTTTCGGTGTAAGGTTGCTAAACAAGTTGGTTGAGAAGTACTATGAGATCGATTATTAAGGATCTTTGTATTGAGTTTATAGCTTAATTTACGGCTACATGAATATCTATTTATAAGACGTAGAAAATGATATCATCAAAGTAACTTACATTTTCTTTTTTGGGGATTATAAAGTTATACACTTGAGCAGCATCAAGAGAAAGTATTTTGTTCAAATGATGATTGTAATAATGTACTATTAAAACTTTAAAGCTATTTAGTATTGACAGTGTATACCTAAGTCCTAAAATAAAATAGGAAGTTTTTAGGAGTTTGTATGGCAGTAGGAAGGAAAGCGAAAACAGCTAGTAAAAATAACCCTACTCAGCGTAAGAAAGCTGAGCAAAAAATGTATAAAGATAAACCTGTAAAGCCTGTTAGATATATAGATCGTGACTCGCGCATGAATTATATGTCTGCTCAATATGAAAACGGCAATCTAGTTGAAGATGAGATAAGCTGCACTCCTATAAAGTGGGAAGCTCTATAATGGTTGTGGTTAAAGTTACTATTAATTCTAAGGAATGTGAAGTAGAGCATGGGCTCACTATAATGCAAGCTTGTGAAGTTGTGGGCGTTGAAATTCCACGTTTCTGTTATCATGAGCGTTTAGCAATTGCTGGTAACTGTAGAATGTGTTTGGTTGAAGTGGAGGGTGGACCTCCAAAACCAGTAGCCTCTTGTGCAATGCCAGTTGCAGAAGGGATGGTTATTCACACTGATACCCCTGAGGTTAAAAAAGCACGTGAAGGTGTGCTTGAGTTTTTGCTAATTAACCACCCGCTTGATTGCCCAATTTGCGATCAAGGTGGTGAATGCGATTTGCAAGATATTACGATGGCTTATGGGAAAGGAACCAGCAGACTTGATGGGCATAAGAGGGCTGTGCCAAAAAAACACTTCGGACCACTGATTGAGACTGCGATGAATCGATGCATTCATTGCACTCGATGTGTTAGATTTTTGTCTGATGTTGCAGGTACAAATGAACTTGGAGGAATCGGAAGGGGAGAAAATGTAGAGATTAGCACTTACATAAAAAGGCATGTTAGTTCTGAATTATCTGGAAATATCATAGATCTCTGCCCGGTAGGGGCTTTAACTTCAAAGCCTTACTCCTTTACAGCGCGTCCGTGGGAGCTATCACATTGTGAGACTATAGATGTGCTAGATGCTGTGGGAAGTAGCATTAGAGTTGATTATCGTGGCCTGGAAGTTATGCGAATATTACCAAGGCTGAGCGAAGAGGTAAATGAAGAATGGATATCAGATAAAACGCGTTTTGCCTATGATGGACTAAAAGTTCAGCGTCTTGATCAACCTTATGTAAAAAAAGATGGTAAATTAGCCCCAGTTGATTGGAATGAAGCACTAACTGTTGCTGCAAAGAAATTAAAGAATACAAAATCAAATAAAATAGCTGCAATTGCAGGTGATTTAGCAGATTGTGAGTCTATGCTTCTACTCAAAGAAGTGATGCGGAAGCTCGGCTCGGGGAATATAGATTGTAGGCAAGATGGAGCAAAGCTTATACCAAATAATCGTGGGTCATATGTATTCAACACCACTATTGAGGGTATAGAAAATGCAGATTTATGTCTGCTTATAAATACAAATCCAAGAATAGAAGCACCAATAATTAACGCAAGATTGAGAAAGAGATATTTACAAGGTAATTTCACTATTGCAAATATTGGTCCTAATCTTGAATATCTATATAATGTTGAAAGATTAGGTGATGGTCCAAACGTTCTAAAAGAAATAGAAGAGGGAAATCACAAACTCTGTGAGTTACTCAGTGCAGCTCAGAACCCTATGCTAATTATCGGTCAAGATGCATTAATAAGAGGTGATTCTGAATCAGTTTTAGCTCTAGCTGGCAAAATTGCAGAAAAATTTAACATGATCAGAGATGACTGGAATGGCTTTAACGTACTGCATAAGGCTGCAGCAAGGGTTGGTGGACTCGATATTGGATTTGTTCCTAGCGAAGGTGGAAAAGACATTAATCAGATGCTAAAACAGGCAGAAAGTGGTGAGATAGAAGTAGTTTATCTTCTTGGTGCAGATGAAATTGATATATCAAAGTTAGAAAGTACATTTGTAATTTATCAAGGCCATCATGGTGATAGTGGAGCACACATAGCAGATGTTATTCTACCTGGAGCTGCTTACACAGAGAAATATGCAACTTATGTAAATACTGAAGGGCGAGTACAGAGAACAAATTTAGCTGTTTTTCCTCCTGGTGAAGCAAAGGAAGATTGGTTGATTATAAAAAATTTATCCCAATATTTGGGCCTTTCCTTACTATACGATAATTTATTTGATGTGAGGAAGAAATTATACACTATTGGTCCACAGTTTAGAGATGCTGACCGAGTGGTGAAAAACAAATGGATACCAATTACCTGTGATGAAATAAAATTAAGTAATACCTCTTTTACTCTAGAAAAGTGTAATTTTTATATGACAGACTCAATAAGTCGCGCTTCAAAAATAATGGCAGATTGTACTAGGGATTTTTTATGAACACTCCACTTAATATTTTATTTATTCTAACACCATTATTACTAATAATTCTGGTATATTTTCAACGAAAATTAAACTCTGTGTTGTTGTGTAAAGAACAAAATGCATTAGAAAAACAGTTCATTTATAGGCTAGCTGGTTCTATCAGTGATGTTATGGCACTATTTACGGATGGATATGTATGGATTGCAATAGCATTTATTATAGTTAGCAAGGGAAGAGGAGATTATTTGCCTCTCACAATTGCCTTAATTATGATGTCACTAGTGTCATTCGTATCCATGTCATTTTACTATTCTATTAAGCTAAATGCTGTACAGAAAAGTTTTGTCCTATTAACTTCAATAGGGACATTGTCTGTTGTGTCTAGAGCACTTGCTGTATTTTTTGTTGCCACAATTATGAACTATTTTTTGATTTGCGGTTGAATGTACTTGATATTTGATATTCTTTTTCTTCTTATTCCACTTTTGCTTTCAGTAGCATATTTAGTGTACTTTGAGCGTAAAATTATTGGTGCAATTCAACTAAGGCATGGTCCAAGTGTAGTAGGGCCATTTGGTCTGCTACAGCCATTTGCAGATGCTATCAAGTTGATAATTAAAGAGCCGATAATACCATTTAGAGCAAACACCATACTGTTTATTATGGCTCCAATGCTCACCTTTATTTTAGCATTAATTTCCTGGGCAGTTATACCATTTGGAGCTGAAATAATTACAGAAGATGGACAGCAGGTAATAATCCCTAAGGTAATAGCAAATATTAATGTTGGAGTGCTTTATGTGCTAGCTATATCCTCTTTGGGAATATATGGCATTATTATTGCAGGCTGGTCTAGTAATTCTAATTATGCATTTCTTGGCGCTATAAGGTCAGCTGCTCAAATGATTTCATATGAAATTTCAATAGGTCTGATAGTTGCTACAGTTGTTATTACAACTGGCACATTAAATCTTGGAGAGATGGTGGTAGCGAAACATAATATGCCCTTTTGGATTGATTTATTACTAATGCCTATAGGAATAATATTTTTTATTTCTTTGCTTGCCGAAACTAATCGTCACCCATTTGACTTACCAGAAGCTGAAGCAGAGCTCGTTTCTGGGTATAACGTCGAGTATTCATCAATGCCTTTTGCTCTCTTTTTCTTGGGAGAATATGCAAATATGATTTTAGCAAGCGCTATGATGACAATATTCTTTCTAGGAGGGTGGTATCCTCCATTAGAGCTTAGTTTGCTGTATAAAATTCCTAGTTTAATCTGGTTTGTTTTGAAGATAGTTGTACTTTTATTGATATTTGTTTGGATTAGAGCTACAGTACCTCGTTATCGTTATGATCAATTAATGCGTCTTGGTTGGAAAGTATTTTTGCCAATATCGGTACTTTGGGTAATACTCATTTCAGGAGTGTTGCTTTTTACTGGGAATTTTCCTGGATCCAATGTTTAGTTTCCCAGATACAAGGTTAAGGCGTAGGCGCTCAGGCAAGTGGATTCGCAATTTAACAAGTGAAAGCACTTTATCAGTAAATGATTTGATTTTTCCCTTGTTTGTTCGTGACGGAGAAGAAACAATTGAGCCAATTTTTGGCTTACCTGATATCAAATGTTATTCAATAGATGGATTGATTTCTATAATTCAGAAAGCTAAGGACTCGGGGATTAATGCTGTTGCAATTTTTCCTGTAGTTGATAGTAAACTAAAATCTGAAAACGCCGAGGAAGCCTACAATCCTGACAATTTAATCTGTAAAGCAATTTGTGCTGTAAAATCAAATGTACCGGATATTGGTATTATTGCAGACATTGCACTAGACCCATACACTACTCACGGTCATGATGGCATTTTAAAAAGCAGTAGGATAGATGTAGAAAATGACGAGACTGTGTCAGCATTATGTAAGCAAGCACTTGTTTTAGCAAAAGCAGGATGCGATATAGTCGCTCCTTCTGATATGATGGATGGCAGGATAGGAAAAATAAGAAAAACATTGGATGATAATAACTTTCAGAATGTGTCAATATTGTCCTATGCAGTAAAGTACTGTTCTAGCTTCTATGCGCCGTTCAGGCAAGTTGTCGGTTCGTGCGCATCATCAAATTTCATCGACAAAAGTGGTTATCAAATGGATTATAGAAATGCACGTGAAGCAATCTGCGAAATCGAAATGGATATAGATGAAGGTGCAGACTTTATTATGATAAAGCCAGGTATGCCATACTTAGATGTAATAAAAACAGCAAGTGAAAAGTTTAATTTTCCGATTTTTGCTTACCAAGTAAGCGGTGAATGCGCAATGATAAAAGCTGCAGCAAGTAATGGCTGGCTGGATTATAACAGAGTGATTTATGAGTCCTTAATTGGTTTTAAACGTGCAGGTGCAAGTGCAATATTTACCTATGCTGCACTTGATGTTGCAAAAAATTTGCTATCTACTTAGCAGTGTGGAACATCTAAGTAGGTAGCTGGACGAAGTGGCTTGAAAAACCTTCCCACTTTCCTTATCATATTAACAAGAGTGTTTATCCTTGTTTTTAGTCTCTGCAGACTTAACAACAAAAATTCAGTAGAAACTCAGGTATACATTGGCAGGTTACATAAAATTATAGCGGCTGCATGTCTTTTTTTTTGTCTACATTCAGCAAAAACACGCCTATTTTAGGCGTTGGCACATTATTACAATGCCAATTTACATTATTATAGGGTCAACTCACTACTGGGGGATTCTTTTGCCTTTTTTTCTCCTGGTAAATTTTAATATTTATAGTTAAAGCTTCAGGCCAGCGCGTGACCAGTTCTTATTACCTGTTCTGGATACCAGTACTGGGATGATGCCATCATAGAGATCAGCTGCTTGAATGATGCCCATATTACAGTACGTATAACGGTGTTATTCCATAGTTTGAGATCAGATGTAAGAATATTGAAGATCTCATTCCAGTACTGGAATCTAGAAAAAAAAAAGAGCCAATCCCTGGGCACTGGGATGACGATAGAAGGGGCAACGGTTATTGCTAAACTTAGATCGTTTTTAACTATTTGCCTTTTTTCTATGCAAGAAGTGTATTGATAAGTCCATTACAATTAAGTATTATGAAAAATATAAGTCAAGTGTTAGTTAGGACATGGGAATTTTTTTTCAATTTTTGGGTGAAGTGCTAGGCAAGGTTTTTCCTGCCAAAATAGTAAGCTCTTTTTTAGGAGTAGGGTATTTACCGGGTTGGCAGCATTATTGGTCTTCTTTTCTAATATTATTTATTACCGACATTATATTAATGCTTACATACGGAGGTGATTTTATACTATATAAAATGCCGAATACAGGCATAGTTGTAGCTGCCATTTTTACCAAGCTAGCAATAGTTATGTTAGTGCTGCAATTAGTTGCAATATCCATTTTTCACATTCAAGATCCTTCAGCTAGCAGTGATGAGAATATAGTGATACAAATAGCATCAGGACAGGTGCTGACTGTTGCGCTTTCGATGCCGGCAATAATGTCAATTTATTATACTGTAAGTAAATTCTATCTAAGTATATGTAAAGCAATACTTAAATGTCCATTTTGGTTTAATGATCTTATGCATTTGTTCTTTTTCTTTATGATACCTTATTTATTTTTTAATATTGTAGAAGTAATAAAACCATGGCCAATAAGTACGATACAGCTTAGTTATAACAATGCAATATCAATCACATTTGAAGGGATTTTTCATGTGTTTTATGCAGTGATTTTATTGTACTTGACTGCATTTATATTCTGCGATCTGACTATGCATGATGCGATTGTTTTAAACAAAAGCATATTTGAGTATGTAAAAGAAAGTTCAATAGCCTTGAGTGACTATTTTCATGGCACTATTAAAAAAATAAGTATAGAATAGTGCTTATTTGCTTATGTATTCAGTTTAAAAGATATACAATTTGCGTGAATCTACAGGATATAATAAAGGGATTACAAGATTTTTGGGTAGACGAAGGGTGTACTATACTTCATCCATATACGTCTGAAGTTGGAGCTGGAACACTACATCCCGCAACAATCATGTCAGCGATTGACGAAAAATCAGCAAAAATTGCGTACCTACAACCAGTAATTAGACCTGCAGATGGACGATATGGCGACAACCCTAATCGTTTATATCAGCATCATCAATACCAAGTTATAATAAAACCATCTGGCAGCAATGTGCAAGATATTTACTTAAATAGCTTAAAAGCTCTTGGCGTATCGACAAAAGAATATGATATTAAGTTTATTGAAGATGATTGGGAAAACCCAAGTGTTGGTGCATCCGGTCTTGGTTGGGAGGTTACATGCAACGGAATGGAAGTAACACAACTTACTTATATACAGCAAGTGGGAGGTATTGACTGCAGAATAATTCCTGGTGAAGTAGCATATGGGTTAGAGCGTTTAGCAATGTGCATACAGGGTGTAGATAATGTTTACGACATAATGTGGAACGGTAGCGGTGCAACTTATGGAGATATTTTTAAACAAAGAGAGCGAGAGTTTTCTTACCTGGCACTTGATTATTATGATACTAAAGTAGTACAACAGCAGTTTGAGGATACAGAAAAACTGTGTAAATTCCTTGTTGAAAAAGAATTGCCGATAGCGGCTTATGACCAATGTATTAAAACGAGCCATCTACTTAATCTACTTGATGCAAGAGGTGTGCTTGGTGTGAATGAACGTACAGCCTATATTAGTAGAGTGAGAGAATTAACAAAAAAATGCTGTGAATTATATAGAGCAAAGTAGAATATGTTGTCACAATTATTGTTTGAATGTCTTTCAGAAGAAATTCCATCAAGAATGCAGAATTCATCTGCAGCTCAGGTTAAGAGCTATATCACTAATGCTTTTAGTAAAAATAATGTGAAATTTGCATCTATAGAAGTTTATGTGACTGCACGTCGCATTGCTCTTTTTATTGATGGTATAAGTGCTTTGGAGCTAAAAGGTTCTAACAATGATATTAAAGGACCAAGAGTTAATGCACCGAAAAGTGCTATCGAAGGTTTTTTGAGAAAAAATCGGAAAGGTGAAGAAGATTTACTCATTCGCAAAGTAAATGATGAAGATTTTTACTTCATTAAGAGAGAAAGCTGCTTATTTAACATCAACGGGTTTCTCAAAAATCAACTGGAGGAAATGCTAAAAAACTTTTCTTGGCCAAAGAGTATGAGATGGAGTGAAAGAAAAGAGAGATGGGTTAGGCCAATTAAAAATATTCTATGTATTTTAAATGACGAAATAATACCTATATCTTTTGCAGGGGTTACAGCATGCAACGTGACGTATGGTCATAGGTTTCTTTCAGGTGATGCAGTACTTACTGTTAAAACACCCAAAGACTATTTTGAATTGTTAGAAAAAAATAATGTCATTCTCCAGTTGGACAAAAGAAAGCAATTTATACTAGATCAGATTAATAAGTTTACAAAAGAGGAGAACTTACAACTTGAAAAAAATGATTATTTACTTAATGAATTGGCAGGGCTTATAGAGTGGCCAATAGTACTATTTGGTAAAGTAAAATCATCAGAATTACCGAAGGAAATAATACTTAGTATAATTAACACGCAGCAAAAGCATCTTGCTTTAAGTGACGGACAGAAAATATCACATTTTGTTACTGTTGTAAATGTTAACAACAATGAAGTTGTCAAAGGCCATGAAAGAATATTAGAAGCACGTCTTGCTGATGCCCAGTTTTTGATATCTCAAGACAAGAAGGAAAACCTAGATTACTATGTCAAAAAATTGAGCTCTATTTCATTTCATGCTTCGCTCGGTAGCGTAGAAGAAAAAGTGAAGCGTATTATCGCTCTTTCAAAGTATATAGCGGTATTTGTTCCACATGCTTCATTAATTAAAGTTGAACGTGCTGCATATTTAGCAAAGGCAGATCTTGCAACGTTGATAGTGAAAGAATTTCCGGGATTGCAAGGAGTAATGAGTGGATACTACGCTTCTTATTTTCAAGAGGATAAAGAAGTAGTGGAAGCTATAACTGAGCACTATAAGCCAGTTGGATCCGACCAAGAATGCCCTAAATCTCCTACTGCGATTGCTGTAGCTATTGCAGACAAAATGGATGGTTTGGTTGGCTTAATTGCAGCAGGTGAGAAAATCTCTGGTTCGTATGATCAGTTTGGTTTGCGGAGAATGACAATTGGTATAATTAGAACAATACTTGAAAATAATTTGCATATTCCAATTAGATTGCTGATAGATAAGTCATTATCTTTATGTTCAAGGCTTCTATTGAATACAAATATAACTCCAGTTGATAAGCCAAGTGAAAAACAAATTTCAGAACTAGTATTTAAATTCTGCTTAGAAAGGTTCAAGATTATTTTAAAAAATAGAAATATAAGGCAAGATGTTGTAGATTCAATACTATACAAAGTCGATATTAATGATCTGCTGAAAGCGGAAAAGCAAACTGTGATATTGGATCGTTATCTTAGTACAAAAGAAGGTGAACAGGTTCTAAGCACTTATAAAAGAGCCAGTAACATGATGAGCAAAGTGAGAAAAAGTGATGGCACTACTTATAATGCATCTTACAGTAAGAAGTTTTTGATTGAAGATGAGGAGATTGCGCTATCAAATTGTGCTATAGCTGCTTGTAAAAACATCAAACAAGCGATGGAAAATAACGACTTTAATACAGCGCTTGATGAACTTGCTCGTTTTGCTCCATTTATCAATCAATTTATGGACAGTGTAAAGATTAACTGTGATTCTAATGAGCTTAGAATAAACAGGTTATCTTTGCTTGCAAATATTGTTTCTACCTTTCATTTAGTAGCAGAGTTTAACCTTATACAGGTTAAACAATTGATAAATGCTCAGGCAATATAAGGAACAAATCAAATCATCTCCACAATCCTGTGGCGTTTATAAGATGGTTGGAGATAAGAATAAGGTTTTATACGTTGGTAAAGCAAAAAACTTGAAGTCGAGATTATCCGACTACCTTCAATTCGAAAACCTTTCTGAACGAATCAGAGTAATGATCTCGCAGGTTATTAAGGTTGAAATATTCATCACTGATAATGAAATCGAAGCATTGCTTCTTGAAGCACAGTTAATAAAATCGTTAAAACCATCTTATAATATTTTGCTTAGGGATGGAAAATCTTATCCTTATATAACAATTTCTAAGCATGATTATCCAAGAATAGCGAAATATAGAGGTAAGTTTAAGAAGAATGAGTTTCATTACTACGGCCCTTTTCCATCTGCCGATGCTGTTAAGAACACTATATTATCATTGCAAAAAGCTTTTCTCTTAAGAGTATGTTCAGCTCAATATTTCTCTTCAACAAAAAGACCATGTCTTGAGTATCAAGTTAAGCGCTGTTCAGCACCGTGCGTAGATAAAATTACAAAAGATGATTACTGCAAATCAGTAAAACAAGCACAAGATACTCTGCTAGGAAGGAATAAAGAAGTGCAAAGACAGCTATTTTCTACAATGGAAAAGTGCAGTAGGGAGATGAACTACGAGCTTGCTGCTGTCTATAGAGATCGATTGAAATTTCTTCAGCAAATTCAAATGCAGCCAATGGATTTTTCTTTTGAAGAAGATGCAGATTTCTTCAGCATTGTACGTGAGGCAGACTTAGCATGCATTGGTGTACTCTCTTTCAGAGATAAAGGTAACTATGGAAGCATTCCTTACTTAATTGAGAATTGTAGTGAGCATCCAAATGATGAAATTTTATCCACCTTTTTGGTCAATTTGTATAATCCAGTTAATACACCACCAGCGCAAATTTACGTTCCCGATTTTATTAAGGATAAGGAAATTATAGAACAAGCACTTTATGCTCTTACTCAAAAATCAATAAAAATTTTATATGCGAAAAATAGTAAAGAGCGTGATTTGTTGAATTTTATTTACAATAATTCTAAGCATAGCCTAGAGCAGAAGCTTACTGATTATAGAAATAACCTGGAAAAGCTCAAAGAGCTTAGGAAGATCTTCTCGTTACCAAATATTCCAAAGCGTATCGAGGTTTATGATAATAGCCATATATCTGGAAATCAACAAGTTGGTGTGATGATTGTTGCAGGGCAGGAAGGTTTTTTGAAAAGTGAATACAAAAAATTTACTATAAAAGAAGAAATTTCAGGTGATGACTATAAAATGATGAGAGAAGTGCTGACTAGACGTTTCTCTGGCAGTATAAAAGATATAATCCCTGATTTTTTACTGATTGATGGCGGTCCAGTACATGTTTCCATAGTGCAGAATGTATTGGAAATATTGGATATAAAAGTTCCTTTTGCTTGTATGGCGAAAGGTCATGATCGTAATGCAGGAAATGAAAGATTTTATGTGCCGGACAGAGAAGAATTTACTCTAGCAAGTGACAGCAAGGTCATGCTTTATTTACAATTTCTGCGTAATGAAGCTCACCGTTTTGCAATCACTTCGCACAGAAAAAAACGCGATAAACAGTTTTTTGCTTCACAATTAAGCAAAATATCTGGTGTTGGCAGTAAAAGAAAGAAGGCACTCATGTCTCATTTTGGTTCGGTAGAAAACATAAGCAAAGCTTCTCTAGCTGAAATTCAAAACTTACCTGGAATTAGTAAAGGTTTAGCAGAAATCATTCTTCAACACGTTAATTCTAAGAAAGGTACTCCTAAATAGGTACTCTAAAATTAACCTTTATTTCTTCTTAATAAGACATAAAAAGCTCCCTTGCCACCATGTTTTTTTATGGCTTGCTGACAGTATAAGATCATATTCTGAACTTTTGTGTCATTCAACCACTTATTTAAGCTATTCTTTATAGTGTCTATTTTATCTGTACTATTACCATGCCCCGTAATTACCAATAAGCACCTATTCCCTGCTTGATAATTTTTGATAATAAAATCTATCAATTTACAATAAGCATTATCTATACTATAGCCATGCAAATCGAGTTTATCGCTTATAAAATATTTGCCCCTATCGATCTTTAATTTTGTATTGTAGTCAAGACAAAATGATGAATCACCATTATCAGTATTAAGAAAATTTTCTTGTAAACTAGAGGCACCTTTATCAATCATAGATTTTATATTTACTTTGTGATTAACTTTCAAAGTAACTTTTCCACATTCTATTGGCTTAACATTTTTTTGCCAATCTAACTCATCGTCTGACATAAATTCATTAATTGAACTGCATAATTTTACAATAATATATAAACACAGTAAAATATTGCTTACTCTATAAAAATCTGATTTTTAATAATGAGATGAAATCATCAAAAGCTAATGAAAACTGTTGGATATATGGAAAGCACACTTGTATTTCAGCATTAAGAAACAAAAATAGGCGGTGTGTAGAACTGTTAGTGACACAAAATTTCTACAGAGAATTTGAGAAAGAAATTAAACAATGTGCAGATAGTAAGGGCATTAAAGCTCGACTGGTAGATAACAAAATGTTCAATGATGTTTTACCCAAAGGTGTAAATCACCAAGGAATTGCTTTAAAAGTTACTCCTATTTTTCACAGCTTAAATATTGAAGAAATAGCTGAAAGATCAGGTGAAAACTCTACTATAGTCATTTTAGATCAAATTACTGATACACACAATATAGGGTCGATTTTAAGAACCTCAGCTTGTTTCAACATTGATGCATTGGTTTTACCGTATCACCATTCACCAAGCGAAAATGCATCTATCGCAAAAACAGCAAGTGGCGCATTAGACATTGTTCCTCTAATATACGTTACAAACATAGTAAAGACGATGGAGTCTTTAAAAAAGATAGGCTACTGGTGTTATGGGTTTGATTGCAATGCAAAGGAAAATATAGATGAAATAAAGAATTTTGGGCAAAAAAGAGTAATTGTTTTTGGTTCTGAAGAGAAAGGAATGCGGAGATTAGTGAAAGAAAGTTGTGATTATCTTTTAAAAATCTCAATGTCAAACGTAATTGATAGCCTAAATGTTTCAAATGCAGCAGCAATAGGACTATATTCCATCTACATTAAAACAAAAATCACTGCAAATTAGTTGCAATGAAAAATATAATTCTTGCCTGCTATCAAGACCTTTGGAATCTAGAAAAAAGAATGCCATTTTAGCTTCACATGCACAGCTGGAAGATGTCATGCCAGTGTCATGCACTGGCATCCAGTTAAATTTGCGAGTATAAAAGTAATGTTAAAATAAACGTTTCTGATGATAGAAAAATGGATGCCAGTGCATGACACTGGCATGACATCTTCCTACAGAATAATGTTCTTACAGCTGTGTATCACATGCTGGAATGACAACAGTGAATGACATAGCGAGATATCATCTACTGGCACTTACGTTACCAATTCCAAGAAAGTGGTTCACTTGGATCTATTGGAATCTCGAAGGATGGATGTGAAATTACTTCCTTTACAGCTGCTTGAAATTCTGGGTCTTGAGAACTTATTTGAACTTTGTTACTAGCTTGAAAAACTGGGTTTTTTGCTAGCTCGGCGGCTACATCTTCAGGCGTTGGTTTTAATCCTTTATCAGCTAAGAAATCTTTTGCTATCTTTTCACTACCTTTAGCACCATATACTTTATCGGTAGCTTTATCATCTGCAACCCTATCCAAAGCTTCACCAAGTTCATTTATTAAGATTGATTTTTGGCCATCTTTAGCAGGAAGAATAGCTTCTGCAAAAGCTTTTTGATTTGCTTCTGTAAGGTTGGAAGCATCAATTTTAGCAAAACTAGTATCTACTGTGCCTTTAGTGTAAACCTTTTTAGTATCATCAGTACCAACTGTTGCAAGAGCAGGAACTAGAACATCCACAACAGCTTGTTCTGCAACTTTTGTTGCAAGATCTGTAGCTTTAACGAATGCAGTATCAGCAGCTTTTTTAGTATAAACTTCATCAGCTGGAGCAGCTTTAATGTATACCTTATTTTTAAAATCAGAAGAAGCAGTTATAGCATCCACGACATCTTTTGCTGCAGCTTTTGTTTTAAGCTCTGTAGCTTTAACGAATGCAGTATCAGCAGCTTTTTTAGTATAAACTTCATCAGCTGGAGCAGCTTTAATGTATACCTTATTTTTAAAATCAGAAGAAGCAGTTATAGCATCCACGACATCTTTTGCTGCAGCTTTTGTTTTAAGCTCTGTAGCTTTAACGAATGCAGTATCAGCAGCTTTTTTAGTATAAACTTCATCAGCTGGAGCAGCTTTAATGTATACCTTATTTTTAAAATCAGAAGAAGCAGTTATAGCATCCACGACATCTTTTGCTGCAGCTTTTGTTTTAAGCTCTGTAGCTTTAACGAATGCAGTATCAGCAGCTTTTTTAGTATAAACTTCATCAGCTGGAGCAGCTTTAATGTATACCTTGTCATTAAATTCTTTTAATGCCGTTAGGGCTGTTATAAAACCAGCATCGTCTGCTGCATCTTTTATTGTAGTAGTCATACCACCCTCTGTTAATTATAAAAACTACAATGTGCATAAAAATAATATAAATTCCGTAAATACTAGATTTTGCCTAAAATTCCCTTTAGGCTTTTCGCTTCAGAATTCTTCTCTTGTGATCTAAGTATGTAGCAGACGATGTCATCCTAGTAGCCCCTTTTGTGTCATTACAGTGCGTGACACTGGAATCCATTTTTCCATCATAAGAAACGTTGATTACTTTTATACTTGCAAATTTAACTGGATCCCAGTGTCTGAGCACTGGTATGACACCATCATAAGGTGAATCAGTGTCAGCTACTTGAATGACAAGAAGAGGGCAGGGCCCTCCTTGTATATTAGATATAGGATGAGTTATGATCGTGATAAACGTGATCGCTTGCACAGTCGAACATTTTCACAAAACCATTCTCTAGATAGAGATTATATTCATGATGTTGATCTAATAACTCAAATTTATCTTGTGTTTCTAAGCTGAAGTGACTTGAATCTGATAGCAATTCGTAATTTGGATTATCTATTTTACTAATGCTGCTTATTACTTTGCCATTACCATTTGATATAGCCAAACTATAACTATCACCATCCTTCATTATTTTGATGGATACCTTATCTTCAGGTAACACTATAAGCTTTTTCGTATCACTATCGTGAATTAGAAATTTGCCATCTTTAAAGTAATACTTGTCTTCCGGCAAAGCGCCAACCTTATAATCTGATGTGTGCAGTTTGTTCCAAAAATCTAACACAGATTGCTTATCTGCTCCTTCTGCTCTATTATACAAGGCCTTTACATCATTATAATCTATGATTACATTTGCCTTATGCTTTCCTTCTACATCTCTATCATAGCTCTTTTCTATTTTCAAGATTGTGTCTTTCAACACTACCTGCTCTTTCTCCTCCACTGAATATGACCTTTTTGCCCTTGTTGGAATTTGTGGTTGATCAGACTGTATTTCACTATTGTCGTTTGATACAGTTCTCTCTTCAGCAACAACATTAGTAGTACTATGGCTCATGTTAACCTCTGTCTTAGTTTCACTTACTTGCCCTTTTGGACTTTCGGTTTGTTTCTCTTTTGTGAATATTCTCTGATAGTCCGTGTAGCCTCTGTTAGTATTGCCGATATCGCCACTGCCTTGATCGAAGGTTATTTTTTTGCTTTCATTTCCCATATTCTCAATTTCAACTTGAGGAGAAACAGATGCGAGGAAATCGTTATAACTGTAGTTATAATCAGCAGAAAAGAATATTTTTCCTTTGAAGTTATGGAAATTATTAGATAACATTCCAATTTCTTCATCAGTATCACCATCAAATAGTTTTACTTTAGTGAAATATCTTTGATTGTTGATTCTCACTATTTCACCACTTGAGTTTCTTTGTATCTGATAATCATTTGGATCATGTTTAATGGTAAAAAGTTTACCAGGGGCATATTTTTCTAAGTTTATAAGGCCCACATTTATATGTTTATGAGAATAATCTCTCTTTTCATATTCATGTGCAAATACTGGGTCAATATATTTGTATTCGTCTGGTATGCTACTGTATTCTCTTCCTTCAGAATCAGATGGTGCTAATTTATATTGTCCATCTTTTTCCACCAATTTTAGGTGAGTAACATTGCCTGGCAATTGAAACCTTACGTTTTTTCCATGATCATGAATGAACAAGTTACTTTCATTTATAACTTCACCTCTTTCATTTTTCATCTCTTCAGTGATATAGAAGCCCATATTTTTGAATGCATGTAGATTTTCGCCTCCTTGCTTTATAACCGCTTCGTATACATCGTCGTCTGTTCTATCAGTCCCTTTATCATCCAATAATGTTCCTTTTTCTACGATTATGCCGCTTTCTCTTTGCTCATCAGAATATTGAGCATGCTTTGAATCCTGATGATTTAGAATTTTGGTCCCTCTAAGAAGCAGAGAATCTAAATCTTTTTGAATGTGTCCAGTGCTAGGGTGCAACAATTCATTTTCATGTAAATGTGCTTCATCAAAGTATTCATCACGTTCAACTGTTCTGCCATCTATCAGAGAAGCTTTATAATGACCGTTTTCTTTTGTAATTGCCATATAAGCACCTCCATCATATTGAATATTCAAGTTATGCAATATGTCCTCAAAAACAAAAGTTTCTTTAGTTTGACCTTCAACTTGCTTAAAAAAGCCCGATTCGCTCGACAACTCTCCAAGCTTTGTATTCCCATCATATATAGATAGTGCACCCATATCTCCGTGACCAAGAGCTTGCATAGAAAAAATCTTGCCTTCTTGTAGATCAATATGATTTGTACCTCTTATCAAGTTTGGATCGATATTGACCAGCTCTCCTAATATTTTTGCTGCCTGAGGATTATTTTCAATCTCATCAACTGTTTTGTTTTTTAGTTGATCAAACTTTAAGAATGCTGGCCTGTATTTTGTATTTTCCTCATTACGTAACTCTTCAATAGTAATCTCTCCTTTATGATATTTTTGATACATTTCACCACGTTCTTTATTGAAATTATCGAATTTATCTGCCTCACTATTAATTTTTGTATCATATTTTGATAATATTCTAAAAGCCTGGTTTTTATACTCTTGACTGTTTTTATATTCATTACCTTGTTGGTCAGAGTAAGTTAGTTTATCCTGTCCATCAGGAGTTTTTACTACCTTTAAAAAATGATATTCCTTTGATATATCGAGGTTATCATTTGTTGCCCTATTAATAGCACGAGCAACATCATAAAATGCAACATGTTCTACAGGAGAAAAACTTCCAACGTTTTCTCCATCTATTTTTTCTATATTTGCTTTATAATACGATACATCTTTAATTTCTCCACCCAATATTTCTTGAACAGTTGCTATAAAATCTCCTTTTGTAACTTGCAAAGCGTTGAGATGTTCCATTGCAGTTTCTGTATCATCCTCAGTAAGCCAACTTTTGAAGTCAGCATCATGTCCTTTTATGTCTTTCAAGAAACTTTTTGATTCATCTGAGTTACCTTGACGTAAAGCATCTAGGTAGTCTCTTAATAAACTAGGATCTTTTTCCTGTAAGTACATTATCAACGCATGACCAGTTTTATACACTAAACTGTTTTCTTCACCATTGGCTGAGTATTGTAAATTTAAAATTCCACCTAGATCCAAATTTGCGGCTTCAGTTTTATCAATGCTTGACCCTTGAGCATTGAACTTGTGATCTGAATGATGTTCAAAGTAATCTGCAATTCCCTCCATTAATACTGTAGGTAGAGATTTTCCTCCTGTAGCCAAGTAAGTTAAACCATGTGCAAATTCATGCTGAAGGTTATGAACGCCACCTTGCTGATAGACATACATCTCAGCAAAAATATCAGCTTCTCCTTTGTAGTAACATTTACCACCTTCATCTCCAAGGTAAGAACCAAAACGTTCGCTTCCACCAAGGTGAGTGTAATCAGCCTTATCATCAAACACATAAATTTTGAACGTTTGTTCTGAGCTAACAGGCTCCAACTTAAATGCATCTTTAAAATTAGTAGCTGTTTCTCTTATCTCACTTTCAATGTGAGCAACTTTACTTGCTCTTAAATTATGAGAATAAACTTCTACTTTAATATTTAAATCTTTAACTTCTATTATATGCTTATTGTTAAAGTATTCTTCTTTAGTTATATTTTTATTTATTCGTCGATTGATTTTCATAATTCTGACCTCTAATTTATTAGCCTTTACAATATCAAGCATAAAGTGACTCATCTGAAAAAAACGTAAATTCTCATATTGGTATAACTTATATCTTAATAAAAAAGTATAGATAGTTAACTTAATATGTAACATTTAGAATGTGGCTAAAATTCTATAGCTAACCTTAGGTGGCTGCTAACAAGTAACGGAATTATAAATATTAAGAAATTTATCAATTTTAAAAAAGGCAAAAAAAAATCCCTATATAGCGAGTTTTGACCCTATAACAATGTAAATTGGCGTTGTAATAATGTGCTAACGCTTATTTCAAGCGCGATTTGGCTGAATGTAGAAAAAATAAAAAAGACATGCAGCCGCTATAATTTTCATGTAATTTGTCAATAAATATCTTAGTTTTTTTTACTGAATTTTTGTCATCGAACCCGTGAGGATCAAAAACAAGGATAAATACTCTTATCAGTATCGTAAGGAAAGTGTGGAGGTTTGTCAAGGAGTTTCATTCAGCAAGAAATCTAAAAGCAAATTGACTTCCATTCCACTGAAGCACTATACTAAAGCTACGATGGGTAATTAGCTCAGTTGGTAGAGCACTTGCTTGACGTGCAAGGGGTCGCTGGTTCGAGCCCAGTGTTACCCACGTTTTTTTGCTCATAAAAAGATTTTATATGATAGCAATGCACAATGGCAAACACTCAATAGCAGAGTCCAATCGCTTAATTTATTCCATAATAATAGTTGCAATAACAATGCTTATGGAGATAGTAGGTGGAGTAATTTCACACTCGCTTGCTCTGTTATCAGATGCAGGGCATATGCTCACTGATCTTTTTGCCTTGATTTTAAGCTGGGTAGCGCACAAATTTTCAGCTAAGAAATCTGATTTACAGAGGTCATATGGGTATCACAGATTGCAGATAATTGCAGCATTTGTTAATGGTTTAACTCTATTTTTCATTGCAGCTGTCATTATAATTGAATCAATAAAGAGATTCATTTGTCCGGTCAATGTTGAATGGAAAGTAATGCTAATAATTGCTACACTTGGCCTGATCTCTAACATTATAGTCTTTTTTATATTACATAGTAAATGCGAAAGTAATATAAACATAAAAAGTGCTGTATTGCATGTTATCGGAGATATTTTAGGTTCTGTAGCTGCTATACTTGCATCCATAATTATCATGTTTACCGGATGGCAAATAGTGGACCCTATTTTGTCAGTATTTGTCAGTGTAATAATCTTAAACAGTGGCTATAAAATTCTCAAGAATTCTTGCCATATACTCCTTGAAGGTACACCTGATAGTGTATCTGCTGAGGAGATAAAAAGTGAGATTGTATCTAAGTTACCTGAAGTGATAGATGTGCATCATATACATGCATGGTCACTATCTGATAATTATTTTATACTTACTATGCATGCCAAGATAAAGCAAAATGGACAACACACTAATATTTTGTATGAGATAAAAAAAATACTATTAAATAGGTTCGAAATTGCGCACTCTACAGTTGAAGTTGAATACGATGAGTGCGTAGACAGTAAAATAATTAAGCATTGACATCTATAGGCTATTTGTTATTGTTACAATATCACAATGCTGAGGAGAGTAGTTTATGATAGGTGTTTCCCAAATACAAGTTCCTGCAAGGGATTCTTGCAAATTAAGGAGATTAAGTTACGTCGCATCTCTTGTTTCTTTAAGCATTTTAACTAATCCTGCCGATCTCATTTTATCTTCTGCCGCACTTTTTTTTAGATCTGAAATGCAAACTTTTTACATTTATAAAGACATAAAAGCTGCAAAGCGGGAAAAAATAAGTAAAAAGGAATATTGGAAAATATTTTTTGAGAAAAATAAAATTAAGGCAGCATCTTTCCTTTTATTTTCTGCTTTTGTAGCATATCTAACTTTTACAACTACTTTTCTACTTGTTTCGTTATTTGCAACAATACCACTTGCAATGGTTTTAATTCTATTACAAAGTGAATCAAGGCCAAAGGATCTTAGTCCATTTACGTTACTCAAAGCTGCTATGCATCTCTTTTTAGAAGGTATGAAAGAACGTACTCGCAGTATGCTGAATCAGCTTGATGTTGCTGATGAGCATTTACTGCCCCATAAAGTGGATGAAGATGTTATTAATAATACTGTTAAGTTAGCACGCAAATATGGTCCAGTACCAGAAGACGCTACTAATAATGAGAGATTTAAAGAATTTATTGAATATATAAATCGCTTAGATACGCTTGATGGCCAACCATTTAGTAATGAGAATAAGGGAAAATTAGTAATGTTTTTGCAAGACTTTTGCGAACGTGATGAGAAACATTTATCTGGCTTCACTGGTGGACAAATTCTTCTGTTAGTTCTTAGAGCCTGCAATGATGGAGGAGATGTGAAAAATAAAAAAGAAGCGTTGATTGCAAATTTACTAGATAGCCAAACTTTCTCTAGAAAAGAACTAATTCCTAACACATGTCTTACTGGTATTATCTGCAGAATGTTAAGTTCATTAGAGGGTACTCATTCCGATCCAGAGATTGAGTTTAGAGCACCTAGAGGAATGCTCATTGTAGAAGCAAAAAATCGAGCACGTGAGTTTATGTTAGACAGGCTAAAAAATAAGAAAAACAGTAAAGAAATTCTTAGGGCTTGGCATGACGTCGGAAATAATTATGAAGATGATAAAAGTCAAAAAGTAGTTGATGATTTTATTGCAGAAGTAAGTATTCCCTTAATGAGAAATTTACTGAGTTCTACTCCTCGATTTACCGAACAACTTGTAGCGTTGTTAATGAGAAATATTAACTCTGTAGAGTTAAATAAATTAGAGCATTCTAAATTGAATCAATACATAAGAAATAAATTACAAGATCATGATTTAGGTAATCATATTGAAAATATCAAAGAAAAAGTCTTTTTGAAGCTTTTAAATTGTGATTTACTTAAAACAGATTTTTCTCTCCAGGATTCATCTTTAGATGAAGCTAAGAGAATAGCTGATAGGGTAATAGAGGAAGAAATTAAGGAATTTAGGCTAAAAGCTGAGAAGAAGTTTAAAGGTCAAGTGCACGGAATATTAGATTATTTCAGAATGTTACCACTAGAGCAAAGGTGTTATAGGGTATGCAGAATACTGAGTCAAAATAGCAGAGACGGTAAAGAAGAAATAAAGAAAATTCTACAAGAAAAGCTAGCAATAACAGAAGCAGTGATAAATGACATGTTAAAAAAAGAAGCTTCACGCAGGCTAGAGATAGAGATTGGAGATATTTATAATAAAAATAAGGGCGATGTAGCCACACTTTATAAACAAATACAAGAAGTGAAGCAAAGATTCATTAAAGATGGATTTTTAATACCTCGAGAATTAGAGAGTATAATAAGAGAAAAAATTATAATCTTAAATGAAGAAGATAAAATAATACCATCAGGCACTTTATCTCGATCTCGTAGTTTAAGTGTCAGTGGTTTAACATCTCATCGCTTATAAAAACTTATGCTCTCTGCCTTGCAGAAGATTTGCAATATTTTTGTAATGCTTCAAGAAAATTAATATCGCTACAGTGAGTAGTATAAGGAATAACTCCTTTTGAAAAAAGAAAGATGCTATAGCGGCTGCTGCAGTAGCAGCCAAGGAAGCAAGAGAGGAGTACCGAAAGACAAAAAATACTATTATCCATACAAGTACAAATGCTAATGCTATAGAAATGTTAAGTGCTATCAAAGCTCCCAAAGTTGTTGCAACCCCTTTTCCTCCATTGAACCTTAGCCAAATAGGAAACATATGCCCTAGAAGTGCTAAAATTGCAGATACATATATATAAAAATTGTTATTATCACAAAATTGTTGTGCTGTATAAACCGCGACAAATCCTTTCAAAGAGTCTAAAAATAATGCGAGGACAGCAAGTCTCTTATTTCCTGTTCTTGCAACATTTGTAGCACCAATGTTTCCTGAACCTACTTCTCTTAAATTTATACCATTTATTTTTGCAATAACTAAGCTAAACGGTATTGAACCTAGTATGTAGGATAATATAAGAATTATATATTTCTCCATTATTCTAGCATCCTCTCTCTTTTCATCCCAGTGCGTGACACTGGGATCCAGCGAACTTTATTCGCAAACGAATCTAGTAGATAAATATAAAATTTTACATTAAAATATAACACTAGGGTGGAACTATATGTAAAATAGGTCCCAGCTTCACGCACTGGGATAACAAAAGGGAATTTTGCTATGAAAAGAAGATGACACTGGAATAACATCTGTTGTTGTACCTTCATATGCCATAATTTAACTAATTTTATTATTCCTTAGCCTTTTTAGATAACATTGGACTTCATTGTTAATCTGATTGCTAAACAGTATAAGTGCTGCCATATTGATGAGTGCTAAACAAGAGAATAAAGCCCCACCAATATTAGCAATAGCCATTATATCTTTAGACAAACCTGACAAAAATGCAACTACCACCACCGCTATACGATATATCACTACACTTTTGATACCAAACAAATACAGCCATCCCATTTCACAACAATATACAAATGAAGTTACTGAGGAAAACGCAAACAAAGGCGCAGCGATGGTTAAAAGTATAGGAAACCAAGAAGAAACCGTTTCAAATGCTTTTTGGGTAATCAATATTCCCTCGCCAATGCAGGTCTGGTATGCACCTGTTATTACTATTGTTATTCCTGTCAAGCAACAAATGAACATTGTATCAAAGCATGGTTCTATCATCGCAACCAGCCCAGCTCTAACTGGCTCCTCATCTTTAGCTACTGCGTGAGTGATTGCAGCAGAACCAACACCTGCTTCACTGGCAAAAATTGCTCTTTGAATTCCAGCAACAAATGCTCCTACTACTCCTCCACCAACAGCATTGAAGTCTATCATACTTGAAAACAATATTTTTAATGTATTGCTAAAATTGTGAATATTGAATGCAATAATCGTGAAACAACTCAAAATATATATGAGTGACATAATAGGCACCAGTGCAGAAGAGACTTTAGCTATTCTCCCGATTCCACCGATAATCACTAGAGCAAGTAATGTAGAAATTATGGAAGAGAGAAACCAAGGATGACCATCTATCCAATTTGAATAGCCAGATAATATTGAAACCATTTGGTTAGTCTGAAATGCCACACTTCCACCAAGACCTGATAGTACAAAAAACACTGCATATATTGCAGCTAGGACAATACCAAGTTTCTTAAATCCAAATTTCTCTAGTCCATTTCTTATATATTGAAAGGGACCACTGAATAACTGCTCCTGGCCCTCTGTTCTGTGTCTGAATGCTAAAGTTACTTCAGCAAACTTTGCAGACATACCAAAAAAACCTGTAATCATCATCCAAGGTACCGCTCCTGGCCCTCCCGCTGAAATTGCGATTGCAACACCAGCAACAGTTCCAAGACCTACTGTGCTTGACAGCGCGGTTACAAATGCCTGAAAATGCGTAATGTGACCATCATGATGATCTGTGTCATATTTTCCACATAAAATAGCGAACGCGTGCTTAAACATTCTTATGTTGAGAAATCTAAAACGTAGTGTTAGAAATATATAACCAAAGGCCAATATAAGAATTATAAATGGTACGTGAAAGATCTTGAAAAACAACACTTCATTCATGAAGTCGCTTACTCCATTTAATGCAGTGTCATAATTTTTATGAAAAACTGAAGCAGCGTATACATCATTAAATGGTAGGCAAAATAACACTATATAAATCATTCTACAAATCATGTTTAATACCTTTTGTAATAAGAATCTATTATATTTAAGACTTCCTTTCTCAGTAGATATATCGCAACAGCATTTGGAATCATAAGGCACATAAACAGGCTATCACCTAAATAAGATATAAATTCTATATTTTTTGATATACAGCTGATATACACTGAACCCACTATAAAAAACTGAAACAATATCAGTAGTTTTTTGTTACCAAACAAGTACACTAGGGCAACTTGACAGTAGTAATAGTAAGCTATTATTGTGGAAAATGCAAAGGAAAACATTATCAGCGGAAGAGCTAGCTTGCTAAATGAAGGTAAGGCTGTTGAAAATGCTGAGCTAACTAACGTAATATCACCTACGGTATTAGTGATATGCATATCAGTAATAATTATCACAATACCAGTCAAAAATGAGACTAATATTGTGTCTACAAATGGTGCAATCATTGCAACACTTCCAACTTTAACTGGGTCTTTCTCTTTTACAATCGAATGTGCTATAGCTGCTGTTCCAGTACCTGCTTCATTAGCAAATACTGACCTTCTTACCCCTGCTATTAATCCACTCAATACTCCACCTCCTATAGCTGATTTGTTAAAGATATCTTGAAATATTATAGATAGAGCATTCAGTAGATTATTTCCGTTTACATAGATTAAATATATACACATGCCTACATATAACATTATCATGATCGGCCCTAAACCTGTTGCAACTAAAGCAATTCGCTTTATTCCTCCTAGTGTTACAATTAATACAAATAGCGAGATAATAACAGATGTGTTGTATTCAAATAAGTTACTTGACAACGCTGTAATTTGGTTTGCCTGAAATGGTATGCCGCCTAGAATCATTGCAGCAAGCAGCATAACTGCGTAGATAAATGCAAGGAATTTGCCAGTCTTAATAAATCCAATCTTTGCAAGTCCATGTTCCATATAATAAAAAGCCCCACCAGTTGTGTTTTCAGAGCGATAAGTAAATGCAAGCACTACTTCAGCAAATTTTATTGACATGCCAAGTACCCCGGTAATTATCATCCAAAAAACTGCACTTGGCCCCCCTATCATAATAGCTATTGCAACTCCTGATATTGTTCCAAGACCAACTGTTCCTGAAATTACCGTTGCAAATGCCTGAATGTGGGTGATTATGCCGTTATTATTATGGCTCTCTAGGTTGAACAGTGTTTGTATCCCATATTTGAACAACCTAAAGTTAATGAATTTGAATCGAATCGTACAAAAAACCCCAGTTGCAATTACCCAAATAATTATAAATGGTATGTTGAATATCCTTATATATAAAAAAGAGTTTAATAGATCAGTTACTTTTATAATCATGCTGCTCACTATTTTTATATAGCTGGCTAGTTTTATACGCGTAATGTATATAAAGTCCGGTACTTATTGGAATAGTCAAGATATACACTGCACCTAAAATTGGTAGTGTTATCCAGGGCTTACTTATAAAAAATATGATCAATATTCCAAAAAATGACACAAATATATAGGATAAACTTTTAGGGACATAAATGTATTTTGCAGAGAAAGTTGGAATATGACTTATCGAAAAAAATGAGATGGTCAAAAAGTAACAAGCTGTATTCTTTACGTTAAAAAATTGCTCTATAATAAGTAGATATTCACTTTCATGAGATTGAAAGGTAACAATTATTGGTAACAGAGCGAGTAAAGCACATACAGGAGCTGGAACACCAGAAAAGAAAATTTTTTTCCAGTATAATTGCTCTGAGTGTAGCGAAACATTGAATCTTGCAAGTCTTATTGATATGCAGATTACATATATCATTACTAAGATCCATCCTACAACTTTAATTTCATTTAACTTCCAAAAATATAAAAGAAAAGCAGGTGCTGAACCAAAATTTAGAAAATCTGCAAAAGAATCGAGTTGTGCTCCAAAATCGCTAGTTGATTTTAAAATTCTGGCTATCCTGCCGTCCATTCCATCTATTATTGCTGCAATGATAATAAAAACTGCTGAAAATTCCCACTGTTCATTAAATGTGAATTTAAGTGAAGTAAGGCCAGCACATAAACCTAGTAAAGTTATAAAATTTGGGAATAACTTGGCAATAGGTAAAAATTTACTGTTACTTTCATCATTATTCATATAACATCAAAAGTAAGCTTTTCTTGTTTATTGAAATCTGCTATAACCGTTTCACCGCCAATAACAGTTTGCCCTTCTGAAACTCTTACTTCTATGTCAATGGGAATATAAATATTTACTCTGCTACCAAATCTTATAATTCCAAATCTTTCACCTGCTTTTACACCCTGAGATGTCCTCAAATTACAAACAATACGGCGTGCAATAAATCCAGCTATTTGCTCTACAATGATTTCTTTTCCCTTCTCATATTCAATTGCAATAACCTGCTTTTCATTCTCATTACTAGACCTATTGCTTATTGCGGAAACAAACTTGCCTTTTTTATAACTCATTTCCTTTATTGTACCAGATATTGGTATACGATTCACATGAACATTCAAAACACTTAGAAATATGCTGACGAGTGTAAACCTCTTCTCTTCTCCATTTTCTGCTGACAAAGGGTAACTAACTTCTTCAATCTTTGAAATCACACCATCAGCGGGGCTTAATATAAAATCCTTATTGCTTGGTACAGCTCTTGCTGGATCACGAAAAAAATAGGTACATAATAACGTTGGAAACAAGCAAGTAATTCCAGCTCCCCAAGATATAGAGAATGCTATACATGTTACGACAAAGGAAACAACGATAAATAAATAACCTTCTCTGTTTATGTTAGGTAAACCAAAGCACATAATTTATTCTCGATAGTTCATTATTAATAATTTATCATTTATAATTTCTCATGAAAAGCTTTTTTTCACTTCTTCACTTTTGGAATGCTTATATAAGCATTGATGGATATTAAATCTTTAATAAAAATTAAAGATTTTTAGCTGTTGTTAATATTATTTTAATAAAAAATTAATAATTATTCTTAATAGTATATGAATTATTATGTTCGTAATTTCGTATGACAGGGGAAATAGAAAAAGATGAATCTCCTTCCTTATACTCTGCAATTCGGATGGGTGATATTGAAGCTACAGAGCTGGTAATAAAGTTTGGTGAAATGTCAATGATAACAATGATAATTATGAACGTAATCGTACACCACTACATATTGCTATCGGGTATAAGTAGTTTGAAATAGCGAAATTTCTGATAAATAACGGAGCAAACGTTAACGCAAAAACTGGAAATCATGGCAAAGATGACTTAACATCAATGCACCTTGCAATTTTTGCAAACACGCCAGAGTTTATAGAATTGCTAGCTAGCAATGGTGCGTCAATTGATGAAAGAGAAAGCACTGAAGGACATACACCTTTTCACCTTTCTACCCTATATGGAAATAGAAGTGTAATACAAGCTTTAGTTGACAAGGGACAGAATTGTTGAAGATGTTGATAATAGTGGGCGTACAGCTTTATTTTTAGCTACTAGGCAATGCACTGAAGCAAATGATGATAGCAGAGTAGAAGTTATCGAGTATTTGATAAATAAACTCAAAGCAGACATAACGAAAAAAGATAATAATAACAACACAATACTTTTTCCTGCTGCTAATAATTGTCCTGGAAAAGTAGTGGAACTCATCATTAAACAATATATAGAAAGCTTTGGTAGAGATCGGTTGAAGAATTTTATCAACCACAAAAATAAAGCTGGAATGGATGCCTTGGATATTGCACTCAATAGTGGAAATGAAAAGGCCATTGAAGTGCTTAGCTCATATGGAGCAAATATCGAGAATAAAGTAACTCCCAAGATTACTGTAGAAAAACCAAATAGTACCTTAGATGGAGCGGAAAGTATAGAAGTGGTATCCCCAATCAAACAAAAAAAAAGCAGCTCTAAATTCCTTGTTTTATTTACATTCTTTACTACAATGTGAAATATTAATGTTAGGATGAGGTATATTTCATGTTTGCAGGTCAAAATGATAATCAACAGCGAAATAGAGAAGTACAGCTTTTGATGGAAAGGCTTCAAAATGGTTACAACAGCACTAATAAGATTAAAAGATTCATTAACATAGTTTTATTAGTAAGTATAATTCCTTCACTTTTTCTTTTTTTACAGAGCCTTTTGTATTTATTTTTAGTAAATTATTTTTTCAAATCAAGGGAAAATGAAAAAAGATTATCAGCATGGCCAAAAAATGTTGTTAGAATGACATTAAGCGTTTTGGTAGTTATACCACTTATTGGTTGCTCTGTGCTTTCGTTACTGCCTGTATTGTGCTTATGGTTGCTAAACAAACCACGCGTTGAAGGAATGCGGCAGATTAACGTTTTTGCGCGACAAATTCTAGAGGGGGAAAGGCCTTATTTCGTTCAAGATTTAGTAGGAGATCGTTTTATGCAACAAACTACTCATGACCCAAGTGTAGTTGCTAGTATAAACTTGAGTGTTGATAGACTCATAGAAAAGTATAAAGGGAATTTAAGCAAAGATGAATTCTATGTACAGCTAAATAGAGGCAACATAACCGACGTTGAAGAGTACATCAAACAGTCAAATGAATTTACAGAAGGCGATAAATCTCATGCACTTGAATGCTTAAGATTTATCAATAGAACAGGAGATGATTTTAAAGACAATCATAGTAATTTAACACTAAAGCAAGCAGCTATTTTATGTTGGAAAGCCTGCAATGATAGAAATACAGGAACAGAGAATCAAAGAACTCCTTTGAATAATGAAGACATAAAAAACAGAAAAGATATGTTTTTAAAAGGTCTTGTAGACGCTGCAACAACTTACGGTGCTCGAGGTCAAAGTTGTGCAGGTGGAACATATAATAAACTATTTGAGTCTTTATCTGGCTTACATCCATCAGTGGTTATTACACTCGATAGAGAAGAGGCTAGAGCAATGATAAAAGCAGCGATCACACAGGAATTCCCTAAAATGGCCATAGCCAATTTCACCAATTTCTCTGGAGCAGAACAAGAAAGGATCAGTAGCGAGTTACCAGAGTTGTCATCTGAAACAGTAAGGTATATTACGACTACGCATTCAGCTCTTGAGAGAAGGTGTCAAGAGTTAGGCAATAGATTAAACAATGATAAAAAGAATGAAATATTAGAAGAGTGTATGAGCAACTTATCCTTTGTTGAGCTAGAAAGTCCAATTGAAATAAAAAAGTAAATTGTATTTGATTGTAGCCATTTATCTTGAGATATGAGGCGGAGTTTGTATGATTATTTGAACTTCAGTTTATGTATTGAAATAACATGTAAAACCGCTTCGTATAGGTGATATGTTATGTTTTATCTATATGTCAAGGATCCTTCTCTCAACTTAAAGATGTTGCTAATCAGCACATACAAATGTAGTATTAATTAATATTTATAGATAAAGCAATTCCATGGAAAGTAACTATAACGCTGACGCAATAAAAATCCTAAGAGGTCTTGATGCTGTGAGAAAGCGTCCGGGTATGTATATTGGTGACACTGATGATGGATCAGGCTTGCACCATATGGTGTATGAGGTTGTTGACAATGCGATAGATGAGTCTTTGGCTGGGTATTGCAGTAAGATTGAAGTTAGCATAAATGAAGATGGTTCAGTTTCTGTAACCGACAACGGTCGTGGCATTCCAACAGACATTCACCCAGAGGAAGGGATATCAGCAGCAGAAGTGATAATGACCCAATTACATGCAGGAGGTAAATTTGACAGCAATTCCTATAAGGTTTCTGGAGGATTACATGGTGTTGGAATTTCAGTTGTTAATGCGTTATCTAGTTGGCTGGAATTAACCATCTGGCGCAATAAAAAAGAACATTTTATGCGCTTTGAAGATGGTGAGTCTGTTGAATCTTTAAAGATAATTAATGAAAACACAAATAAAAGAGGAACTAGAGTAAGGTTTATGCCATCAACGGGGACTTTTAGTAGTATTGATTTTAGTTACTCCACTCTTGAGAGTCGCATCAGAGAATTGGCATTTTTAAACTCAAATATTGAGATCATTTTGTGTGATCTCCGTAATAAACCACATGTAAAGTCTCATTTTAACGATGGTAAAGAGTCTGAGGATAATTTTGGTACAGCTAATTTTGTACGGTACTTAGACAAGAATAAGACACATGTTACTAAAATTGCCAGCATTAGAGATAATGTAAGAGATCTAGGTACCAGTGTAGAAATATCAATGGAGTGGAATGATTCCTACTATGAGAATATGCTATGCTTCACAAATAATATAAGACAACGGGATGGTGGTACGCATTTGGCGGGGTTTAGATCTGCACTGACCAGATGTATCAATAACTATGCAAACAATGAAGGTTTTTTGAAGAAGGCAAAAGTGAATTTGACTGGAGAAGATGTTAGAGAAGGCTTAACTTGTGTTTTATCTCTCAAGATGCCTGATCCTAAATTTTCTTCACAGACAAAAGATAAGTTGGTCAGTTCTGAAGCGCGGGCGGTTGTAGAGAGCATAGTTTTTGACAAGTTTAGTACAATACTTGAAACTGACCCCAAGTTAGCAGCAAGTATAGTAGAAAGAGCGATTAGGTCAGCAAAAGGAAGAGAAGCCGCAAGAAAAGCACGAGAGTTAGTTAAAAATAAAAACAATATTAATATTGCAACTCTACCTGGAAAGCTTGCTGATTGTCAGGAAAAAGTTCCTGAGTTATCGGAATTATTTATAGTAGAGGGTAATTCAGCAGGTGGTACTGCAAAGCAGGGACGTAATCGTAAAACACAGGCGGTACTTGCTTTAAGAGGGAAAATTCTAAATGTAGAACGTGCAGGGCTGGATCGTATTTTTTCATCTGCAGAAATTGGCTCTCTGATCACGGCAATTGGGGCTGGAATAGGGAGTGAGAACTTCGATATTGAAAAAACTAGGTATCATAAAATTATCATCATGACAGACGCAGATGTTGATGGCTCGCATATAAGAACTTTGATTCTAACTTTCTTTTTTAGACATATGCGTGAAGTAATTGAAAAAGGATATTTATACATAGCGCAGCCACCTCTCTATAAAGTTACAAAAAATGCTAAAGATACTTATATCAAAGATGATGAAACTTTTGAAGATTATATAGTAAATTCAGCGATTAAAAGATTAACACTAAATGGTGTAGGCAAAGATTTGCGTTTCGTTTTGAATAAGTGTCTCAGTATTTCAAACATTAGTAAAAATTATGATAGGGAAATACCAAAAGATCTCTTAGAATCATTGCTAATTTTAAGCAAAAAGAATGCTCTATTCTCTGCTGATGAGATATTAAAATATTTAAAATTGATGTATAGTGAATACAATTGGGAAGTAGAAGTGAAAGATGAGGAAATTCACATTGCTAAATTGTTTCAAGGGTTAGCAGACAAATATGTATTCTCGCTTAGTATGCTTGAAAGCAAAGAAATACGGAATATATTGAGTTCTCTTGAGAACATAATTGACTTATTTAATGGTGATTCATTTTTACAGTTGCAAGAAACTGAAATAAAAATAAAGTCTCCAAGTGCACTCGCAAAAATAGTGATGGATTATGGTAAAAAAGGTTTAACTCTGCAGAGATTTAAAGGCCTTGGTGAAATGAATGCTGATCAGCTTTGGGAAACTACACTCAATCCAGAAACTAGAACTCTGTTAAAAGTTGAAATAAAAGATTGTGAGGAAGCAGATAGTATATTCTCGGTGCTAATGGGTGATATAGTTGAACCACGTCGTGACTTTATAAATAAAAATGCACTTAACGTGCATGATATTGATATTTGATTTTAGAAATCTAGATATGAAGGCCCTTAGGGCTTGTGATTCCAGCATTGTGTGCCGACACAACATTTAAAACGTACTACTAATCAGTCTATTTCAGAAATCTGAATTGATCTTGATTGTATTCCTATTTTCGATCATAAATATATAGATTTCTGCCCTACTGTTGTTATAATTAGTACCTCGCTAAAATTGAATATTAATGAATGAATTGAGAAGGCTCACTATTACAGAGATGCATGATGGACTAAGGCGGGGGGATTTTTCTGCTGTTGAGCTTGTAGAGACGCATGTTAATGCAGTCGAAAATGAGCAACTGAATGCATTTGTAACAAAAACCCCAGAAATCGCGATAAAAGCTGCTAAAATAGCAGATGAATACTTTTTGAAACAAAAAGATAATATTTCATCACTTATGGGCATACCAGTTGGTGTTAAAGATTTATTCTGTACACAAGGAATAAAAACAACAGCATGCTCAAAAATGCTGGAAAATTTCATCCCTACTTATGAATCTACGGTATCTAATGTGCTTTTAAAAAGTGGAGCAGCCATGCTTGGTAAACTTAACATGGATGAATTTGCTATGGGCTCTGCGAACACAAATAGCTATTTTGGTCCTGTTAAAAATGTATGGATTAGAAAAAGTGACGGAGAAAAAGTTGTTCCTGGTGGATCATCTGGTGGATCTGCAGCATCAGTTGCTGGGTTTTTATGCGCTGGAGCATTAGGAAGCGATACTGGTGGGTCTGTACGTCAACCAGCAGCTTATTGCGGAGTAGTGGGAATAAAGCCAACTTATGGAAGGTGTTCGCGTTTTGGTATGATTGCATTTGCGAGCTCTCTTGATCAAGCAGGAGTAATTACCCGTTCCGTTTCTGATTCAGCGTTAATGCTGGAAACAATTTGTGGCTATGATGAAAAAGATTCAACATCGAGCGAAAGACCAGTGCCTAAATTCTCTAATCTTATAAATGGTGATATCAAGGGTAAGCGCATTGGTATACCAAAAGAATATAGAATGGATGGGATTTCAGAAGAAATCGTTCATCATTGGGAAAAAGTTTCTTCCAATTTAAAAGAAAATGGTGCTGAAGTTGTTGACATTACTCTGCCTCATACTAAATATGCGATACCGGTTTACTATCTAATTTGTTCTGCTGAAACCTCATCTAACCTTGCTCGCTATG